>JAICNA010000003.1 GCA_025928955.1 Gemmatimonadales bacterium | reverse complement strand
GGGTTCCCGGAGCCGAATCGATCGGATGGTGATCGTACCGGTGGGAACGCCCCGGGCGCGCGGGATCTCGCCCCGGGTGCCGCGGACATGGCCGCGGGCGGTCCGCGAGCGGGCAGCCGAGGTCCGACGGGCAATGTGAACGGAGTCTCAGGTGGACTTCACGCCGCTCTCACCATCAGGCATCAAGTCTTGAGCACGTCTCACAGGATGGCCGTATGACACAGTCCTGTCGTGGTTTTGCATTCATTGCGCTGCTCGCGTCCGCCTGCGCCCCCACTCACGTGAGCCCTTCCCCCGTCCCGATGGACGGTGATCGCATCCGCTACTCGTTCATGCAGGACAGCAGCAGACTCTTCGTCGCCCGGATCGTGAGCGTGCGCACCGACACCATCGTGGTCGAGCGCCTCATCCCGAGCATGACGGGAGGTGCCGCCGAGTGGGTCCCTGCGTCGATCCCGACCGCAACGCTCGCCCGCCTGGAAAAGCGGGTTGGCCGACGCGGCAATGCCGGGCGCGGCGCACTGATCGGCGGCGGAGTGGGCGTCGTGCTTGGGTTCTTCTGTGCCAATGAGGATCCCGGCTGGCTCACGCCGACGCCCGCGCAGTGCATGATCGGTTACCCGCTCAGTGGCGCGGCGACCGGGGCGGTGATCGGCGCGCTCATCAAGAGCGACGTCTGGCAGCCGATCGTGCGCCCGTTGCGGTCACCGGTCGGGCCCGAGAACCCTGCGGTGAGCGCTACCGCCATCGAGATCGGTGTGCAGGTGAAGGTGGGGCGCGGGACGCACTGAGGGTCCGGGCCCGCGAAGGGGCTATTCGGCGCGGAGCGCGCTGGCCGGGGGTATGGCGGTCGCCCGCCGCGCCGGGAGGGTGCAGGCAACCAGGGTCACGGTGCCGAGCGCCACCCACACCGCCGTGACGACGGCGAGTGATCCCCGGGCGCCGAGAAGCATGCCATCGAGCGCGCGCAGCGCGCCCAGTCCCGCCGCGGTTCCGAGGACGCCGCTGATGAGCGTCGTCCTCAGGCCGAATCCGATCACGAGGCGCGAGATCGAAGTGCGGCTGGCGCCGAGGGCCAGCCGGATCCCGAATTCCTTCGTGCGTCCTGCAGTGATGTAGGAGACGACGCCGTAGAGGCCGATGGTCGCGAGGAGCACGGCCAGCGCCCCGATCGCCATCAGCGTGCTGGTGATCGCACGTGACACGAGGAGCGAGCTTTCGAGGATATCGTCCATCGTGCGCAGGCTGGCGAGCGCGAGCGGAATGTCGGATCGCGTCAGCGCTGCGCGCGCCATGCCCAGGACGACGTCGCGATTCGCGTCGGTGCGGATGACGAGCGTGGTCCCGCCGCGGGCTCGCCGCTGGATGGCGTACAGCGGAACGGGAGGCTGGTCGAGCGTGTAGAACCGCGCGTCCGCCGCAACGCCGATGACTTCGGCGGCCGTCCCCCCTCGACCACCGAGCTCCACGACGCTGCCGACCGGATCGCGCGTGCCCCAGTATCGGCGAGCCATGGATGCATTGACGACGACCTTGGCGAGCGTATCGCCGTCGGTCCAGGTGAGCTCCCGGCCGCGCACGATGGGAATGCGGAGCGTGGCGAAGAAGTCCGGGGCGGCGGTCACGGCCGCGATTTCCGGGCTCTCACCGCCCGCCTCCGCATGCTCGGGAATGTGAATCGAGCTCCGCATCCCGTCGCCCGTGAGCGGTGCCATGGAGGCTACCGTCACCGACGTGACGCCGGGAATCGCGGCGATCCGTTTCACCGCGACATCCGTGAACGCGCGCTCGCGCGCGTGGTCGACGACACCGGCCGGATCCACGAGCTCCGCCACGATGAGCCCCGCCGGGACGAACCCCGGATCGATCGATCGCTGTCGCGCCAGGCTCTGCAGGAGCGCGCCGCTGATGATGAGGAGCAACATCGAAAGCGCGAGCTGGGCGCCGACCAGAACGCGCTGGGCGCGGGCGCGCGGGCGCGAGTCGGCCTCACCCGCCCGGAGCGCAGCGACGACGTCCGACCGGACCGTGATGAGCGCCGGCGCCAGCGCGAAGAGGAGACCGGCGCCGAGCGCCATCGCGATCGCATAGGCGAGAACGGTGAGGTCCACCTCGGGCTGCATCGATTTCGGGACGCCGATCCGCGCGGCGATCGGCGTCAGATAGGAAAGGAGGAGCACCACGAGGACGCTCGCGGCGAGCGCGAGCAGGACGCTCTCCGACACGAGCTGGCGCACGAGCCGGACCGGACTCGCACCGAGCGAAAGCCGGACCGCCAGCTCGCGGCGGCGCCTGATGGTGCGAGCGAGGAGGACCGCCGCGACGTTCACCCCGGCAATTGCGAGCATCGCGAGCGTCGCCCCGAAGACCAGCGCGGCGGTCGGCAGGATCGCGTCGCCGGCCAGTTCGAGCGGCACGATCGACGTCGCGTGGCGCACGCTCACCACCCGGTTCGCATTGCTCGAAGGTGATTCGACCGCGATCGTCCGCATGATCGCGGTGAGATCGCGTTCGGCCGCTTCGGCCGTCGCCCCGGACGCGAGGCGCCCGAGGAGCCTCAGGGACCGGTCTCCGCGATCGGTCAGGATCCCCGGCCGGCCGGTGAGTACCGGGGCCGATGTGAAGGGGAAGTAAAGGCTCACGGTGGACGTTTCTACGCCGGCGAATTCCTTGCCGGTGACGCCGGCGATCTGCACCAGCTTGCCGTTCACGACGAGGGTGCGGCCGAGCACGTCCGAGGCGCCCGCGAGCCGTGTGGTCCAGAAGTCGTGGCTCACGATCGCTTCCAGCGCGCGGCCGCGCTTCGCCTCCGGCCGCCAGCCGCCGACCGCCGGCCGCCGGCCGAGCACATCGAAGTAGTTCTCGGATACCACACGCGCCTCGAATCGCGCGGTCCCGCCGTCCAGCTGAACGATCGTGCCGAAGGGCATCTGTGCGGCGAGTCCTGCCAGGAGACCTGAGCTCGCGAAATCCGCGTAGTCTGCGTAGGACGAGCCGCCGAACCGGTCGGCGGGCGTCCGGAGCTCGCGGCCCTCGCTGGTGTAGACGCGCACAAGGGCGTCCGGATCCGCCGCGTCGAGCGGCTGCAGCAGGAGCGCGTTGAGGAGGCTGAAGACGGCGGTGTTGCCGCCGATACCGAGCGCGATGGTCAGGATCGCGGCGAGGGCAAACCCCGGTGCGCGCCGGATGCCATGGGCCGCATACCGGAAATCCTGCACGAGACCCCCGAGCATCTCGCCCCACCGGAGCCGGCGAACCCGGCGCCTGCCGACGCCCGAGCAGGCGGCCTCCGCCTCCGCGAGGTTTCCGAATCGCTCGAGCGCGCGCGCGCGTGCCTCCGTTTCGGAGAGCCCCGTCGCCATGAGCGCCTCGGTACGCTCCTCGAGATGGAACGCGAATTCGTCCCGCACGTCGGCGCGCGGATCCGGTCCGTAGAGACGCCGGAGGCGGCGCCAGATCGGTTCGCTCACGCCGGTCTCGCCACGCCGCCAGCCGGCCGGAGGATGCGATCCACGGCGTCGACGTACGCGGCCCATTCGCGAACGCGGGTCACCAGGTTCCGGCGGCCCTCGGGCGTCAGCTGATAGAACCTCGCGCGCTTCTTCTTGTCGGAGATGCCCCATTCCGCGACGATCCAGCCGCGTTCTTCGAGCTTGTGCAGCGCGGTATAGAGCGCGCCGTCCTCGATGCTGAGGGCGGCGTCGCTCGTGGCTTCGAGCCACGCGGCGATGTCGTAGCCGTGGCGTGGCCCGGCGCGGAGGGCCTGGAGGATCAGGGCATCGAGGGTGCCCTGAAAGAGTCGCTGGGGAATGGGTGTCATGATTGCCTCAGTAGATGAGGCAATGTGCGGATCTTCCGATCGGGTGTCAAGCGGGGGGCGTGCGTCGCGCGCCGCTACTCGTCGATCGGACACCCCTTGTCGAAGATCACCCGCCACCTGCCGTCGGGATCGAGCCGCCAGATCGAGGTGAACGTGTTCGTGCGTGTGCCGCTCCGGTCGTACACTGGTCCGGAGGTAAGCGCGAGCGTGCCGGAGGGTAGCACTTCCACTGTCTCGGGCCGCCAGGAGAACGGGGCGTCCGCACCGTCGAAGAACCGCTGCCATGCAGCGACGACAGCGTCCCGGCCGCGGAGCGGAGTCTCCCCGAAGAAGACCGCCTCCGGGGCAATGAACGCCGCGAAGGCTTCGAGGTCGCGGTTCGCCATCGTCGCCGCGAAGCTGCTCTCGGCTGCGAATACCTGGCGCGTCAGGTCGGGTGCCGCGCCACTTTGCGCGCGGACCGGCGATCCCAGGCCGGTGAGCGCCGCTGCGGCAAGGAGCAGGGTACGGAGCATGGCGGAATCCCAATGCGAGATCGGGCCACTACGACGCGTGGTCGCTCGCGGTTCCACGCGCCGTCAGCCCCCGGCGATGGCGCCGACCACCATGAACGGCTCCCGGCCGTCGGCGATCGCCGGTGGCAGCGGCGCATCGTCGGGCTCGTGCGAAAGGTCTTCGCCGCACCCGAAAAACCGGACGAAGGCGCGGCGCTTCAGGGTGCCATGATCCCGGATCGTGCCGCGCAGCATCGGATACGCCGTCTCGAGCGCGTCCAGCACGGCGCGCCGCGTCACCGTTCCGGGCACTTCGACGCGCACGTCTCCCTCCACGCGCGCGAGCGTGCGGAGGTGCGCCGGGAGCGTCACGGTGATCATTGCAGCGTCTGCACCTCGACCGAGAGGACGGGCGGCAGGTCGCGCACGATCGAGTTCCACGAGTCACCTCCGTCGGCCGAGGCGTACACCTGGCCGCCGGTGGTGCCGAAATAGATGCCGCAGGTGTCGAGCGAGTCGACGGCCATCGCGTCGCGGAGCACGTTCACGTAGCAGTCCTGCTGCGGCAGGCCCTTCGTGAGCGCCTCCCACTCGTTCCCGCCGCTCCGGCTCCGGTAGACGCGCAGCTTCCCTTCAGGAGGAAAGTGCTCCGAGTCGCTCTTGATGGGGACGACATAGATGGTTTCGGGCTCGTGCGCGTGCACGTCGATCGGGAAGCCGAAGTCCGTCGGCAGGTTCCCGCTGACTTCGTGCCACGAATCACCGGCGTCGTCGCTCCGCATCACGTCCCAGTGCTTCTGCATGAACAGCACATTCGGCCGCGAGGGATGCAGGGCGATCCGATGCACGCAGTGGCCCACTTCCGCGGTGGGGTCCGGCATGAACTCCGAGCGGAGCCCGTGATTCACCGGCTTCCATGTCGTGCCCCCGTCGTCCGTGCGGAAGGTGCCGGCCGCGGAGATGGCGATGTACATGCGCTGGGGGTTGGACGGATCCTGGATGATGGTGTGCAGGCACATTCCGCCAGCGCCCGGCTGCCAGTGCGATCCTGACCCGTGCTTCCGAAGCCCCGACAGCTCCTGCCACGACTTGCCCCCGTCCTTCGAGCGGAAGAGCGCGGCGTCCTCGATGCCTGCATAAACCGTGTCCGGCTCCGTGAGCGATGGCTCGACGTGCCACACCCGCTTGAACTCCCACGGGTGCGGCGTGCCATCGTACCACTGATGCGTCCCGGTCTCACCGTCGTACGCGAATTCGTTGCCGACAGGCTCCCATGACTTGCCCCCGTCGTCCGAGCGCTGCAGCAGCTGGCCGAACCAGCCGCTCGTCTGCGAGGCGTAGATCCGGTCGGGATTCACCGGGGAGCCCTTCACATGGTAGATCTCCCACCCGGCGAAATGCGGCCCGCTCACGTTCCATTTCTTCCGCGTTCCGTCCGCCGTCAGGACGAAGGCGCCCTTCCGCGTTCCGACGAGTACCCGTACTCCACTCATCCGTTGCTCCCTGGTTCGAGGTTCGAGGAGGGGCGGCGGCTAGCGCGCGCCCGGGCCGATGTCCACAGCGATGGTCCGCCACTGGCCCTGATTGAAGCGCGCCACGCTCAGCACGCAGCGTGTCGCGTGCCCGGCGAGGATCGCGAACCAGATGTGCAGCGGCTGCAGCGTTCCGGTTCGCTGGATCACGAAGCAGATGCCCAGCGGGATCACGACCTGCGAGATGATCGAGATGTAGAGCGGGCTGCGCGTGTCCCCGGTGCCCTGGAGCCCGCCGGTGTACGTGAGCGCCACTGCGATGAAGAGTCCCGACAGGCTGAGCACGCGGAGCAGCTGCGTCCCGATGCGCACCGCGGCGGGCTCGTCCATCCCGAACACCGCGAGCAGTTGCTCCGGAAAGAACAGGAAGCATGCGCCGACGAGCGCCGCTCCGGTGAGCCCGATCCTGGCCGCGGCATGGACCGCGCCGTCGGCACGATCGGGATGGCCGGCCCCGAGATTCTGCCCCGCGACCGCGGCGGCCGCACCCATCAGCCCGACCGACGTCCAGGTGATGAGGGAGAAGAGCTGGGAATACGATACGGCGAACGCAGCCTGCGCCGCGGCGCTTTCCGCCAGCGAGCCGATGAAGGCGAGCATCAGCACGCCGCCGACGTTCATCGCGATCCCCTGAATGCCGGTCGGCAGGCCGAAGCGGAAGAGCGCTCGGATGACCTGCCAGTCGGGCCGAAGGCTCATCCCCGGGGGGAACGAGACGACCCATCCGCCATGCCAGAACTTGTAGACCGCATACGCGCCGATGACGCCGGCGGCGATGACGGTCCCGAGCGCCGCGCCCGCCGTCCCGAGGGCCGGGATCGGGCCGAGTCCCCGGATCAGGATCACGTTGAGCACGATGTTGAGCACGGTCATCACGATGCCGAGCACCATCGGGGTCCGCGCATCCCCGGCGGATCGGAGCGCGCCGCTCAGCATGAAGAAGAGCAGCATCCCGCTGCTGAACAGGAACATGATGCGGAGGTACGGAAGCGCCTCGCGCTGGACCTCCGGTGCGGCATTGACGAGGTCGAGCAGCGACGGCGCCAGGAAGTAGCCGAGGGGCGCCATGATCAGCAGGGAGATCGCCATCGCGGTCAGGAACGCCTGGTAGACGGTGCGGTCCACCTTCGCCTCGTCGCCCGCGCCGGCGAAGCGCGCGACGAGCACGCTCATGCCGGTGAAGAGCGAGGTGATGAAGACGATGATGACGATCCAGATCTGGGTGGCGACGCCGATCCCGGCATTCGCCGCGAAGCCCACGAAGTGCCCGACCATGACGTGGTCCACGATGCCCTGCAGCCCGCCGATGATGTTGGTCAGCATCGTCGGCCAGGCGAGCTTCCACACCGCGGAGCGAAGGGGACCCTCGACGAGCGAACGGTCGTACTTTCGTGGCGGAATCGTGGGCGCGGCCGCGGCCGCCGGCCCCGGCGTGGCCGGTGCCGACACTTCGAGCGGGACCGCGCCGTCGCTCACTCCGCGCCTCAGAGGTCCACGATCGACTTGAACCCGCCGTAGACCATCCGCTTCATGTCGAACGGCATGCTGGCGCCCTGCTCCATCATCGCGTTCATCCGCGGGTCCTTCATCACCTTCGCATTGACGCGATCCCGGTGGGCGCGCGACTTGTAGAGGATGAAGGAAAAGATCACCGTCTCGCCGGCCTTCACGCGTGCGTGCTTCGGAAACGTCGCGACGATGCCCTTGGGCTTGAGATCGTCCCCAACCGCCTCGACGTAGGCCAGCGCGCCATGCTCCTTCCAGATCTTCCCCGCCTTCTGCGCGATCCGGCGGTAATACGCCAGATGCCGCCTCGAAACCGGAATGACGAATCCATCGACGTATTGCATGACTCCCTCCCTCTCGAGTGCGATACCTCACCTGACGCAGAACCCGCACGCTCCGATTCACCCCGGCACTTCGCCCCGCGCCTGCCGACTACCTCCTCCCTCCTGCCTCCTGCCCCTCATACCGATCATGATGCCGCAGCCACTCCATCCCCGCGCCCCCGACGTCCGGCATGCCGTCCCACCCCTCGCCACGCCCGAACGGCGTGAGGTCGAGCCAGTTGTACGTATTGATCAGGAGGTCCAGCCCGCGGCCGTAGCAGGAAACCGTGTGGAGCACGCGATGACCATCCCGCAGGAAGACGCTGATGCCCGGCTGCTCGCCGTGAACGTGATAGGTCTGACCGAGCGCCTCGAGCTCCGCCTTGCTGCGATAGTTGTACTCGACCGGCCGGACGGCCTCATCGGTCGTCGCGTGGAAGTCATAGTTGAAATCGCTTCCGAAGGAGGAATGCCACGGCACCGTCCACCCCATCCGCTCGCGGAACGGCTCGATCTCGGCGAGCGGCGCGCGCGAGACCAGCGCGAACGTCGTGTCGCGCGCATGGAAGTGCGCGAGGTGGGGCAGGTTGTCGGCCATGAACGAGCAGCCGGGACATCCCTGGTGCTGGTCCCTGAGGAACATGAAATGGTAGACGATGAGCTGGCCGCGGCCGTCGAACAGGTCCGCCAGCGCCGCGCGGCCGCGGGTCGTGTCGAATTCGTATGCCTTGTCGAGCGCGACCGCAGGCAGGGCGCGCCGGCGCGCGTTCAGCGCGTCACGCGCGCGGGTGAGCGCCTTTTCCTCGACGAGGAGCGCCTTGCGTGCTGCCAGCCACTCGTCGCGCGGGACGACTCGGGGAATCGGGATCGTGCTCGTCATGCGATGGCTCCGGAACCGGGAGAGGTGAGTCGGCAGCAGCTGCCGCGGCAACATCGAACAGGTCGCGCAGCTCCGCTGCGGCCTCCGGACCAAGCATGGAGACTACCCGCCGATGGGCGCTCGTCCAGAGGGGAAGCGCCTCCGCGACGAGCCGCTCGCCCGCCGGCGTCAGTCGGGCGAGGCGGACGCGCCGGTCACCCGGCGGGCGGGCGAGCTTCACGAGCCTCAGCGCCACGAGCGGGCGGAGGTTCCGCGAGAGCGTCGTCGCGTCCAGCGCGAGCACGTCGGCGAGCCGCCCCATCATGGCGCCACGCTCGCCGCTCATGGCGATGGCATTGAGCAGGGTGAGCTGGGTCGCCTGGATGCCGAGGGGGCGCAGCGACTCGTCATAGAGGCGCGTGATGACGCGGGAGACGCGGCGGGCGCGGAAGCAGAGACAGTCGGCCGTCATGGCCGCGGCTGCCGTACGATGGGGCTCCATGAAAGATGTATATACATCTAATTACGCCGGAGGCAAGGTGCTCCCTGCGGGCCGATCGGGGGCGAGCCGTCGTGCACGTTTCCTGCAGTTCGTCCGCGCCACGCCCGCCGCCACCGCCGCCTGGGGCGTGTGCGTGGCCATTCGAACGATTTCGAGCAATTCGCACCGCCGCCACGGGAACTGGGCGTCATTCGCGCCGGGAGCCTGAATGAAGATCGGAGAAGCCTTCGAGCTCACGCTCGCGCTCAGCCGCCGGGATGCGTCCGAGCAGCTGGATTCCGACCAGCTGCGTCCGCTGGGGCGGGCGGCCGATCGCGGTGCGTTCCACGCCTATGCGATGCGCCAGGGCGTGCTGGGCCTGGTGCTTTCCGCCTTCCGATCGCGCGCGCCGCATGGCTTCGATGCCGCGACCTCGAGCGCGATCACGGCGCCGCTCCGGACCCTCGCTCAGCAGGCCCGTCTCTGGGACATGGAGCGCGATCGCGTCCTCGCCCTCCTCGCGCGCGAGGGGCTCTCGCCGGTCCTGCTCAAGGGCGCTGCGCTCCGCCTCACGACCTATCGCAATCCCGTCGAGCGGCCGGTCGGCGACCTCGACCTCCTCGTCCCCGACGCGGAAATGGATCGCGTCGTCGAGCGGCTCGTGGCGGCCGGATACCGGATGCCCGATTCGCAGGCGGTGATCGACGGCTTTCGCGATCACCACTTCCACCTGCCGCTCCATCACCCGAACGGGTTCGAAGCGGAGCTGCACTGGGCGCTGACGCCCGACGTGAGCACCCACCGGCTCGATGCGCGGGAGTTCATCGCGCGCGCCGAGCGCGTCGAGTTCGGCGGCGGGGTGGCGCGCGTTCCGTGTGCCGAGCACATGGTGCTCCACCTGTCCTCGCAGAACACCGAGGATCACTTCTCCAAGCTCCGCCGCCTGGTGGATCTCGACCGGGTGATTGCGGCACACCCGATCGACTGGGATGCCGTGGTTGCGGAAGCGAGGCGCGGCGGCCTCGGTGCGCCGGTGGCGCTGTCGCTCCAGCTGTCGCATCGCCTGCTCGGCACCGCGGTCCCTTCCGACCTGGTGCGCCGCCTCGGTGTCGGTCGCGCGGCGCAGGCGGCGCTGGCGTTGCTCACACCGGTATCAGGGATCGCGAGGGGAACCGGGCCGGAGCGCGGGCTCGGCGCATTCCTGCAGGAGATCTGGCTCGCTGCCGGTGCCGCGCGGACGCAACATCTGAGGCGGCTGATGGCCGGTGAGGAGGAGCCGCTGGAGTGGGTCTGGCAGGGAGCCGACGATCCGGACGGCGCCCGGCGACGGGGCGGCACCGGCGCGCGGCTGGCGCTTTCGCTCGCGCTATACCAATGCTGGATCGCGCTTTGCGCGCCGCTCGGCCTGGCGACCGACACGGGCCGGCGCGACCTCGGCGTCTGGAGAACCCTTCCGTAGGCCCGCTTTCTGCTCAGGGCACGTACCAACCCTGGAACTTCAAACGAGGCCAACGATGTCCGATGCAGCGGTGCGATATCAGCTCCGGAGCGGCGACGTGACCGGCAAGGTGATCGATGGCGAAGCCATCATCATGAACCTGGCGACCGGAGCGTATTACAGCATGGACGGCGTAGGCGCCGCGCTCTGGGAGCTGCTCGAGCAGGGGTGCAGCCGCGAGGAATCCGTCTCCGCGCTCGCCGAGCGCTTCGACGTGGCGCGTGAGATGCTCGAGCGCGACGTCGACGCCGTCGTCGATGACCTCCTCGCCGAGGAGCTTCTGGTCGTCGCCGAGCGCCCCGCTCCAGCTGCGGTCCCGTACGTGAGCATGCAGGCCGAATACGCCACGCCGTCGCTGCAGAAGTTCACCGACATGGCGGACCTGCTCGCACTCGATCCTCCGATGCCCGGGCTCGACGAGTCGGCCTGGGGCGACGCGACCGTCGCCGGATAATCTCTCGCCATGGCTGTGACTGCTCGCGAGGCCGCTCTCACGTCGGGCCTCGCGCTGCTGCTGCCCGACGGCGGGCAGACGCGGCTGCTCCGCGCTGCGCTCCTTCGGGGTGAAGCGGGTCGCCGCGCGCTCGCCGGCATTGCGCCCGAGCTCGAGCGGCCGCAGCTCCTCCCGGCCCCGCAGCGGGCCGCGCTGCGGACGCTGAGCCCGTTGCTCGAAGCGAGGGCGGCGGACGCCGATGGCGCACCGCACGTCGGCGGCGACTCCCTGCGGGTGCTCCGCATGGCCGCCGCGCGCGAGCGGGTTCGCTACGAGACCGTGCGGCGACTCGCGCGCAGCCTGATCGCATCACTCGCGGATCGTGGCGTCGATGCGATCCTCCTGCGCGGGATCGTGCTGGCCGAGACGGTGTATCCGGAGCCGTTCCGCCGCCACACCCACGACATCGACCTCTTCGTTCCGCCCGCCGAACTCGAGCGCGCCGTGGATGCCGCGCGGGCGGCAGGGTTCACGGAGCGGGCCGACGATCCCGATCGTCTGCCGGGCGGCGTCCGCCTGGTACATCCGTCGGGTCTCCCGGTCGAGATCCACTCATCGCTCTTTCTCGATCCGTACTATGCCGCGGAGCTCCCCGGGATGCACGGTCGCGCCGAGCGGCGCGCCCTGCTCGGCGAGCGCGTGCGGACGCTCGGCGCCGCCGACCAGCTCCTGCACATCTGCGGCGGCGCGTCGCAGAGCCCGGTTCGCGGGAGTCTTCGATGGGTCATCGATGCATGGCTGCTGATCCATCGCGGTCCCGAGATCGATTGGGAAGTCGCCGTCAGCGGAGCTGCAGCAGCGCGCCTTGCGCTGCCGGTTTCGGTGATGCTGCGCTATCTCGCGGAAGAGCTCGAGAGTCCGATCCCGGGAGCGGTGCTCGATCGGCTCGACAGCCTGGCACGCGAGGCCTCGCCGATCGCCCGCGACATTGCGCTCTACGGGGCTCGGGCCGGGCTGCCGGCGCTCGCACTCGTGCGTCGCGTCCCGGGAGGTGTTCGGCCCAGGCTCTGGGCACTCGGCTGGCTGCTCTTCCCCTCGGCGTCGTACCTGCGTCACGCCTACCGCGGCCGGCGATTGCCGGTTCCACTGCTCTACCCATACCGGATCTGGCACCATGGCATCGCCGCCTTCCGCGAGCGCGTGCGACGGGTCAGGATGCCGGGCTCCCTCGAGGCGGAGATCGCATGAATTCCAGCGCGGCTGGTGTCGCCACGTACGAGCGGCTGTCGGGCGCGTTCCGCGCGGCCTGCGCGGCCCAACCGGACCAGGTCGTGGTGCGAGACTACCGCATCGCCGGACGTCCGGTGCGGATGCGGTTCGCCGGACGCGCACTCGGCGACGCATACGACCGGCCGCTCGCCCACCTTCGCGCTGCCGAAAGCGCCGCCGCGCCCGATCTCACGATCGACCTGTGGGACGAAGCGGCGACAGGCGTGGGCTGTGAGGATTGCGTCGAGGGGAGCGACCCGAACGCTCACGGCACCGTGATGGTTTACGACGGCGGACGGCACGTAAAGCAGCAGAGCCCGTGCACGGTGACGCTCTCCGACCGCCAGGCGAGCGCGAAGACCGGCTGGGTGAGCTCGGCGGAACGGCTCACCCAGTACGAGCTCGGCCGCCCGCTCCATGCGTCGCTCCTCCTCTGGATGCGCGATCGCGGGATCCAGGCCGTGCATGCCGGTCTCGTCGCCCGCGACGGTGAAGGCGTGCTCTTCGGCGGACCGGGAGGATCGGGGAAGACGACGACGGCCGTGACGTGCCTCCGGGCCGGCTACCAGTACCTCGCCGACGACTATGTCGGACTCGAGCGGCGGGACGACGGCACCTGGTTCGGCCACAGCCTCTATTCATCGAGCCACTTCGAGCCACACCACCTCCAGCGGTTTCCCGACCTCGTGCCGCACGCGATGCCGGGGAAGCTCGAGCGCGAAGACAAGCACATGGTCCTTCTGTCGGGGCTGTTTCCGGAAGGATTCGCCAACGGCGCGGCGATTCGTGCCATTGCGCTTCCGCGCGTGGTGCCGCGCGTCGAGACGCGATTCCGCCCCGCGTCGAAGGTTGCCGTGCTGAAGCAGCTCGCGCCCAGCTCACTGTTCCAGCTTCCGTTCCTGGGCGCCGGCCGCGCCCGCTTCGACACGATGGCCGCGCTCGTCGAATCGGTACCCACCTACTGGCTGGAGCTCGGATCCGATCTGCCGGGCATTCCCGACGCGATCGGCCGCATGCTCCGCGGAGAGGCCGAATGAGCAGTCCCCTGGTGAGCTGCATCGTCCCGGTGTTCAACTGCGAGGCATACCTCGCGCAGTCGATCGAGAGCATCCTCGCCCAGGCGCATCGGCCGCTCGAGATCATCGTCGTCGACGACGGCTCCACGGATGGAACCCCTGCCGTGATCCGCCGCTTCGGCGACCGGGTCCGCGGCCTGCGCCAGGCGAACGCCGGACCGGCCGTCGCGCGGAACACCGGCCTCGGCGTGGCGCGCGGCGACTTCATCGCCTTCAACGACTCCGACGACTTGTGGACACCGGAGAAGCTGGCGGTGCAGCTGGCGCTGCTCGACGCGAAACCGGAGCTCGATTTCTGCGTGGCGCACGTGCAGAACTTCTGGGTCGAGGAGATGCAGGACGAGGCGGACCGCTACAGGGGCCACCGGCGTTCGGAGCCGATCGCGGGATGGGTGTCGCCGACGCTGCTCGCGCGGCGGGCGGCCTTCGACCGCGTCGGCCCGATGAACGCCGAGCTCGGCCACGGCGATTCGGCCGACTGGTTCCTGCGCGCCCGGGAGGCCGGCCTGCGCGGTGAGCTGCTGCCAGACGTGCTCCTGCGCCGCCGCATCCACGCGAACAACCGCTCGCGGAAGGCCGCCCCGCAGAGCCGCGACGAATTTCTCGCGCTGCTCAAGCGCAACAAGGACCGACGGAAGGAGGTGCCGTCCTCGTGACCCGATACGATCCGGACCTCGTCAGCTGCGTCATCCCTGTGTACAACGGGGCACGATTCGTCGCCGCGAGCATCGAGAGCGTCCTGGCGCAGGCCTACCGACCCCTCGAGGTCATCGTGGTCGACGACGGGTCCACCGACGGGACCGAGGACATCCTCGCGGGGTTCGGCGACAGGATCCGCACGTTCTTCCAGCCGAACGCCGGCCCCTCGGCTGCGCGCAACCGCGGCGTGGCGGAAGCGCGCGGGGGATGGCTCACCTTCCAGGACGCGGACGACCTCTGGGTGCCGGACAAGCTCGAGCGGCAGATGGACTGCTTCCGACGCAATCCGTCGATCGACCTCTGCGTCGGCTACCTCCAGAACTTCTGGGAGCCGGAGCTCAGGGAGATCGAGGAGCGGGCGCGGGACACGTGGCTCGCGCAGCCGCATCTCGCGCATGGTCCACCGCTGATGCTCATGCGGCGGGAGCTGTTCGACCGGATCGGGCCGTTCGACCCGGCGCTCCGCACCGGCGAGGATACCGACTGGCACTTCCGGGCGCGGGAGGCGGGCATCGTGACCGAATGCGTGCCGGACGTCCTCGTCCGCCGTCGCAGGCACGGGCGGAACCTCACCGCCAACTGGAACGCGAGCGCGGAGGACATGTTCACCATGCTCAAGCGCTCGATCGGTCGCCGTCGCGTGGCGCCCTCAGCGCCGCCAGCGCCTCCAGTGAGTGAATGACCGCGCGGCCGGAGTGGTACGGCCCTTTCCAGGCGTCGGCCTTCCTGCCGTAGGGGCGGCCGCGCGGGGGCACGGTCGCGTGCCACTCTCCATGCGTCCAGTCCACCTGCCGTGATTCGACCCAGCCCAGCGTAGAGAGGTACGTCTCGGCGGGCGCGCGATCGCCGGTGATCCGGTACATCTCGAGAGTACCGAGCAGTGCCTCCGCCTGTACCCACCAGATCTTCTCGCGGCGATCCGCCCGCTTCCCGAGCGGCCCCATGTAGTGGAAGCCGCCCTTCCGCCGGTCGTGCCCGTGCGCCAGCGCGTTCTGCAGGAGCGCGCGATAGAGGCCGGAGAGCACGTGCGGCGTGACGCCCGCGGCCTCGCATGCGGCGATGAGGAGATGGATCGTCTCGATGTCGTGACCGTAGGAGACGCGCGCGTGCTCCTCATCGAGGAGCGGCGACCAGTCGGGTCGGTGCGCGTCGGTCAGCGCGCCTTCCCGCATGCGGACGACCGCATTCGCACAGACGAGGATGAGCTCCGGGAGACGGGCGGCTGCGATGGACCCCGGCCGCGCCCGGGCCTGCCAGGTGTACGCCTCCATCAGGTGGTGCATCGAGCCGAGATACTTGGCGCCGCCTCGCGTGCGGGTCGGCTCGAGCGCCCCCGGCCCCCAGGTCCGCTCGAGCTGGTCCCAGTATCCGCCGCGCTCCGGATCGCGCAGGTGCAGCTCCACCAGCTCGCAGGCCTCCTCCGCGACCAGTGCAGGCCCTTCGGATCCCGTCGCCATCGCGTATTCCGCGAGGGCGAAGATCGCGAACGCCTGTCCGTACTGATGCTTCGTCGCATCGAGCGGCACCGCGCCGTCCTCGGAAACGTGCCAGTAGAACCCGCCGTGCCGGTCATCGAGGAAGCTCGTCACGAGGAAGTCGTACCCGTGCCGGGCCGCCTCCAGCATCGCATCGCGCTGGTGCCCCGCACGTGCCATCCTGGAAAAGAACCAGAGCGTCCGGGCCGTCCCGACGAGGCTCTTCCGCGCCGGGCCGAGCGATGTGCCGTCGGGGCCGTGATTCAGGTGATAGCCACCGTGCTTCAGGTCGAGGACGCGCGGGTACCAGAAGGGCAGGATGTTCTCGAAGAGGATGCGCTCGAGGCGGGGAGCGGTGCCGAGCACGCGCTCGCGCAGCTCGTCACCCGCCTGGCCGGGTGGGAGTGGGATGCGGCGGGCCCCGAGGCGGCGGCGAATCGATGCGGCGAGACGTCTCATCGAACGGCGAATATGAATGGGCCGTGTGGGGCGCGCCATGGGACGCGCCTGACGGATGGACAGAGCCCCACCGCGTGACTCGCGTCACCCGTTCGCGGAGCGGCGTGCGTCATCTTGGGGCGTCCTGAACGGGGTCGATGCAATGGAACGAGAGAAGCGCGGGGTCTTCGGCGTCGTGAAGCGCGGCGTCAGGGACTTCCTCGATGACGACTGCATGAGCGCCGCCGCGGCGCTTTCCTACTATACGGTGTTCTCCCTTCCCGCGGTGCTCGTGCTCCTCCTCCTCGTGCTCGGCGCGGTCATGGATCCCGAGGACGTGCGCGGTGGCCTCGAGCGGCAGCTTCAGTCGCTCATGGGCCCGAGCGCCGGGAGCAGCGTGCGGACGATCCTTTCCGAGGCGGACCAGCCCGACGGAGGCCTGCTGCCGACGCTTCTCGGTATCGGCGCGCTCCTCTTCGGCGCCACGGGCGCCCTGCTCCAGCTGCAGCAGGCGCTCAACCGTGCGTGGGAGGTGGAGACGAAGGGCGGGGGCATCAGGGCGTTCATCGGCAAGCGGGTGTTCTCGCTCGGCCTCCTCATGGCCATCGCCTTCTTCCTCCTCGTTTCGCTCGCCGTGAGCGCAGCGCTGTCCGCCATGGGCGACCGGATCGCCGGCATCCTGCCGGACGGCATGTCCTCCGCGCTCCTCTTCGTGATCAATGTCGTCATCTCGCTGCTCGTGATCGGCCTGCTGTTCGCCGTGATGTTCAAGGTGCTCCCGGATGCGCAGATCGCCTGGCGCGACGTCTGGGTCGGGGCAGGATTCACGGCGCTGCTCTTCATGGTCGGCAAGTTCCTGATCGGCTTCTACCTCGGGAAGAGCAACCCGGGCGAAGCGTACGGCGCGGCGGGATCGCTCGCCGTGCTGCTCCTCTGGATCTACTATTCGTCGATCATCGTGCTGCTTGGGGCGGAGTTCACGCAGGCGTGGGCATCGGCGCGCGGGAAGGGAATCGAGCCGGAGGATGGGGCAGTGCGGGTGAGGCGGGAGAAGCGCACGATTCCGCCGGGCGAGCCGCGCGAGGCGGCCAGCTGAACGCGCCTACGCGGCGCGGAGCGGCCGGGCGACGAGAATCCCGGTGCAGTTCCGGATCGCGGCGACATATTCGGGAAGCGTCGTCCGCGTCACCTCGACGACGCCTCCCGAGAGCGGCGCGTGCAGCACGCGGAGTGCGCGCCCATCACGCCAGGCGAACGCAGCGTGCGTCACATCGAGCCCCGGAATCCCCGTGACGAATGCCACGACATCGCCCGTCTCGATGCAGTCAGCGGCGTCGTCCAGGGCGGCGCGGGGGATGAAATACCGCGGTACGCCGTCGAGCCGCCGCTCCATCGCGCCGATCTCGAGGAAAGCGGCGTCGTCGGCCAGGGCGGGGTAGGCGTCGCGATGCTCGGTCATGAAGCGAAGCGGCCGCTCGTCGCGGATTCCGCCGAAGGTCCGTCCCAGGTCACTGAGCAATCCCCGGCGGCTGCCGTCACTGATCCACTCGCTGAAATAGTGCAGGCGCGACGCGTATCCGATTCGGAGGCCGTCGCGATACCGCATGCGCTCGACTTCGCGGCCGAAGTCGGCCCACGCCGGGGCTCCGGGACGTACGGCGAGCCGCGCCACGGCGATCGATGCCTCCACGAGCGTCACGCAGTCGAACCGCGTCAGCGAAATCGTGAGTGGCTCGCGCCGTGGCGAGCCCCCGTTCTTCAGGTACGCCTCCAGCGTAGCCGCCTCGTACGGCGTACCGATCGCGAGCTCGGCGGCGCGGATGACGGCACGGCCGAACGCGACATCCTGAGCCGTCAATCCTTCCGCCCGAAGCTTCGCCACCCACGCCGCGAGCCGCTCCTCATCGGGACTCGCCGGGAGTCCGGCCAATGCCAGCAGCGGGCGAGGCATTCCGGCGATCGCCGTGATGGCCCCCGCGCGCAGGAGGAGGTTACGCCGGGTGATCCGTGGAACGTTCATGCCGCGGGCAGCTCGAAGCAGCAGCTCGGGCGCTCTTCGTAGCTGCAGCAGAGGCGCACTTCGCTGCCGACCACTTCCCGCAGCAGCGACTGCACGGCGCGGCACGCCTCGGGCCGCCGCTCGACGGCGACCGCGAGCGGGCAGCCATAGCCGCGAATGACCGGCAGGCCGTCCCGCTCTTCGACCTCGACGAGCCCGCCGAGCGAACGGAGGACGTCCGCCGCGGCTTCTGCACGCGGGCGGGAGGGTGCCCCCGTACCGGTGGGGTTTTCGCCGGCAAGCCGACGGCCGAGCCCATCGAGCAGCGATTCGAGCTGATCGGGCGGGAGCGTCGAGGCGAGCTCCTCGAGCAGGGCGCGGAGCACCGGAGCGTAGGCGCGGGACATCATGGTCTCAGCGTCGGGATGCAGCTCGAACAGGGTCGCCGGCTTCCCCGCGCCCTGGCCGCGTCTGGTGCCCCGCTGACGGACCAGCCCGTCGCGCTCGAGCGTGAGGAGGTGAGCGCGCACCGCGTTGGGTGTGAGGCCGAGCGATGCCGCGAGCGCATCGACCGGCTGCGGCCCCCGCCTGAGCAGCGTAACCAGTTGTCCGCGTGTGGTTTCCAGAAACCGTTTTTCGCCAGTGCGCAGCTGCATCGAGCCTCCCGGGTCTCTGGGAATCTATCGATACGGGACTGATTCGTCCAATATCTCAAGGAAAACCTTGACTTATTCCATTTTCGGGCGTATCGTGGGTCTCACCCTTTCGGAGACACATGATGCGCAGGTCCATTCTTGCACTCCTCGGCGGCGTTGCATCGGTCGCCCTCGTGGCTGGCGCCGTATCGACGCCGGCCCCTCTCGATGACGCGACGATCGTCGCCATATTCGACGCAGCCAACACGGCGGACATCGAAACCGGAGCGCTCGCGGTCGAGCGTGGCCGAAGCCAGGAAGTCCGCGACTACGGGCAGATGCTGATGCGGGACCACAAGGCCGTTCGCCAGATGGGCCGGGATCTGGCCGCGAAGCTCGGCGTCACGCCGACGCCCCCCGCGGACAGCAGCGCCGCGAAGGCCCACGCGGCAGCCATGGCACGCCTGCGCCGGGTGCCCGCCGTCGAGTTCGACCAGGCCTTCCTCGCGCACGAAGTCGCCTTTCATCAGGGAGTGCTCGATGCCGTGACGACGACCCTGCTGCCCGCCATCAGCAACGACGAGCTCCGGGCCCTCGTCGTGAAGGTCGCTCCGGCCTTCGAAGGTCATCGCGATGCCGCAGCGCAGATCGCGAAGAAGCTCGCCGCGAAGTGAATCTCACGGTGATCCGCCGCGTCACGTTCGACGCCGTCCACCATGGACGGGATCTTTCGTACGCGCTCGAAGTATCGATCACCGGCCCGGTGGATGAGACCGGGTCGGTGGTCGACTTCGATGTCGTGCGTGACGTCGCGCGGGAGGCCGTGAAGCGGGTCATTGACGCGGGCGTCGCGGCGCCCACCGCCGAGAACCTGGTCGTGGCCTTCTGGGGCGAGCTTGCGCCGCGCTTCCTGCCTGCCCGCCTCACCCGGCTCCGCCTCTGGGAAACGCCGAACCAGTCGGTCGAGTACGACGGATCCTGACCTGGCATGACGGATCGTGACCCGGATCGGCGGGCGTCACGTCGCCGGCCGGCGCACCACGACGTCGTGCCGCCGTCCATCGTCGACGAGCGGAATGCTTCCGTCCGGAGTTTCCGTGCCGTCCACGGCTGCGACGACCGACGTCGTGCCGGCGTCTCGCCGCACCGTGATGGCGTAGGTACTTCCACCGAAGCGGTACTCGATCTGGTACTCCTGCCATGCGGCGGGGGCGCGTGGCTGGATGTGGAGGGAATTCCCGCGCTTTTCGAGTCCCAGGATGCCCTCGAGGCCGATCCGGTACATCCAGCTTGCCGACCCGGTGTACCACGTCCAACCGCCGCGGCCCAGGTGCCCCTCGGCCGTGTAGACGTCCGCCGCGACGACATACGGTTCCACCTTGTAGGTGGCGACGTCAGCCGGCGTTCGGGCGTGCGTGAGCGGATTGATCATCTGGTACAGCTCGAGCGCCCGGTCTCCGTTGCCCTGGAGCGCCGTCGCCAGCACCGCCCACAGCGCCGCATGGGTGTATTGCGCCCCGTTCTCGCGCACCCCGGGCAGGTAGCCCTTGATGTACCCGGGATCGAGCGGCGTCTTGTCGAACGGCGGCGTCAGCAGCATGAGCAGGCGGGCGTCCTCCCGCACGAGGTGCGTCTCGAGTGACTGCATCGCCTGCGCCTGCCGCCCGGGCGCGCCGGCACCGGAGATCACGCTCCAGCTCTGCGCGATGGAATCGATCCGGCACTCCTCGCTCTCCGACGATCCGAGCGGCGTGCCGTCGTCGAACCACGCCCGGCGATACCAGGCGCCGTCCCAGGCGTGCATCTCGACGGCGGCGGCATAGGCATCGGCTTGCGCGCGAAGCTCGGATGCCGTCGCGTCGTCGCTGCGCGCATCGGCGAGCGCGGCAAATCTCCGCAGGGTCGTGATCAGGAACCAGGCGAGCCACACGCTTTCGCCGCGCCCCTCCACCCCCACCCGGTTCATCCCGTCGTTCCAGTCGCCGATGCCGATCAGCGGGAGGCCGTGCGCTCCCGTCGTGCACGCGCGCCGGAGCGCGAGAAGGCAATGGTCGTAGAGGGACGCGCGCTGCGCCACGACCTCCGGCAGGTCGTAGACCTCGTGTTCCTCCGGCTCGAGCAGCCGCATCGACAGGAACGGCACCTGTTCGTCGAGCACCGCAGTGTCCCCCGTGACGCCGACGTAATGCTCGACGACGAACGGAAGCCACGCGAGGTCGTCGGAGAACCGCGTCCGGACACCGCGCCCGTTATGCGGATGCCACCAGTGCTGCACATCCCCCTCCAGGAACTGCCGTGACGCGGCACGGAGCAGGTGCTCGCGCGAGACGCCCGCCTCGGCGTGCAGGAAGGCCATCGAGTCCTGGAGCTGGTCGCGGAATCCGTAGGCGCCGCTGCTCTGATAGAGCGCCGTCCGCCCCCACATCCGGCAGGCGAGCGCCTGATAGAGGGTCCATTGGTTGAGCATCGCGTCGAAGGTCGGCTCGGGAGTGCGGACCTGCACCACCGAGAGCCGCCGGGACCACCCCTCGATGGACCGGTCGAGCGCAGCGCGCGCCACGCGCCCGTCACGGTGTTCCGCCACGAGGCGCCGGGCCTCCTCCGCCGACGCCGCCGCGCCGAGGATGAGGACGACTTCCCGCGTCTCGCCCGGATCGAGCTCGAGCAGGCACTGGAGCGCCGCACAGGGGTCCTTGCCGACGCCTGTTCGCCCGCCCAGTGGCTCTCCGTGCACCAGCGCAGCGGGTGCGGCCGGTGATCCGTTCCTGCCGAGGAAGTCCCGCCGGCTCGCGGTATGGGCCGACACGGCCGCGCTGATGGAGTGGAACGCCAGCCACGACGCGAAGCTGGGGTCGAACGTGTTCGACGCGTAGATCGTTCCCGTGCCGGCGTCGAACTCCGTGCGGATGGTGTGCTGGGTGTGCTCACGCAGCGCGCCGAGCGCCCATTCGAGATAGCTGGTGACCGTGAGGCTGCGCGGGGCAGCGCCCTCGTTCGTGACCCGGAGCACCGAGACGCGTATCGGCGCCTCGTCCGCCATGCCGAGCGTGAGGTGCGTCCGGATCGTATCGTGCACCGACTCGAACGACGAATATCCCGGTCCGTGGCGGACCGTGAACGTCGCGCCGGTGTCCACCGGTCCGGGTGTCGCCGTCCAGAGTGCGCCGCTCGCCGAGTCCTGCAGGTAGATCGCGTCGGTCACCGGATCGCTCACCGGATCGTTGTGCCACGGCGTGAGCCGGTAGAAGAAGCTGTTCTCCGCCCAGGCGCATCCGCCGCCGCGCTCCGACACGATGAACCCGCCCGCGCGGTTCGCGACGACGTTGATCCATGGTGCCGGCGGTACGCGATCGCCCGCGACCTCGATCTCGTACGCGCCATCCGGCGCGAGCCGCCCGAATCCGTTCTCGAGCCCCGGCGTCGCGCTGTGGCGCGCGCCGGCGCCCGGTCCCGGCGGATGGGCCGGCGCCGACCCGGGGCCGAGCGGCGCGAGAAACGACGGAAGGGCCCCGCCGAGGCGCCGGACCGCGCGCGCGACGCGGGACTGGCGCCGCCGCTCCGGGCTCCGCGGCTCGTCGGGCGCCGCTGCCGACTCCTCCTCATCCTGATCGGCCGCGTCGTACGGCGCGGCGGCCTCGGTAATCCTCCCGAGCGCGCGGCCGTCGCAGTTGACGTGGAGACGGGCAGTGGCGCGCAGCATGGCGAGCTCGTCGGCGCCGAGCTGGTCCGCCTGGCGAATGAAGACGCCGCCCGACTGGTCGAACACGCCGCTCTCGCCCACCGTGTGCAGCAGCGCCGTGACCCGCTCGGACAGATCCCCCAGGTATTGCGAGGGCTGCGTCTTGAGAATCACGAGGTCCACCGTCATGCCGCGCCGGCGCCAGTACCGGTGCGCCGTGAGGAGCTGGCGCAGCGTCGGCAGGCCCTCGGCGGACTCGATCGTCGCGAGGAGGATCGGCCAGTCGCCCGAGACGCCGTTGGCCCAGAGCAGGGGCTGCGATCCGCGGTTGAGCCGGAGCTCGGCCTGCGTCGCGCGACGCGCGGCTGCGCCATAGAGGAGGTCGCCTGCCAGCTCCTGAAACACCGCCGCTTCCGTGGGCGTCACGCCGAGCTCCCGGAGCTCGATCTGCGTGGAGGTCCAGGCGAGGTCGAGTGCCCGCTGGGCTGCATGCGGATCGTTGTAGCGATCCGCCAGCTCGAATGCCCGTTCGCGATTCGGGGCAATGAGCGTCGTGAACGAGGCGCTCGCCGCCTGACCCGGCTCCAGCCGGAGCCGGACGCGCAGCGCGAAGATGGGATCGAGCACCGCGCCGGTGGTGCCGGAGAGCGGTGTCCCGTTCTCCACGGACACCGGATCGGCCGTCGTCCGCCCGCGGCCGAGGAAGCGCGCGCGGTCGGTCTCGCACGTCACCGCGTCGGCGCGCTCGCTGCCGGTCGCGACCACGTGCACGCACCAGATCGGCTGCTCCTTGCCGGAGCGCGGGCGCCGCGTGGCGGTGATCGCGGAGCACCACGCGTGATACTCGGTCTCGACGAAGAGGTTGCCGAACGCGGGGTGCGCGCGGTCCGACTCGGGCGCCGCGAGCACGATCTCGCCATAGCTCGTGAGGTCGACCTCACGGACGGCGTCGGAGTTGTTCGTCACCGTCACGCGCCGCACCTCCGCGGAGTCTTCGGGTACCACCGCGATCTCGGTGCGCGTCTCGATCTCGCCGTCCGCGCGGTGCACGGTCACGCGATCGGTGGCCAGGTAGGCGCGGTACCAGTCCGCCGTGGCGCCGACCGGCTGGTGCGTTGCCGACCAGACCTGCCCGGTCGAGTTGTCGCGCACGTAGCAGAACTGCCCGGTGGCGTCGCGCGTCCCGTCCGAGCGCCAGCGGGTCACGGCCATGCCCCCGTACCGGCTGTAGCCGCCGCCGCAATGACTGATCATGATCGTGTATGGGAGCTGGCCAAGCAGCGCCACGTGCGGGCGTCGCGTGTCCGCCGATTCGATCTCGCGGACGGCGGGCCGCTCCATCTCCGGTTCGGGCAGCGCCTCGTCGAGGCGCGCGCCCTGCGCCCGGTGAATCACGAGCCGCCGCGGGATGCGCTCGTGCAGGAGCAGCTCCGCGGCGCGCACCATCGGGTCGGCGTGGAATCGCCGCTGCCAGACCTGCCCGGCGAGGATGTTGGTCAGCGCCACGAGCCCCATGCCGATGTGATGGGCCATGTAGGCGCGGACGACCGCGAACTCCTTCTCGGGATCGGGGCGCGTGAAGTCGACCGCCTCCCGGAACCCGTAGGGGCCGAGCAGGCCCAGGGACTCGAGCTGGATGAGGTTCGGCAGGGCCCGGCGCGCCTCGACCATCGCGGCCAGGATCGACGCGTACGGTGCCACGACGAGGTCGCGACCGAGGCCGCGCTTGAGGGCGAGGTCGGGGACGCCGAAGGCGCGGTACTGATAAGTGTAGGTGCGGTCCCGCACGTTGTAAGCGCTCTCGCTCACGCCCCACGGCACATTACGCTCGGCGCCGTATGACGCGTGCCGCTGCACCGCCCCTTCGTACGTTTCCGCCAGCACCGTGAAGGGGAACGACCGCATCACCAGCATCGGCATGAGGTATTCGAACATGCTGCCGCTCCACGACACGAGCGCCGGCGCGCCGCTCGCCCGCGTGAGCGTCCGCCCGAGGCGGAACCAGTGCTCGACCGGCACGTCGTTCTTGGCGATGGCCACGAAGCTCGCGAGCCGGGCCTCGGACGCGAGCAGGTCGTAATAGGATCCATCGAGGGTGTGGCTCGTCTGCTGGAACCCGATCGCGAAGAGGCGTCGCTGCTCGTCGAAGAGGAAGCGGAAGTCCATGTCCATCGCATACTGGAAGGCCCGCTCACCGAGCGCCTCGAGGCGCGACACGAGGCGTGCGGCCTCCGCCGAATCGCGCGCGAGCTCGCGCAGCGTCGCGGCGGGCTGCCGCTCGGCGAGCGAGATCCAGGGACGCTGCGCCTCGAGGAGCGCGAGGGACCAGCTCACCCAGTAGGCATCCTCGGCGCGGTCTGCGCGAAGCGCGGCTTCCGCGCGCCGGAGCAGCTGGGCCAGGCTCTCGATCCCCGCCGTCGAGACCGGTGCCCGGCGCGCCTCCTTCGCGGCGGCTCGCGCCGCACCGAGTTCGCCGGGAATCTTGCGAGCGGCCCGCTCGGCACCATCCGCCTCTGGGGCGTTGCGGGCGGCCAGCAGGGCGAGCTCGCAGAGATCGAGCGCCGTTTCGACGGCCCTGATGAGCCGCGCATCGACCGCCGGCGTCTCGATCAGCTCGAGGCAGCCCTGCCGGAGCGCGATCAGGTGCCCGGCGAGATTGCCGCTGTCCACCGTCGAGATGTAGCCCGGCTCGAGGACGTGCAGGTCCGCGAGGCCGTACCAGTTGTAGAAGTGCCCGCGGAATCGCCGCATCCGCTCGAGCGAGCGGAGGGCGCGCTCGAGCCGCTCCGCGGCCTGCCCGATCCCGATGAAGCCGAGGTCCGCCGCGCTCACCGTGGAAATGAGCTGCAGCCCGATGTTCGTGGGCGACGTGCGCATCGCGACGGTGGGCGTGGGGTCTTCCTGGAAGTTGTCCGGCGCCAGCCAGTTCGTCTCGGCCGTCACGAAGGTCTCGAAGTACCGCCAGTGCAACAGGGCGTACCGGATCACCTGCCCTCTCGCGTCCGGCGAGAGCCGCTGTTCGCGGGCGATGGCCGGCGCGCCGAGGGCATGCGCGATGGCGGGGGACACGGCCCAGGCGATGACGAGCGTGAGGAGCCCGACACCCAGCTGCCAGAGCGGGGCCGGATGCGAGCTGCCGGGCGCTGCGCGCCAGAGGATGATCGCGAGCACCAGCGCCGCGACGAGCGCGGCGGGCCACATGGCGCGCCACACCACGCTCGCGGAATCCTCGGTCGACCGCTCGGTCTGCACCGCGGTCTGCCATTCGAGGAGGTGCTTCCGGGATACCGCCATGCGCCACAGCGCGCGGACGATCGCGTCGGCCGAGTTCCACGCCTGATGCGGCAGGTAGACCACGGCGAGCGCGAACTGCTTGGCGCTCGTCGCGGCGTCGCGCGCCACCGCTCCGTAATACGCGCGCCACGACTTGTCGAACGGCGGGCGCACGATCGCGAGGAGCAGCGACACGACCCACGGAGCCGCGATCGCGCCGAGCCCGACGAGCGTCCACCGGATCGGCGTCACCGGCATGAACAGCCAGCCGGCGAGGAGGAACGTGAGCTGCGCGATTTCCACGACACTCCGGCGCAGGTTGTCCACGATCTTCCATCGCGAGAGCAGCGAGAGCCGGTTGGGCTCGCGGCCCCCGGCCGCGGGCACGCGGCGGCGGAGCCAGGGAAGCAGCTGCCAGTCGCCGCGCGTCCAGCGATGCTTGCGCCGGGTATAGGTGAGGTATCGGGCGGGGTAATCATCGTAGACGATCACATCCGTGGCGAGGCCGGCCCGCGCGTAGTTCCCTTCGATCAGGTCGTGCGAGAGGAGCGCGTTCTCGGGGAAGCGGCCACCCGTGGCCTGCTCGAATGCGGCGACGTCGTAGACGCCCTTCCCGGCGAAGCTCCCTTCGCCGTACAGGTCCTGGTATACGTCCGATACCGCGGTGGTGTATGGATCGACGCCGGGATGCCCCGAATGGATCGAGGCGAAGAGCGAACGGTGCGCACTCGGCAGCGACACGCCGACGCGGGGCTGCAGGATCCCGTAGCCGCGAACCACGCGCCCGCGCGCGGGGTCGTACTCGGCCCGGTTGAGCGGATGCGCGAGCGCGCCGACGAGCAGCGCAGCCGCCTCGGGCGGGAGCACCGTGTCGGAATCGAGGGTGATGACGTACCGGACGCTCCGGAGCGGCGTGACGTCGCCGACGATCGTCGAGAACCCGCTCCCTTCCTCACCGAGCACGAAGCGGTTGAACTCCGCGAGCTTCCCCCGCTTCCGCTCCCATCCCATCCAGACGCCTTCCTGCGGGTTCCAGCGCCGCGGGCGATGAAAGAGATAGAAGGCGTCGCCGGTCGCGGCGGCATACCGGCGGTTGAGCTCGCGGATGCCGTCGGCCGCGGCGGCGACGATCGCTTCGTCCCCCCGGCGTGTCTCCGTCGGTGCATCGGTGAAGTCGCTGAGCAGCGCGAAATGCAGGTGCGCTTCCCGGTTGGCCAGGAACTGCACTTCGAGGTTCTCGAGCGATTCCTCGACCGCCTCCAGGCTCGCGAAGAGCGTCGGGATCACGACCGCGGTCCGGAACTCGGGGGGAATTCCGTGCTCCCGGAGGTCGAGCTTCGGAAGGAGCCGTGGCGGCAGCAGCGCCGTGACGAGCTGGTTCACCACGTTGACGGCGATGTCGTTCGCGGGGATGAACGCCAGGAGCAGCGCGGCGAGCCACTCGGTGCGCACCCCCGCTCCGCCGAGCCAGAGGAGGGCGGCCAGCGCCGCCGCGGTCGCGGCGGCGACTCCGCCCACGAAGACCACGTCCGGGTGACGATGCACCCAGCGGTACAGGCCCTCGCGGATATGGGGCCGGTAGCCGGTCAGCCGCTCGAGCTCGGCAACCCCGTCGTCCACGAGGTAGTAGCCGACGTGGGCGTAGCGGGCGGCGCCGGGATGAAGGGCGGCGCCGTGGCGCGCGCACTCGATGGCGAGCTCCGCCACCGCGGTCTCCGGCTTGCGAGTCCGCCGCGCCATGTTCTCGACGACGTGCCGGTACCGGTCGCGGGTGGCGAATGTCATGCGCGCGTAATCCCCGGAGGGATCGGCGCGCAGGATGTGCTCGATCCGGCTCTGCGCTTCGACGAACGTCTTCCAGTCCATCCGTCCGACGGCGCGGAGGCTGGAGATGCTGTTCGCCATGGCGATCTGCGTGAGGGCGAGCCGCTGCGTCGAGCGGGACGTCGCTTCCTCAGCGCCGAACGCCTCCTCGGTCACCCACTGCTCGAGGCGGCGGAGCGTCGGGTGTGCACCGCCTTCGGACCGAAGCTGATGCAGGAATCGCGAGACGAAGATCGCGTCGAGCGGCGGGCGTCTCGAGATGAAGTCCTGCAAGGCGGCTTCGAGCGCCGGCTCGTCGGCCTGGGCGGCCAGGATCCCGGCCGCCGCGGCATCCGCAGCTTCGAGGCTGTCGAGCCGCTGGACCGTCCGGAGCGCCATGCGCCGCACGTTCTCGATCAGGCCGAGGCGGAGCATCGCCGGAATCGCCCAGAGCTCGCCGATGGTGAGCGTCGCCGACTGCTGGAAGGCGCCCACGAAGCTCGATGTGTTCTGGAGGTCGATTCGCCCTTCGGTATGCGAGATCAGCGTGATCGCCAGCTCGTACACCCGCGGATATCCCGCGAGCGATCCGGTGGCCAGTTCCGGAAGCTCGCGGTAATAGCCGCTCGGGAGGCTTTCCCGCACCTCGCCGATGTGCTCCTGGACGACGTAGTAGTTGTCGAGCAGCCAGTCGCCCGCCGGTCCCACTTCGCGGCCGCTGTCCGCCGCATCGAGCAGTCGGCGATGGGCGCCGGCGAGAATGCTCCGCGTACTGTCCAGCCGCGCGAGCAGCGGGGTCTTCCGGCGCCCCCCTCTGGCGAGCCGTTGCGACTTGGCGAGGGCCTGCGCCCGCTCGGCCAGGCGCTCGGCGCCGAGGAGGTCACCGCGAATCGGGCCGGCCAGCACCGTCTCGTGCGGGTCCGCCCGGCGGCGAAGGAGTCGCGATACGGAGCGGGGAAGTTCGAAGGTGGGGATGGCGATGCCCTCGGTGGCGTGTCGTGGCGGAGCCGCGTGCGCGCTGATGCGTCGCTCACGGGAACATAGGACCCCCTTTGGAGGCGGGGGAAGGGCCGCGGGCGGCCGTTACGTCAGGATGGCCGTGAGAAGCGCCGCGATCGCCACGAGCAGCGCGCTGCCGGCGATCAGGAGCAGCTGGCGCTCGCGCGGCGTGGGGAGTGCCGCCGCATCGCGCGCCTCGTAGAGCGACTGGGACATGACGCTCTGCGCCGCCATCACTTCCTCCATGCCCTGGACGAAGTGGCGCTGATGGATCCGCTTCTCCGGATCGGGTCCCGGCTCGAAGGTGGCGAGCTGGGCGGCCTTCAGCACGGCGTTCTTGATGTCGCCGCCGCTCCGTGGGTACCGCTCCGCGAGCTCCTGGAAGCTCACGTCGGACGCGAGCGGGGTCTTCGTGGCGTGCAGCTGCGCGCGCCAGATCTTCTGGCGCTCCTCGAGACCCGGAAGATCGAAGCGGATGTGCGTGCGGATCCGGCGCTCGAAGGCGGGATCGAGGTTGGCCGCGAGGTTCGTCGCGAAGATGACCACCCCGGGAAACCGCTCGACCTCATTGAGGAGGACGTTCACCGTGGCGTTGGCCTCGCGCTCATACCCGTGGCTCAGCGACGTGAAGCGCCGGCTCGCGATCGCGTCCGCCTCGTCGAAGAAGAGCACCGCATCCGACTTGGCCGCATCACGGAAGACCGAGGCGACGTGTTTCGAGGTCTGTCCCACCCACCGCGACTCGAGCTCCGCGTACCGCACGACCAGCAGCTTCCGGCCCAGGGTGGCCGCGATCGCCTCGGCCGCAATCGTCTTTCCGGTCCCGGGCGGCCCCGCGAAATGAAGCGCGAGGCCGGCGGTTCCCCCGTGGCGCTCCGCCAGGCCCCACCGGTCGAAGATGAGGCTCTGCTTGCGGATCAGCGCGAGCGCCTGCCGGATCGCGTCGAGCGTCGACGGCGGCAGGATGACGTCCTGGAACGTGCGCCTCGGCTCGACCACGTCGAAGAGCGGGCGGCCGAAGATGAGGTCGCGAATCGAATCGGACACCGGGGGTCTTGCCTCCTGTCACTCCGTGGGATCCTGTCGTAACGTATACTCGAGCCGGCGCTGGCCATGCGGCGCAGGTCACCGCGCGCGGCGACTCGGGGGGTGGCGCACCTTGGGGGCCGGGACGAAGGCGACCCGCCATCGACGCATCCTGGAGTCGGGCCCGATGGAGATCAGCTACCTGGCCGACCGTCCTGATGCGATCGCGGGGCTGGTCGTCGCGTTCGCCGAGGAATGGCCGGCTTATGCCGCCGAGACGGGACATGAGGCGATCGCGGCGCGCTTTCGCGAGTGCCTGCGGAAGGATGCGCTTCCGCTCGCGCTCGTCGGCTACGAGGGCGGTCGGCTCGTGGGGACCGTGGCGCTCCTGCACGACTCGGTCCGGAGCCGCCCGGCCCTCGGACCCTGGCTCGCCGCGCTGTATGTCGCGCCGGACGCCCGCGGGCAGGGCCGCGGGACGGCGCTCGTGCGGGCGGCGGAACGAACCGCCGGGGAGATCGGGCTCGCCGAGCTTCATGCCGGTACGAGTACCGCCCGTTCCCTCTTCGAGCGGCTCGGCTGGCGCCGGGTCGAGGATCTCGAGTACGATGGTGAGGCGCTCACTATCTATCACACGGTAATTCCCGCACGGCCTTCAACCTGAGTGGAGCAGCAGCGCGCCATGTCCCGTTTCGGCAATCCCGCTTCTACCGCACTCGAGGACGCGCAGGCCTACAGCGCCGCCCTCCTCGATCTCCTCGGCGATCGTGACGCGCTCGCGGTCCTGCGGGAGATGCCCGAGGCACTCCGCGCTGCGATCGACGGACTGAGCGCCGTCGAGCTCGCCCGGCCCGAGGCCCCCGGCAAGTGGTCGATCGGCGAGGTGGTCGATCATCTGACCGATTCCGAGCTCGTCGGCTCGTTCCGCTTCAGGATGGTGCTGACGCAGGATCGCCCGGCGCTGCCGGGGTATGACCAGGACGCATGGGTCCGGCGGCTCCATCCACCTGCTGGCGACGCACGCAAGGTGGCCGAGCGGGCGCTCCGGCGGTTCGCGATGCTTCGGGAAGCGAACGTCGAGCTGTTCGAGCGCGCCTCCCCGGCGGACCGGAAGCGAGTGGGGCTTCACGCCGAGCGCGGTGAGGAGAGCCTGGAACACATGATGAAGCTCTACGCCGGGCATGACCTCGTGCACCGGAACCAGCTTGCGCGAATCCGGGCGGCGGTCTCCGCGAGGTGAGCCGGGCGGGTATCTTGCGGGCGTGGAAATCAATTCATCGTCAGAGGAGAAGCAGATGCTCCAGCGTCACAGCCTGATGTTCGCAGCCATGATCGCGTTCGGTGCGGCATGCGCAGGAGATGCCGACGATCGCGCCGCAGCCGGAACCGACACGATGCCGGCCGCCCCGCCCGCTGCGCCCACCGCCACCGCCTCGGTGAGCGGAATGCTCGATCCCGATGCCGCTTCGCACGCGGACCTCGTCGCTGCAGGGCTGGACAGCGCGGCGGCCGCGGCTCTCGTGGCGGGACGGCCGTACGCCGACATGCGGGCTGTCGACGCGGTGCTCGCGCGCTCGCTCGATGACACCCGGCGCGACTCGATCTATACCCGTCTCTGGAAGCCGATCGATCTCAACGCCGCCTCACCAGCGGAGATCGAGCTCATTCCGGGCGTCGGGCCCCGCATGCGTCACGAATTCGAGGAGTACCGCCCGTATACGTCGATCGAGCAGTTCCGCCGTGAAATCGGCAAGTATGTGGACTCGACCGAGGTGGCTCGGCTCGAGCGGTACGTGACGATCCGCTAGCCGCATGATGTCACCCCGACCAGCGCTCGCGCCCGTTCTTGCCTCGGTGCTGCTCCTCGCCCCCGCCCGCGCGGAGGCACAGACCCACGCGCACCATCCGTCGCATGGCGCGCAGCCGGCCGCCGATTCGAGCCGCGGAGACAGCGCGTTCGCCGCGGTCCAGGCGCGCGGCCGGATCGCCATGGGGGTGGATCAGTACACCTCCGAGCACCAGTTCGATGACCTTGCCGACGGCGGTCGGATCGAGTTGCAGCGCGATCCCGCCGACACCGCCGGCGTCCGCACCATCCGGGAGCATCTGCAGCAGATCGCCCGGGCGTTCGCGGCAGGCAACTTCGAGACGCCGGGCTTCGTGCACGATCGCGAGGTGCCCGGGGTGCGCACGATGGCGGCGCGGCGGGACCGGATCCGTTACGAGTTCCGCCCGCTGCCCGGTGGAGGCGAGGTGCGGATCACCACGCGCGATCCCGACGCAGTGAAAGCGGTCCACGAGTTCCTCGCATTCCAGCGCATGGACCACCACGTCGAGGTGCAGGAATAGCCGAAGATGTCCGACGAGCTTTCCCCTCCCGCACCTCCGCCACCGACGATCCTCGTCGTGGAGGACGAGCTCACCGTGCGGCGCGCCGCGTGCCGCATGATCCGGGGGCTCGGTTTCGAGGTGGCGGAGGCGGGCGACGGCCGAGAGGCCCTCAGGCTCATCCGGCAGCGCGAGGCGCCCTTTGCGCTCGTGCTCACCGATGTCGTGATGCCGGTGATGGACGGGCTCGAGCTGTCCCGGATTCTCAATGAAGAGCGGCCGCTGCAGCCCGTGCTCTGCATGTCGGCCTATCCGACCACGACGCTCGCAGGGCACAACCTGCTTCCGGAACGGCCGTTCATCAGGAAGCCGTTCCTTCCCTCCGCGCTCTCGTCCGCCATCCGCGAAGCGATGCAGGCCGCGCCCGCCTAGCCGGCCAGCTGCTCCATTCCGCACTGTCCCGGCGCCTTGTCAGGGCGCCACCTCAGGAAGCGCGTTCCGTGTCGGAAGCGGCCGCCGCTCACGTGGTCGTAGCCCACTTCCACCACGAGCGCCGGGCGAAGCGGCTCCCATTCCGCCGACCGTTCGGTGCTCCAGCGGCTCGGGCCGCCCGGCGCCTTCCCGGTGAAGCCGGGCGGGGCAATGAGCTTCTCCAGCTTCTCCGTCAGTCCTCGACGCTCCTTCTCGGCCAGGCTCGAGCAGAAGCCGACATGGTGCAGCAGGCCAGCGTCATCGTAGAGACCGAGGAGGAGCGAGCCGACCACCTTTCCGCGCGACGCATAGCGGAACCCGCCGACCACGCAGTCGGCCGTGCGCAGGCGCTTGACCTTGACCATCCCGTCGCGCTCGCCCGAGCGGTATGGCAGGTCGATGCGCTTGGCGATCACGCCGTCGAGGTCGCCCTTGCCGCCACCCGCGAGCCAGCGCAAGGCGGTGGGCCGGCTTCGGGTGACGCGCGAGAGCTGCATCGCTGCGCGCGACGGGAAGTGTCGATCGGCGAACGCCTCCAGCCGTTCCCTGCGCTCGGCCATGGGCTTCCCGACGAGCGAGGTGCCGCGCTCGTCCACGAGGAGATCGAAGACGTGAATCCGCGCGGGATGGCTTGCGGCCAGCTTCGTCACGCGACTGGCGGCCGGGTGGATACGCTGAAGGAGGTCGTCGAACGACAGCCGGCCGTCGACCGGTATCACGATCTCGCCGTCCACGACGAAGCGCCGCGCGCCGACGGCGAGCGCGGCTTCCACGACGTCGGGGAAGTAGCGGTCCAGCGGCTTTCCGGCCTTCGACTGGACGCGAACCTTGTCTCCATCGCGGAAGATCAGGCAGCGGAAGCCGTCCCACTTGGGCTCGAACTGCCATTCCTTTCCCTGGGGCAGCTCCTGGACCGATTCCGCCTCCATCGGCGGATACGGGAACGGCAGCGGAAGGCTCACAGCAGCTTCGCGAGGGGAAAGCGCCCTCTTGGCTCGAGGAGCGGCTGCCAGAGATCGCCCAGCTCCCGCACGCGCGCCGGGACCGTCTCGATGGTGAAATCCTCCATCCGGAACCCCCGTTCGACTTCCTCCCAGGTGACGGGCGTCGACACGGGTGCGCGCGGCTTCGGGCGCACCGAATAGACCGACGCGAGCGTCCGGCCCCACGCGTTCTGGTTGTAATCGACGAGCACCCGCCCATGCGGACGATCCGCGATGCGATACTCGGCCGTGATGACGTCAGGATGCTTCCGCTCGAGCCGCTTCGCCAGCGCCTTGGCGAAGGTCCACACCGCCTTCTGCAGCGGACCCCGCACGATCGGCACGTACACATGGACCCCGCTCGATCCGCTGGTCTTGACGAGCGGCGTCATGCCGTACTCTTCGAGCGCGGTGCGCACGATGCAGGCGGTCTCCAGCACCTTGCCGAGTCCGGCACCCTCGCCCGGGTCGAGATCGAAATGCAGGTAGTACGGGCGATCGGGGTCATCGCAGGTGCCGTACCACTGGTTGAGATCGATGCAGCCGAGGTTGATGAGCCAGAGCAGCGACGGAACGTCCTGCGCGAGCGGAAACGCGATCAGGCTTTTCGACTTGTGCATGATCGAGCAGGTCTCGATCCAGGTGGGGCGGTGCTCCGGTGCCCGCTTCATGAAGAAGAATTCGCCGGTTATGCCGTGCGGGTACCGCTTCATCGTGATCGCCCGGTCGCGCAGGTGCGGGAGGATCACGTGCGCCACGTCGGCGTAATACTGGAGGAGATCACGCTTCGTGTATCCCTCCTCCGGCCAGAAGACCTTGTCGAGATTGGTGAGGTCGAGCTCCTTGCCGCCGATGCTGAGCGTCACGTCCCTGGCATCGCGGGGGATCTCGATGTGGGGCACCGCGCCGGCGCGCGCCGGCCGGCGGGGCGCCGCCTTCTTGACCGGCCGCGCCGATGCCCCGGCGCTGCTCGTCCGCTTCTTCGCCGGCATCAGCGTTCTCCGATCCGTGCCGCGCGGGGGCCGCGGCGCACTGCGCCGGCCACCGGCTGATAGTCGAGCTCCGTGCCTTCACGCGCGGCACGGAGCATGAGCGCTCCGCGACTCATGTCTCCCCGCCCCACGAACTGCACGGGGAAGAGCAGCCGCTCGCCGAAGATGTCGAGCAGCACGTCCACATACTTTCCCGTCGCCACGCTCCCCAGGAGCACGACGGCGGTATCCGGATCCTCGGCGAGGGTGGTCGCATCGCGGACGAGCGGCTCGCGATACCGTTCGTCGTCCGCACGGATGTCCACGCTCCCGAATTCGCGCAGCTCGGCAAGGTCGATCGCCGTGCCGGCGGGCACCAGTCCGCGGTTCGCCGTGATCACGAGGGCGCCGGGCCGTCCCTGGTGCGGCGTACCGAAGCGAGCCGCGTACGCGAGCTTCCCACGGAAATAGAGGCCGCTCAGGAAACTGAATGCTTCGCCGAGTGGGAGGCCTTCCGGGGAGCGAAGGCGCTCCGCGAGCGGAAAGCTCGCCCTCTCGTTCATGAGGAGCTGAGCGCGCTTGCCGCCGCAATGCGCGGGCGAGAGCAGAAAGACCTGGTGTCGCGACGGCTGGGCCATCGGTCACGGTAGCGGGTCTGCGTGGGTGGGACCGTGGCCGACATCACGCTGATCGCGAGCTTCGCTCGGCAACGAAAGGGTCGCCGCCACCGAATGGTGGCGGCGGCCGAACTGCTTCCCGGTTCGCTCGAAGTTCAGGGGATGGCGCCGACTGCCCGGGCCACGTTGAGC
>JAICNA010000190.1 GCA_025928955.1 Gemmatimonadales bacterium | reverse complement strand
TCGTCTTCGTCACGAGGACGTCGACGACCGCGTCCTGGAAGCCCCAGGCGAGCTCGGCGACCACTGCGTGCGGGAGAAGCTCCTCCGGCTCGCGCAGCCCGGCATCCGCACGGGCGACATCGACCGTCCGGCGGGCACACGTTCCTCGTCGAGATGACCGACCACCTGACGTACCAGCTGCTCGGTCAGACCATCGACGACGCGGCGGGCGAGGCGTTCGACAAGGTCGCGACGCTGCTCGGCCTCGGCTATCCGGGCGGCGCGGCGATCGAGCGGCTGGCGGCCACGGGCCGCCCGGGCCGCTTCCGCCTCCCGCGTCCGATGCTTCAGGAGCTCGGATCCGACGGTCCCAACCGGTACGCCTTCTCGTTCAGCGGTCTCAAGACCGCCGTGCTCCGCGCGGTCCGCGCCTCCGGTGATCTCGAGCGCGACCGGGCCGACCTCGCGCGCAGCTTCCAGGACGCCGCGGTCGAGGTGCTCGTCGAGAAGACCGCTGCCGCCACCGAGGCGCTCGGCTATCCCACCGTGGTGATCGGGGGCGGCGTCGCCTGCAACCGCACGCTCGCCGCCGCGATGACCGAACGGCTGGCGGGGATCGCGCGGGTCAGCGTAGCTTCCCCCCGGCTGAACACCGACAATGCCGCGATGATTGCCGCCGCTGGCGCCTGGCGCCTGGCGCGCGGCGAGCGGAGTGGCTGGGAGCTCGAGCCTAGAGACGACCTCCCCCTTCCCGGCCTCCTCACATCCACCGGATCCAGAGGATGAACGACTCCGCCATCACCGTCTACCCGTTCATCATCCACCTCGGCCCGCTCGAGGTGACCGGCTACGGCATCATGATGATGGTCGGCTTCCTCGCCGGCGGATGGCTGACGGGGCTCGAGCTCAAGCGGCGGGGCCTGAGGGAGGAGTATTCGGCGGACATGGTGGTGGCCGCTGTGGTCGGAGGCGTCATCGGCGCGAAGCTCTGGTATGTGGCGCTCACCCAGGACATAGACGCGCTCTTCTCGCGCGGAGGCATGGTCTGGTACGGCGGCTTCATCGGCGGCGCCCTCGCCGTGATCCTCAACGGCTGGCGCCTCCGCGTTCCCCTCCGATGGACCATGCAGCTCGGCGCGCCCGCGCTGGCCGCGGCCTACGCGCTCGGCCGCGTCGGCTGCTTCCTCGTGAACGACGATTATGGCCGGCCCACCGACCTTCCGTGGGGGATGAAGTTCCCGCAGGGCTATCCGGCCTCGACCGCGGGCAACCTCCGCGAATTCGGCATCGACGTCCCGGCAGCGATCGACGCCTCGACCGTTCTTGCCGTGCACCCGACCCAGCTGTACGAGACGGCCATCATGCTCGTGGCCTTCTTCTTTCTGTGGAAGTGGCGGCGCCTCGAGCGCCCGGTCGGCTGGCTCTTCGGGGCCTACCTCGTCTGGGCGGGTGTCGAGCGCTTCGTGATCGAGATCTTCCGCGCCAAGGACGACCGTTTCCTTGGGCCCTTTACCATCGCGCAGCTCACGAGCGTCGTGCTCGTGCTCCTCGGTGTGACCCTCATCGCGAAGTGGCGGCACGGCTCGAGCCCAGCGCCTGGCGCCTACCTGGCCGGCGCCGGAAAGTCGCCGGTGACCAGTTCGTTGACGGCGGCGTAACTCTCGCTCAGGCAATCATTTCGGTTGTGTGGCGCCCCTTCCGTTCGAAATGTCGACGAATGGAAGGGGATTTTCACGCGCAGCAGAATGATGACAACCTGCAGCGTTTCAAGGAGTTGGTCGCCCTGCGCCGCGTGGCACGCACCGTGCTTTATGAAGAGGCGGAAGGAGTCCGGCCCGGACTTCGGGAAAAAGTGGTAGGTCGAAGAAGGGTGAAGGCAGGCACTCAGGCCCGTCTTCGTAAACTCAGGGGGCGATCTACCACCTCTTTGCACGAAGGACCCATCGCGAGATGGGTCCTTCGTCGTTTCAGGCCGCCCGAACTGCGATCAGCGTGACGGCGGTGCGAGGTTGCCGCAGGCGATGATCGTGCCAAGGTTCGAGGCCGATGCATGCACGTTGATGTAGAACTCGCCCGAGCGCGGGAGCGGCAGGTTGAGCGTCGCCGCCGCCTCGGCGCGTCCGTTTCCGCCCACCTTGAGCGGGCGATAGGCCGATGCGTCGCCGACAATCGATCCATTCGATCCACAGCGCCCGACGTGGACGTGCCAGGGATGCTCACCGCCCGGCGTGGCGTTCGCGAGCGTCGCCCCCGCCCGCGTCCGCGCCTCGTTGTCGTCCGACGCCATCCAGCCCGTGCCCGTCACCTGCACGGCGCCGATGAGCTCGGCGGGCGTGGCGAGCGTTGCGTTCCAGCGGTCGCCGATTCCCAGTTCATCGGTATTGATGGACGCCGCCCGGCCACCGCAGGAGGCGAGCAGAAGCATTCCGGACACCGACAGCACGCGCGCCGACGATAGATACACTTTCATGGAATCCTCCAGAAGGCAGACTGCACCGCGGGAACGGTTCGAATCTACTGCTTGCGCGACGATTCGGCTCCCTGGCCCTCGCGGATCATCCGGCGCATCCGGTCCACCTCGGCGCGGATCTCGGCGAGGTCGGCTTCGATCCGCTCGAGCGAGCGCGAGAGGTCGCGCGACTGGGCCGCACCCACGCCCTGGCCACCCGCCGGGCGCTCCGCCGGCACCGGGTCGGGCACCATCACCGACGTGACGCCAAGGCGCCGCGGGGCGATCAGGAACGTCCACGCCAACGCGATGCCTGCGAGCAGCAGCAGGATTCCCTGGGCCAGCAGCGACTCGAGCGTGGGAAACATTCCGAGCGCGGGGATGTTCGGCGCACCTGCCACGTAGGTGGTGCTGACGAGACTCCCGGCCTGCAGCTCGGCAATGCCCTTCCCGGCGAAAATGAAGGCCATGGCGTAGAGGAACGCGCTCGTCACGCCGAAGAAGGGTTTGAGCGGAAGCCGCACGCCGAAGCGGTTGATGGCGATGTAGACGACCACCAGCGCTACCGCGCCGACACCCATGCCGAGCAGCACGGGCACGAGCGCGCCCTCCCCGCCGGAGCTGAAGAGCGCCTTGTAGAAGAGGATCGTCTCGAAGCCCTCACGGTACACTGCGAGGAACGCGGCGGATGCGAGCGCCATCATCGAGCCGCTGGAGACGGCATCCTGCACCCGGCTCTTCACGAAGTGCGTCCACTTCACCACTTCGAGCTTCGACAGGAGCCAGTAGCTCACGTAGAAGAGCACGATGGTGGCAACGAGCATCGTGATCCCTTCCAGCGTCTCCTGGCTCGCGGGAGAGAGATGGAAGAGCGTCTCGATCAGGATGGCAGTGAGGAGGCTGGCGGCCAGCGCCGCCCCGACGCCGACGTGAATGTCCCTGCGGCGGTGCCCTGCCCCGGTCTTCACGAGGAAGGTCAGCAGCGCGCCGACGATGAGGATCGCCTCCAGGCCTTCCCGGACGAGGAGCACGAAAGACTGAAAGAAGAGCGCGAGCGGGGAGGACGGCCTCCCGATCAGCTGCTCCGCGCGCACGAGGCCCGCACCCAGCGAGTCGCGCACCGGTTCGAGGCGAGTGCCGCGCGCGCCGGCCCGCGCGCGCAACTCGGCGAACGCCACTTCGAGCTCGCCCGCGAGCTGCGGGTCCCGCGTCCGCACGGAGCGCTCGAGCGCCTCGAACGTCATGTAGGCGTCGAGCGCCTGGGTAGTGGCCTCGTCATTGAGCCCGGCGGCCGCGAGCGCGACCACCGAGTCGACCTGCCGGCGGACCTGCGCGAAGGTCTCCGCGACCGCGGCACCCGAGGGTCCCTCCGTTCCCGCGCGCCGCACGGCGGCAAGGCGGGCGAGATCCGCATCCTTCGGCGCCAGCGCCTCTGCACCGAGCGTCGCGAGGAGCGCCGCATCGGAGAGCTTGGCGGTGACGGCGAACGAAGCGAGCGAGTCGGGAATGCTGCCGGACGGGGGCGGCAGGCGGAGCAGCGTGCTGTAGACGGCAGCGGCCCACCGGTCGTCGGCGGTGAGGCTGGTCTCGAAGGCCGGCATCGCCGTGCCGGCGACGCCGATCGTGATGCGGCGATAGAAGTCGATCGGCGATGCGTCGCGCAGGCCCTCGGCGTCGGCCAGGTTCGCCGGCACGGGGTCGAGTCCCCGGCCGGCCGGTCCGTCGCCGCGGCCCCGATCCCCATGGCAGCTGGCACAGCTGGCGGCATACACCTCGGCGCCCCGCGCCAGCACCGGCGTCCGGGCGGGCAACTCATCGAGCTCGATACCTGTGCGCTCGGCGAGCCCCGACGTGAGCTCGCGCACTCGGCGCGAAACGCTGTCCGGGCTGCCCGTCGCGTCGACCAGGGCAATGACCGAATCGAGCGCTGCGATCATGCGACCCCGCTCGGCCGGGGAAAGCGACTCGGCGCTCCGGCGGGACTCCTTGAGGAAGAGCTTCGCCTCGTCCACCTCCGCGGCCATGACGATCCGCCCGCCGCGCACGCCGATCGCATATTCCTGAGCGGCCAGGAGTGCGGTCGACGCGAGCCGTCGCACCACCGGCGCCGGCTCGCTCTGAGCGGAAAGCGGCGCCGACGATACGGCCGCTACAAGGAAGGCTGCGTATCTGAGATTCATTCTCAACCGATTTTGGACGAGGTCGGCTCAAAAGTAGAGTCTGGCGGTCGGGATTGGAAGAGCGTGCGGCAGTTGGACCTGGGAGAAGGCTCAGGTTCGAGCACTAAAACCAGAGGTGTTGGCGGGACGAGATCGTATCCGGACGAACTGCGAGAATCGCGAAACCGCGAAAATGAATCGAAAGCCGCGGAGAGTTCCCTTCACCTTCCGGCTCTCGGTCGAAGTGTTCTTTTGCTTTCCTGAGCGCTCCGAGCTCGAGAACAATCCCCTTTTCGCGGGGTTTTAGTTCATTCGGTGCTTTCGCGATTCTCCACTACTTGCCCCCACAAACGGCGCTCGCACGAGCCGCAAGATCGTCGCCCATCCGGGCCGTGCTATCGCGCCGCGCCGCGCCGTTCGATCACCGCCACAGCGGCCGCGGACACGTGCGTATGCGTCAGGGAGAGGTGGATGCGGAGCGGTCCGTTGGCATCG
>JAICNA010000153.1 GCA_025928955.1 Gemmatimonadales bacterium | reverse complement strand
CGCTGAGCGCCCTCAACTCCGAGGCCGTGCGCCTCGATCATCCCACCCGGGATGGAGAGGGCAACGAGCGGATCGAGCGCTTCACCAGCGGTGAGCAGGAAAGCACCGACATGACGACGATGGCCAACAGCCAGACGCAGGACATCGAGGCTGCGCTGGCGGTCCTTCCGGCACGGGATGCCAAGGTCCTGCGGCTCTATTTCGGGCTGGATGATGGAAACAGCCGCACCCTCGAGGAGATCGGCCGCATGATGGGCGTCACCCGCGAGCGGATCCGGCAGCTCCGGGATCGCGCGCTCCTTCGCCTCCGGGAGGGGGAAACGGGAGACCGCCTGCGCGATCTCGTAGCATGAGGTGGATGTGGTGAGGAACGACCCCCGGAACTCCGGGGGTTTTTCTTTGCGTGAGCGCTGCATCGCGGCGCTCCTCGGCGGCGGGCTCGGTCCGACCGCACTGATGAACGGCATTTACCGCCGCTCGCGAATTCAGGGCGCGGGGGGGCGGATCGCCCAGCTCCGGATGCTGGTGACCAAGCCGTTCGAATATGGGATGCGGTGCGCGCGATTCGTCCGCGCCCACGGCCAGGCGCTCAGGGAGGAGCATGGCGTTGCCCCCTGGAGGCAGTTCCTTGCGCTGTATGGCGGGTGGCTCAAGGCGAACGCGCACCCGGACCAGTTTGCCGCGTACTGGGCGCTCGCCGTCCGCCCGCGGCGTGACTGGGGCATCTGGCTGAGCGGCGTGCAGGCGAACGTCCTGCTCGGCGATCTCGCCCAGCGACGGGCGCCGGACCTCGCGCGCACGATCGGCGACAAGCGACGGTTTCCCGCGTGGGCGGCGCCGCACGGGCTTCCGGTGCTGCCGCTCCTGGCCGTGTTCGAGCAGGGGCGGCCGCTCGGGACATCGCCAGAGGCATGCGCCGCAGCGCTGCCCGAAGAGAACCTCTTCGCAAAGCCGGCCGACCTCTGGTCGGGGCAGGGCGCGAGCCGGTGGACCCACGTGGCCCCCGGGCTCTGGGAAGCCGGCACCGGCGAACGGGTCGACGGGCTCGAGCTCGTCCGCCGCCTCGCCGAGCAGTCCCGCGAGCACCCGATCGTCGTGCAGCGCTGCCTCGTCCCGCATTCATCGATGCGCGCCCTCACCCCCGACGCGGTGAGCACGGTGCGGTGCGTGACGTACGAAAGCCCGTCCGGCGATGCCCGGCTCCTCCGGGCGATGGTGCGCATTCCGATGGCCGGGATGATCGTCGACAACATGAATGCCGGCGGCGCCATCGCCTCGGTCGACCTGAAGACCGGCCGGTTGAGCCACTGCATCGCATGGACGAATGGGCTGCTTCGGCGGTCTCCGACGCTGCCCGGGACCGGGATACGGGTCGAGGGTGTCGAGGTCCCGCTCTGGTCGGAGGCGCAGCGCATCGCCCTCGACGCGCAGCGCGCGGCCGCACTTCCCTTTGCCGGCTGGGACCTCGCGCTCTGCGAGGGCGGGCCCATTCTCCTCGAGGCAAATATCCGGTGGGGTGGGCACCTGCTCACCTTTCCGACCCAGTCGCCGCTCTCCGACACGGAGTTCCCGGTCGTGTACATGCATCACTGGTCCCTCGGCGCACGCGGGCAATGAGCGTCCGCCGCCGCCTCATCGACGCACTCCTGGGGCTCGGACTCGGGCGAAGGGATCCGCTGCTGGTGCTCTACCGGCGGCAGCGGCTCTGGCGCGCGTCCTCGCGGCGGGCGCAGCTCGGGATCGTGCTCGGGAAGCCGTGGCGGGCAGTCCGCGACGCCGGCGCCTTCGTGCGGGCGAGGGGGGACGGCGTGAAGGCGCTGCACGGCGCCGGCCGCCTCCGTCAGCTTGCCGAGTTCAGCTGGCTGTCCTTCCGGCACAGCGTCCTTCCGTCGTCGTCGGCCGCCCAATGGGCGTTCGCGGTTCATCGGCCGAGGAAATGGGATGCCTGGATGTCCGCGCCGCATTGCACGCTCCTCCTGTCGGAGCTTGCCGATCGCAGCGACCGGGATCTCCGCGAGGTCATCAGCGACAAGGGCACGTTCTCGTCGTGGGCGGCCGGAAAAGGGCTGCCCGCCGTCCCGATCCTCGCGCGATTCGCCAATGGAGCGGTCGAGGGCGAGTCGCTCGAGGCCGCGGCCGCTCGACTGCCCGACGACGACTTGTTCGCGAAGCCCACGCGCCTCACCTGGGGCGTGGGGGCAGCCCGCTGGCTGCATGCCGGGGACCGCACATGGACCGCCGAGGACGGATCCCGGGTCGGGGCGCACGCCATCGTGGCGCAGCTATGCGACGCGTCCAAGCGTGATCCGTTCATCCTGCAGCGGGCCCTGCGCTCGCATGCGTCGCTGGCGCCGCTCGCGCCACGCGCGCTCTGCACGATCCGGTGCATCACGTTTCTCGATGCGGCGGGAGAACCCCGGCTCATCGGCGGTGCCCTCCGCCTCCCTATCGGGCAGATGATCGTCGACAACGTGAGCTCCGGCGGGATGTTCGCGGGCATCGATCCGGAGACCGGCCGTCTGACGCGCGGTTTCCGGGTTCGCCCCGACCGCCTCTTCGAACAGGTCACGGCTGGACCCGATGGCTCGACGCTCCTCGAGGGCTTCCCGGTCGAGCAGTGGCCGGCGGCGCGCGCGCTCGCACTGGCGGCGCAGCGCGCCGCGGCGCCGCTCCCGAGCATCGGGTGGGACATCGGGCTCGCCGCCGAGGGCCCGATCCTGATCGAGGCGAACATAGGATGGTCGGGCCTGACTATCCTTCTGACGGCGGAGATTCCCCTCTCCGAGACGGGATTTCCCGAGGCATTCATGCACCACTGGCGAGCTACCGAGCGGCGCCGCACGGCGCTGCCCACGACATGAGAACGGACGCCGTGCCGCGAGTTCCGGTTCCCCATGCGATAACCCGCCTCGACGAAGGCCTGCTGGTCGAGTGGGATGACCGCGGGCACGCCTACCTCTACGGTGCGCGCGGACTCCGGCTGGCGTGTCCGTGCGCCGAATGCGTGGAGGAGATGAGCGGGCGGCCGCTCCTGGATCCGCGCGGCATTCCTGAGGATGTGCGGCCGGTCTCGATCGCACTCGTCGGGGCCTACGGGATCCGGGTGGTCTGGAGCGACGGGCACAGCACTGGAATCCATACCTTCGAGGGGCTCCGACGTGCTTGCGGCTGCCCACTTTGCGGCGTTGCGGCCGGGCCCTGAACGATCTGGTGCGGCGCGGGGATCGGTGGTATCGTCCACACCCTGCAGCATCACCTATTGCCGAGTGACGCATGGTCGCTGGCCGCGGGTTCTGGATCTTCGTGTGGTACGGCATCCTGGTTCTGGGCCTCATCGGCCTCTGGGCTTCCATCATCTGGGGCCGGAGGCTCAAGTGGCAGAACCTCGATGAATTGCTGCGTGCCGTGGGCACCATTCAGGTGTCCGTCGGGATGCTGCTGCTTCTCTACGGCCTCGCCGAGCGGTTCGCCACCGGTCTCCTGGGCCTCGCGCTCGGCGTGTTCGTGGCCGCCTTCGTCGCCGGGCGGAATCTGCCGCCGCCGCGGCGCCGCGAAGACGACGGTGACGAGCTCGACCTCGGCCTGCCCGACCCGCCCCCCGAGACCGCCGAGCCGCCGCACGAGCATTCGGTCCCGGCCGGGGATAGATTCTCCTGAGCGACCGAGACGCTCACCGCCAATCTTCAGGGAAGGCGTTCATGGCAGATTCACTCTCGCCTGACACACATTCGACGGTCCGGGAAGGCGCGATCGCAGGTGCCATCGGGGCTGCCGTCATCGCCATCTGGTACTTCATCTTCGACGTGCTCGCAGGACGGCCGCTCTTCACCCCCAACGCAATCGCGGACCGCATGTTCGGCGGCGGCGCCTCCGATGCGGGCGGGATCGGCATCATCGCGGTCGTGACCATCATCCATGGCGCGGTGTTCATGCTCGCCGGCATGGCGCTGACCGCGATGGTGCATCTCGCGTCCCGTCACATCGAGTGGCGGATGGGCGTGCTGCTCGCGTTCGTGATCGGCGCCGGATTCTTCACCGGGCTGGGATACGCCGCCGGTATTCGCGACGGCGAGCAGCTGATTCCGCACTGGAAGGTGCTGGGCGGTGCGATCCTCGGCATCGCGTCGATCGTGATCTACCTCTGGCGCACCCACCCGCGCTTCGCGCGCTCATTCGCCGAAGTGCCGCTCGGAGACGAGACCGATTCGGTCCCGCACGCGCCGAACCGCTGAGGCCCGCGGCCTCCGATGATGCGCCGCAGGCGCCCGGTGATCCTGCGCATTCCGTTCCTCCTCGTCGCGCTGTTCCTTCTTCCGCTCCAATCGCTCATGGCCCAGCTCGAGCCGCCCGCTACGGGCGGTGCCGCTGCGCTGGCGCACGAGGCACGGATGCTCGGGCACGTGAAGCGCGTGCTCGTCATCGGTGCGCATCCGGATGACGAGGACACCGATCTCCTCACGGTGCTCGTGCGGGGGATGGGCGCCGAGGCGGCCTATCTCTCCCTGAACCGCGGCGAGGGCGGGCAGAACCTCATCGGGTCCGAGCTGGGCGAGGCGCTTGGCATTCTCCGCACCGAGGAGCTGCTCGCGGCGCGCCGGCTCGATGGCGCCCGGCAGTTCTTCACCCGTGCCTATGACTTCGGCTATTCCAAGTCGCTCGAGGACACCTGGGCGCATTGGCCCCGCGATTCGGTGCTGAAGGACGTCGTGCGCATCGTGCGCCGCTTCCAGCCGCAGATCATCGTCTCGATCTTCAGCGGCGAGCCGAGGGATGGCCACGGCCAGCATCAGGCCGCCGGCTGGGTGGCGCGCGAGGCGTTTCGGATCGCCGGCGATGCCCGGCGCTTCCCGGAGCTGGCCACCGAAGAGGGCTTTGCCGCGTGGACGCCGTCGAAGCTGTACCGGAGCACCTGGTTCGATACGACGGCGACGACGCTGATGCTCGACGGCGGGGTTCTCGACGAAGCGGTCGGGCGCTCGCTGCACCAGATCGCAATGCAGGGGCGGAGCCTCCACCGATCGCAGGACATGGGACGGCTCCAGTCGATCGGGCCCGCGCGCGTGCGACTGGCGCTTCTCGAGGACCGGACCGGCGGCGGGAACGAGCTGTTCGCCGGGATCGACACGGTCGGACCGCGCAGTGCAGCGGAGCGGGCGGGGCCGGTCGACGCGGACCTGCGGCGGCATGCGGCGCGCCTCGAGGCGGTGCGGCGCGGCGTCCTGCTCGACGCGCTCGCGAGTGACGATCGCGTGATTCCCGGACAGTCGCTCCAGGTGCTCGCGCTCATCGCGAACGGCGGTGCCATCGCGCTGCCGCCCGCTGCGTCGATCGCCATCGAGGCGCCGCGCGAGTGGGACCGTGTCCGGCCGAACGCTGCCGGTCTCAGCTCACATCCCGGCGGCGTGCCCCCGGGAGGGCTCGATTCGACGCGGTACGTCCTGCGTATCGGGGACGGGGCCGCACCCACGACTCCGTACTATCTCGCGTTGCCCCGGCGCGGAGACCTGTACCAGTGGCCGGCCGAGGCCATGGCCGTCTGGGGCGCGCCGTTCGAGCCGCCGCCGGTGCGCGTTCGATATCGCGCGACTCCTGAGCGCGACCCCATCGAGCGCGAGGCCAGCTTCCGCCTCAACGACCAGGCTCTCGGGGAGGTCCGGCGTCCGCTGAGCGTCGTGCCTCGACTGGATGTGCGCATCGATCGCGACACCATCCTCGTCCCGACCGGCTCGGCCAGGCCGATACGGTTCACCGTCGCGATCACGCACGGGGCGCGTGACACCACCGCAGGCAGGATCGCGCTCGAGCTGCCGCCCGGCTGGCCGGCCGTCGAGCCCCAGGCGTTCACGCTCGATCGCGAGGATCAGCGTGAATCGTTCGAGTTCGTCGTGCGTCCGCCGGCCTCGCTCGTCGCCGGGCGCTATGCCGTGCGCGCGGTCGCGACGGATGCCGCGGGTGCACGCTACGACGTCGGGGTGCATTCGGTCGACTACCCGCACATCCGGCCCAGGCATTATCTGCGCCCCGCCGTGACCTCGCTCGTCGCGGCACCGCTCGTGCTGCCGCCGGTCGATCTCGTCGGCTACGTGCGCGGCGCCGCGGACCGGGTGCCCGAAGCGCTTCGGGCGGCCGGCATCGCGATCGAGCTCATCGATTCGACGATGCTCGAGCGCGGGGATCTGGGACGGTACGACGCGATCGTGATCGGGCCGCGCGCCTACGAGACCGAGCCGGCACTCGCCGAGCACAATCAGCGGCTCCTGGCGTACGCCCGGCGCGGGGGACTCGTCATCGTGCAGTACCAGCAGTACCAGTTCATCGCCGGGAGCTTCGCGCCGTTTCCACTGTCCATCGCGAATCCGCACGACCGCGTCACGAACGAGGCGGCTCCCGTCCGTGCGCTCCGGCCGGACCATCCCGCGCTCGCCGGCCCGAACCGGATCGGACCGGCGGACTGGGAAGGATGGGTGCAAGAGCGGGGGCTCTACTTCGCGCGCGAGTGGGACTCACGATACGAGACGATCGTCGAGAGCCACGACCCGGGCGAACCGGCTCGCGAGGGCGGGCTCCTCGTCGCGCACGTGGGGCAGGGGGCCTGGGTCTACACCGGCCTCGCCTTCTTCCGTCAGCTGCCGGCCGGCGTCCCCGGCGCGTTCCGCCTCTTCGCGAACCTGCTCGCGTTGTCGGGCGCACCGACGCCGTGATGCAGCGTGCCGCGCTCCCGCTGGCGCTCGCTGCAGTCCTCGCGGCCTGCCGGGGGGATGGCCGAACGCCGGTGGTGGTCTATTCGCCCCACGGCCGCGATCAGCTGACACTGCTGGAGCAGGAATTCGAGCGCCGCCGCCCGGACGTCGATGTGCGGTGGCTCGACATGGGCAGCCAGGAGATCCTCGACCGGCTTCGCTTCGAGCGCGTCAATCCACAGGCCGATGTCTGGTTCGGCGGCCCGACTCCGATCTTCGACCGCGGCGTGGACGATTCGCTGCTGCAACGGTACCGCCCCGAGTGGGCGGACTTCGTGGGCCCCGGTGGCGTGCATCCGGCCGATTACTACTATCCGGCCTACCGGACACCGGCGGTCATCGCCTACAACTCGAAGGCGGTCTCCGAGGCGGACGCGCCGCGCGACTGGGATGACGTGCTCGCGCCCAGATGGCGGGGCAAGGTCCTTATTCGCGACCCGATGGCGAGCGGCACCATGCGCGCGATCTGGGGTCTCGTGCTGGTGCAGAGCCTCCGCGAGACGGGGGACACCGCCAGGGGGATGGCGTGGCTTCGCCGGCTCGATGCGCAGACCGTCGCGTACACGCTGAATCCGGCGATCCTCAACGAGAAGCTCGCGCGACAGGAGGGGCTGATCACCCTCTGGGATCTACCGGACAT
>JAICNA010000162.1 GCA_025928955.1 Gemmatimonadales bacterium | reverse complement strand
GAAGAGGAGGCGCTCGGGATCGTGGAGCACGTAGTCGCTCCACTCGAGCGATGCGCTCGGCAGGGCGCGCGCCATCGGGGCGAAGAGCGGCGCGGTGTCCTCACCCCGCGCCCGGCGCCAGAGCGCGGCACCGGGCGCGCCGAAGCGCACTTCGACGGCCCCGAGCTCGAGGGCGGCGAGATCTCCGCACCGCTCGATGCCGGTGGCCTCGAGCGCCGGCACCAGCGCCTTCGGTGGCGCGAGCACCTCGAGCGGCCAGGGCGCGAGAAAGGCGCGCTCCGCTCCCTGCTCGACGACGGTGATCTCGGCACTGCCGTACACGGCCGCGATCTCGGCGGCGATGGGCACGGCGGAGATGCCGGCGCGCGGCACACCGCCCCGCTCGCGGATCAGCGCGAGCAGCCCGCCCGCCAGGCCCCGTGCCTCGAGCCCGCGCGCATCCGCCCAGACCATCCCGGCGCGGTCGGCGCGGATCCGGGGGGCGAGCGTGAGGAGCGCCGCGGCGAGCTCAGCGCTCGCCGCGGCGGTCCCGGCGGCCGGGTTCCAGAGACAGACGAGTGTCATCGCGCCACACGGGAATCACGAGATCGGTTCCGGCATGCCACCCCGAGGCACGCGCCTCGATCCGCAGCGACACGGCCGTCACATCGTTGCTGCGGCCCCTGCGATTCCGCCGCCACCCGTACTGCTCGAGCCGCGCCCGGGACGAAAGCCGGATCGTGGCGAGCGCGGTGACGCGGGTGAGCAGCACGAGCGCGGAGCCGCCCTCGTGCGCGGCGCGGGAGAGGCGCACCATCGCGCCGGTTTCGGGCTCGACGCCGTCCACCACCAGCAGCGCGAACCCGCCCGAGCGCGACAGCACTTCCGCCGCGCGCAGTGCCTCCAGGGCGCCGCGCGGGCGGACGAGCAGGGGACCCGCGCGCCAGCAGGCGCCCGCCACGAGATGACGGGCATCGATCCAGACGGCGCGCTCCCCCTCGGCGACGGTGCGGAGGCAGGCGGAGCGGAGCAGGGCGGCCGCCCCGATGCCGGGAGACCAGACCGCCAGCCTCCCCCGCTGGAAGCCGCCGGCCGGAAAGATCCGGTCGAGCGCAGAAATCCCGGTCGGGACCGCACTCCGGCTCCGCTGCGCGGCCGGGAGCGTATCGGGAAAGTGCTCGGCGAGGAGCGCGTGGGCGGCGGCGGAACGGGACGGGGTCACGGCCTCGAAACCCGAAGAAAACCCGAAGTCATCTGCGACAATAAAGCCGGAACGCGGGACACGCAAGCCGCCCCCATCGAGAGGCACCTGCGTTGGCGGGGGGTGCCGGAGTGATCCGGCGGGCACTCGCTGGAACGGCGCCTTGCGGCTCGCTATTGTTGTAGATGTCCCTGTCCAACCCAGCCGACCTGGACGCCTTTCAGCCGCACGCGGCGAGCCCGGCGAGCGTGCCGCTGCCCTGCTTTCCCTGTCCCTATCACTCCTCCTGCTGCGCCTACGGCACGACGCTCACGGACGAGGAAGCCGCGGCGATCATCGCCGTGCACGGCCCGGGGGTCGCGTACCAGACGAAATGGGGCGAGTGGCGCACGCGAGTCCGCAATCGCCGCTGCGTCCTCTTCCGCGACAACCGCTGCGTGATCCATGGGGAGGCATACTATCCGGCGGTCTGCCGGGGCTTCCCCTGGACCGATGCGGAAACCGGGGGGCCCTACGAATTCGACCGGACCATCTGTCCCGAATTCGTGGCGCGACCGGAGCTCGTCAGCCTGGGACGCACCGTCCTGGCCCCGGAACGACGGAAGGCGGTCGGAGAGTAGGCAGGCAGCAGCCACGAATCAGGGTCGCGGCGGCACCGGTCGACGGGAACCCCCCGGACGGCTGCCGCTCCACACAGAATCCCCGGAGCTCCCGATGCATCGTGCTCTCCTCCTCGCTGCCGCTCTCATGACGCTTGCCGGACCTGCCGTTGCGCAGGGCGATGCCGCGCTCCAGCGCGCCAACCGCCTCCTCGAAAGCACACTCCTCGTGGACGGCCACAACGATCTTCCCTGGGAGATCCGCCGCGCGGAGCAGCCGGGAGACGTGGCCGCCTACGACCTGCGCAAGCGGACCCGGGGGCACACCGATCTCGCGCGGCTTGACGCGGGACACCTGGGCGGGCAGTTCTGGTCGATCTACATCCCCGGCGAGATCCGCGACAGCGGCTACGCGCGCGTCCAGCTCGAGCAGTTCGACATCGCGCACCGCCTCATCGCGCAGTACCCCGAGAAGCTCACGTTCGTCTGGAGCGCGGACGAGCTCGAAAAGGCGCACAAGGCCGGGCGGATCGGTTCGATGCTCGGCATGGAGGGCGGGCACGCGATCGAGAACTCGCTCGGCGCGCTCCGCATGTATCGCCGGCTCGGCGCGCGCTACATGACCCTCACGCACAACGTGACACTCGACTGGGCCGACGCGGCGATGGACACGGCGAGACATGGGGGACTGACTGACTTCGGCCGCGAGGTCGTGCGGGAGATGAACCGCCTCGGCATGATCGTCGACCTCTCGCACACGTCGCCGGGCACGATGAGCGATGCGCTGGACGTGACGCGGGCGCCGGTGATCTTCTCGCATTCCTCCGCCCGCGGTGTCACCGACCATCCCCGGAACGTGCCCGACTCGATCCTCGCGCGCCTGCCGAAGAACGGCGGGGTGGTGATGGTCACCTTCGTCACGTCCTTCGTCTCGAAGGCGGCGATGGAGTGGGAGCGCCAGGCGGGCGAGGCGAGAGGCCGGTTGCGCGAGGTGGCGGACAGTACCGAACGCCGCCGCCTCCGCGACGAATGGATGCGCGCGAATCCGCGTCCGGCCGTCACGGTCCGCGACGTGGCCGATCACATCGAGCACATCCGCCGCGTCGCGGGCGTGGACCACGTCGGGATCGGCGGCGATTACGATGGAACGGACTGGCTGCCGGAGGGACTCGAGGACGTCTCAGCCTATCCCAACCTGTTCGCCGAGCTCATCCGGCGCGGCTGGAGTGATCGGGACCTGCGGAAGCTCGCCGGCGGCAACATTCTCCGCGTGATGCGGCAGGCCGAGGCCGCCGCGGAGGGCTCAGGGAACCGGGCGGCGAGCCGCTGATCCCTTCCGGCCGAGCAGCGCCGCGGCGCCGACGAGGGCGATGACGGCGAAGGCGAACCACTGGATGGCGTAGCTCAGGTGAGGGCCATCGTCGAGCGCGGGTGGCTCGATCCGGCGCGGGGCGTCGGGCAGTGCGCTGTCGGGCGACTGCACGATGTACACATCGGCGACCGGATACCCGAGTCGGGCCTCGATCGCGCTGCGGTCGAGGCCCTTCCACGTGGCCGACCCTCCCGCGCGCTCCAGGAGCCCGCCGTCATCCTCACGCTCCGTGAGCGGGAGCGCGATCCCTCGCACCGTCACCGCACCCGGTTCGTCGAGGGCCGCGAGGTCGACCGAGACCGCGTCGGGTGATCGGACGAAGCCGCGAACCACGAGCACGGCAAGCGAGTCGTCAGGGAGTCGGAGCGGCGTGACGACGAAGACACCCGGCTGCTCGCGGTGGGCCTGACCCCGGAGCACGATCTCTCCAGCGCGGTCGTAGCTCCCCGTCGCCCGGACCCGCCGATGGGCGAGCTGCGCGAGCTTGGCCGCCGCCAGCTCCGCCTCGGGCAGCGCCCGCGCCGCGAGGGCGACGCCGTTCTCGGCTCGGCGCTCGCGCAGCCGCTCGAGCTGCCAGAGGCCGAGCCGGATGCAGACGGCTGCAGTGACGGCGATCAGGGCAAGGAACAGCATCCGCATGCGTGATGACATCGGTGTCTGTCGAAGGGGACGCGCCTCGCGGGGGCACGGTCCGGTGTACCAGCGCCAAGGATCAGCTGTGCAAGAAGATACGATGTTCGCAGGCGGGAGGAACGCTCCTTGCGATCTGCGGTGGTGTCCCGCGTCCATCCGATACCTCCGACGGAGTCAGTCCGATGCGTACCGCGCTGCGTCTCCCGGTCCTGGTCGTAGTCGTGACGGCGCTTGCCGTGTCTCCTCTCCTGGCCCAGCATCGCCGCCCCGGCATCCGCGAATCCGGCCCGGACGGCCGGAGCGGTTTCTGGGGCGTCCTGGCGCTCGGCGCGGGTTATGAGCAGGTGAACTTCCGGAACGACGGCATCGGCTACAGCGATCCGCTCGGCCGTGGCGTCGTGGCCCTGCGGCTCGGTGGAACTGTTTCGCCGCACGTCCGTCTGGGTGGTGAGGTCGGCGCGTGGGTCAACGAGGATCGCGAGCTCACCGAGACGGTGGGTGGCCTCATGCTCATCGGCCAGTTCTATCCCTGGGAGCGGAATGGGTTCTTCCTCAAGGCCGGCGCCGGACTCGGCCGGAGCGCGCTTACCGACGATTTCGGCACACTCGACGAAGACTCGGGGTTCGTCGGCGCGCTTGGCGCGGGCTGGGACATCCGGCTTGGCCGGCGGGTCTTCCTCGTGCCCACGGTGGACTTTGCGGCGTACACCTTCGATGGCAACGGCGGCGATTACGACGAGCGCATCACCTCGATCAGCATCGGGATCGCCTACCAGCGGTGACCTTCCACAGGGGGGCTGGTGCGCTGGCGCACCAGCCTCACCGCCGGGCCTTCATTCTGGCTTCACTCCGGTTTCACGCCTGGCCGCATACCATGGGCGCATCGCCCTGAGCGGCGGCGGCGTCGCGCGCCCCGGAACCGCGATACTCACCATCATCCTCGGTATCTCGATGTCCGGGAACGGCCTCCTGCGGCGCCTGCCCGCACTGCTGCTGCTGATGCTGCTCGCCTCCTGCGGAGGCGAGGAACTCGTGCTGCCCGAGGAAGGCGTCCCGTCGAGCATCGTGGTCGTCGACGGCGGCGGCCAGTCGGGGACGATCGGGACCGCGCTCGCCGAGCCGGTCATCGTCCGCGTGCTCGACGTCCAGGGCCGGCCGGTACAGGGCCAGCAGGTCACGTTCACCGTGATGATCGGCGGCGGTGCGGTCGATCCGGCGACCCCCACGACCGATGCGAATGGCGAGGCGAGCTCCAGCTGGACGCTCGGCCCCGTCGCAGGCGCGCAGCAACTGCAGGCCCGGGCAACGGGCGGTGCAGCTCCCGCCAACCTCGCGGTGGCGATCAACGCCACCGCCGCCGCGTCCGCCGCCTCCGCGATCGAAGCCGTGTCCGGCGGGGGGCAGTCGGCAACCGCCGGCTCGACCCTTCCCGATTCGCTGATCGTCCGCGTGACCGACGCCGCGGGGAATCCCGTGGCGGGTATCGCCGTCACGTGGGCTGCAACCGGTGGCGGAACGGTGAGCGATGCCTCGACCGTCACCGGCGCCAACGGGCAGGCCGGGATTCGCCGGACACTCGGCACGACTGCCGGTGCGCAGGCGACAGTTGCGACGGCGGCCGGGCTCACGGGATCTCCCGTGACATTCCCCGCGACCGCGACCGTCGGATCGGCCGGCAAGCTCGTCATCATGACGCAGCCGTCCCCCAGCGCCTCGAGCGGCGCGCCGTTCTCGCAGCAGCCGCGCGTGCAGATCCAGGACGCCAATGGCAACGACGTGGCCGCGAATGGGCGCGCGATCACGGCGCAGCTCGTCTCCGGGCCGGAAGGTTCGAGCCTGATCGGATCGCCCACCGTGGCGACGAACGCGCAGGGACTGGCGATCTTCTCGAGTCTCGGCATCACCGGGCCCGCAGGCACCTACACGCTCAATTTCTCCGGTGCCGACCTCGAGGGCGTCACCTCGAATCCGATCACGCTCACTGCCGGCGCCGCGACCCGGCTCGCCTTCACGGTGCAGCCGTCGAACGCGACTGCCGGCGCCGCGCTCACGCCGGCAGTGCGGGTGACGATTCAGGATGCGCTCGGCCAGACGGTCACCGGCTCCTCGAGTGCCGTGACGCTGGCCATCGGCACCAACCCCGGCGCGGGAACGCTCGGCGGCACGACGACCGTGAACGCGGTCAATGGCGTCGCCACGTTCTCGAACCTCTCGATCGACCGCGCCGGGGCCGGGTACCGGCTGTCCGCGTCCGCGGCCGGGTTGACCGGCGCAACGAGTGCCGCATTCAACATCACGGCAGGGGCTGCAGCTGCGATCGCGATGCACTCCCCCGTGCCCGGCACGACGGTGGCCGGCAGCGCGGTGGTGCCGGACCCGGCGGTGCGGGTGACCGACGCCTCGGGCAATCCGGTGGCGGGAGTGACCGTGACGTTCGCGACGGTGAACGGCGGCTCGGTGTCGGGAGGCACGCAGACGACGAACGCCGATGGCGTGGCGACCGTCGCGAGCTGGGTGATCGGGACGGCCGCCGGCACGGCGTACGAGCTCACCGCATCGGCAGCCGGGCTCGCCGGGAGTCCGGTCACGTTCAGCACGACGGCGACCGCCGGCTCGGCAGGCAAGGTCGGCATCCTGCGCCAGCCGTCGAGCACGGCGTCGAGCGGCGTCCCGTTCGCCACGCAGCCGCAGGTCCAGCTGCTCGATGCGAGCGACAACCCGGTGCTGCAGAGCGGAGTCGCCATCACGGCGACGATCTCGAGCGGTCCGGGCGGCGCCATCACCGGGCTCGCCACCGCGATCACCAACACTTCCGGCATCGCGACCTTCTCGACCCTCGCCATCACCGGGCCGTCGGGTCAGTACACGCTCGCCTTTGCCGGATTCAACATCGCCGGCGCGGCATCGGAGCCGGTCACGCTCGGCGCCGGCGCGGCCACGAAGCTCGCGATCATCACGCCGCCTCCCGCGACGGCCGTGAACGGGGAGCTGTTCGCCACCCAGCCAGTGATCCAGCTGCAGGACAACTCGGGCAACGCCGTCGGCACGGCCGGCGTCTCGGTCAGCGCATTCCTG
>JAICNA010000229.1 GCA_025928955.1 Gemmatimonadales bacterium | reverse complement strand
GAGCATTTCGGTCTCGCTCCGGTACCGGTGGAACACCGGGTGGGCGAGGTACGCGCTCTTCCGGCGGAGCGCGGCCGGAACCGCGGTGTCGGTGCGCTCCCCGAGGTCGTCGAGCATGAACGGCAGCGCGTCGTTCATGGAGAAGATCGTGATGAGGTCGGCCAGATCGCCGAGCGACACCGTCTCGTCGAGCGCGATGCAGACGCGCGTGGGGGAGAGCACGCGGAGGTTGATGCGCCGGGCTCGCGCGGCGTCCACGATGCGCGAGACCGTCCACCGTTCCACCTCGACGCACACCGTGTCGAAGAAGTGCTGGTGGACGACCTTGTAGCGGAGCCGGCGGAGCGCATTGGCCAGCAGCACCGCGCGTGCATGCACCTGTTCCGCGATATGGCGGATGCCGTCGGGGCCGTGGTAGACCGCGTACATCGCGGCCATGACGGCGAGCAGCACCTGCGCCGTGCAGATGTTGCTCGTGGCCTTGTCGCGCCGGATGTGCTGCTCGCGCGTCTGCAGCGCCATCCGGAGCGCGGCGCGGCCGTTCGAGTCCTTCGACACGCCGATGATGCGCCCGGGCATGTTGCGCTTATACGCGTCCTTCGTCGCGAAGAACGCGGCATGCGGCCCGCCGTATCCCATCGGCACGCCGAAACGCTGGCTGTTGCCGACGGCGATGTCGGCGCCCCACTCGCCCGGAGGCGTGAGGAGCGCGAGGGCGAGGAGATCGGTGGCGGCTGTGACGAGCGCGCCCGCCGCGTGCGCCCGGTCGGCGAGCTTCCGGTAGTCCACCACCTCGCCGTCGGTCGCGGGATACTGCACGAGGCAGCCGATGACGCCCTCGCCGAACTCGAACCCGGCCGGGTCGGCAACGCGGATCTCGATGCCCTTCGCCGCGGCGCGCGTCTCGACCACCGCGATCGTCTGCGGATGGCACCGCTCGTCCACGAGGAAGGTGAGCGTCCCCTTCGCCGACGACATCGACGCGGTGAGCTGCATCGCCTCGGCGGCCGCGGTCGCCTCGTCGAGCAGCGACGCGCTGGCGATCGGCAGTGCCGTCAGGTCGGAGACGACCGTCTGGAAGGCCAGCAGCGCCTCGAGGCGCCCCTGTGCGATCTCCGCCTGGTAGGGCGTGTAGGCGGTGTACCAGCCGGGATTCTCCAGGATGTTGCGGAGAATCACGGGGGGCGTGAAGGTGCCGTAGTAGCCCATTCCGATATAGGAACGGAACACCTGGTTCTGCGCGGCCATGGCGCGGAGTGCCTGGAGCACTTCCCGCTCGCTCCGGCCGGGGGGAAGCGCGAGGGGCCGGCGGAGGCGGATATCGTCGGGAACGACGGCGTCGATCAGCGCATCGAGCGTGTCGTAACCCAGGGTCTCCAGCATCTCGCGGACGTCGTCGGCACGCGGGCCGATGTGGCGCGCGGCGAAGTGGGTCTGGCGGGCGGAAACGAGCTCGGCGGGGGCGTCGGCGCCCTTGCGCGCCTTCTGGGCGGGTGTCGCGGTGGTCATGGAATGACGCTGCTCCTGCTGCGAATGATTGCCGGACGCCGCGGCGGCGCCCGAAGTACGGACGCCCCGCGGAGTGGCCTCCCGGGGCGTCGGCTGCTCTGGTCCAGTCCCGCCCGGCCCCTACTCGCCGATGTGCGCGCGGTAGGCTCCGGCATCGAGGAGCGACGCGACGGCGCCGGCATCGGCGAGCCGGACCTTGACCATCCATCCATCGCCGTAGGGATCGCGATTGACGACGGCCGGGTCGGCGTCGAGCGCGCCGTTGATCTCCACGACTTCACCCGCGAGCGGCATGTAGAGCTCGGAGACCGCCTTGACCGCCTCGATCGTCCCGAACGGCTGGTGCGCCTCGAAGGTCTCGCCCACCTTCGGCAGGCTCACGTAGACGACGTCCCCCAGCTCGCCCTGCGCGTAGTCGGTGATCCCGACGGCCACGACCGCGCGGTCATCGCCCTGGCGCACGTACTCGTGCTCGGCGGTGTAGCGGAGATCGCCCGGAACGTTGGACACGAAGACTCCCGGATGAGGGTTGGGCTGCGGTGAGGATAGAGTCGCCGCTGGTGGAAATCAAGCAAGGGTGGTGAGCGCGCGCCAGACCGCGGACGAGGCGCGCTCGAGCGACTCGAGGTCGCCGTCGTTGTCGATCACGAACCGGCTCCGCCCGCGCTTCGGCCCGGAGGGCGCCTGGGCGGCGATCATGCCGGCCGCGGTCTTCGGATCGAGCCCGCGAAAGCGGACGAGGCGCTCCAGCCGGAGGGCCTCGGGCGCGTCCACGAGGACCACCGCATCGAACGCCTCGGGGTCGCCGACTTCGAAGAGGAGCGGGATGTCGCTCACCACGACGGCGTCACCCCGCTCGCGCGCCTCCGCGACGAGCTCGGCGCGGCGCCGCTCCACCTCGGGATGGACCAGCGCATTGAGATCGGCGAGGGCGCCGGGATCGGCGAAGACGAGCGCCCGGAGCCCGGCCCGGTCGAGCTCGCCGTCCGCCCGCAGGATTCCCACACCGAACCGCTCGACGATCCTGGCGAGGAGGGGCGAGCCCTTCGCCTGCAGCTCGCGCACGAGCGCATCCGCATCGATCACGGTGGCGCCCCAGTGCCGGAAGAACTCCGCGACGATGCTCTTGCCGGAGCCGATGTTGCCGGTGAGGGCGACGGAGAGCATGAGTTACCGACCCACCGCCTCCCGCAACCCCAGTACCGCCTGATCCTCGTCGGCCCGGGGCACAGCGTGGCAGTGGCGGCAGCGCGCCTCGTAGCTCTCGCGGCCGCCGACCATGATCGTGGGCGAGTCATAGCGGGCGGGGCGGCCGTCGATGAGGCGCTGGTTGCGGCACGCGAGGTCGCCGCAGACGACGCAGATGGCGCGGAGCTTGTCCACCGTCTCCGCGATGCACATGAGCGCGCCCATTGGCCCGAACGGCTCGCCGCGGAAGTCGGTGTCGGTGCCGGCGAAGATGACGCGCTTTCCATCGGCCGCGAGCGCGCTGCCGACCTCGATCAGGCCGAAATCCAGGAACTGCGCCTCATCGATCGCGACGATGTCGGTGTCCGGACGGACCTGGCGATAGATCTCCGCGGACGAGTCCACCGGCGCGGCGTCGAGCTCGACGCCGTTGTG
>JAICNA010000118.1 GCA_025928955.1 Gemmatimonadales bacterium | reverse complement strand
GTGAGGCTCAGCGTGGCGAAGAAGGCGAGCGTTCCGCGCGTCTTCTTCGGCAGCACGCCGAGGAGTCCGAAGAACGGGATGACGAACAGGCCGATCACGACCAGCTTGCCGATCGGCAGCCAGTGACCCCAGAGCCGGGCGTACACGAATCCCGTCTCTTCCGGCATGTTGCCGTACCAGATGACGAGAAACTGGGCCCACATCAGGTACGCCCAGAAGACGGTGAAGCCGAAGCAGAGCTTGCCGAGGTCGTGCCGCTGCTTGGGCGAGTGCATCTCCGCGACGCCGAGGTGCTTCGTCCCGTACATGGACGAGAGCGCCAGCAGCATGAGCGCGCCGAGGAACGAGCCCATGAAGTAGAACCCGCCGAGCAGGTTCGAGAACCAGTGCGGCTGCAGCGCCATGATCATGTCGAAGGCGATCAGCGACATCACGATGGCGTACAGTACGGCGTAGATCGGGGCCAGACGGTGGATCCTTACGTCGTGATGCGCCACCGCGTACTCGGAGCCATCGTACCCGCGCGTCCACTTTTCGAAGAGCGCCCGCCGCCCGCCGGTCGCGGCCGAGCGAACCGCGTAGACGTCCGGCAGCATGTCGGCCCGCACGAGCCGCCAGCCGACCCAGCCGAGTACGAGCACGCCGATGGCCATGCGCGCGAACATGAATCCGTGCGAGAGCCACACCTCCTTCGAGTGCTGCATCCCGTGCAGCTCCTCGTGCATCCGCCCGAAGATGGGCTCGTAGCCGGCGGTGAAGATCAGGACGAGCCCGATCAGCGAAACCGGCAGGAAGGCGATGCACGCCTCGGCGAACCGCACAACCATGCCTGACCACTTCGCGTTCGTGATTTTCTGCGCCGCCGCGAAGGCCACCGAGCCGAACATGAGGCCGGTGAAATAGATCCAGTTGACGTGGAACAACTGCCACGCCCGCACCGCCTCGGCGCCCGAGAAGGCGCGGAGGAGCAGGATGAGGCCCAGGATCGCGAGCCCGGCCCCCACGCCGAGGATCACGCCATAACGGCCGGCGAGCGAGCGGGCCACGATCCGGTCGTGCACATGGCCGGCGATCATCGGCTCGTCTCCGCGGCCGGCGCAGCCGCCGGGGCGGCTGCGGCGGAATCAGCGCTCGCCCCCGCACCGCCTGCCTGCAGCCGCCGGACATGATTCACGATCGCCCAGCGATCATCGGGACGGTACACCTTGTCGCCGTAGCGCGGCATCAGGCCTCGCCCGTAGCGGATCATGCTGTAGATGTACCCATCCGAGCGGCCGCGGGCCTGCGGCGTGAGGAGCGACGGCGCCGGGAACCGCGGCGTCATCGGTGACTGGCCGTTGCCGGTCATGCCGTGGCAGATCGCGCAGTAGGTCCCGTAGGCCGAGTCTCCGCGCGCCGCCAGCGTGCCGGGGAAGTTCGCCACCTCGGGCCCGCCCGTGTCGCGCAGCGAATCCGCCGCCATCACTCCCCCCGCATGGGGATTCACGAGCCGGTCCGCCGTCGCGCTGTTGCCGGCCTTGAACTCGGCCTCCCAGTTCGCCTCGCCCCCGGTGATCGGAACCGTGCCCGGCACCGTGTTCCGCGGCACCGCCCCGCTCTCGTACGGATGCACCGAGCGCTGCTGGATCATGTGATCGAACCAGGGAATGATGTACCAGAGCTGGTCGGGCGACGGGACCCGGTTGTACCACGCCTCGCACCCGGCTGAGCCGAGCGCCACGGCCGCCACGAGGAGGGCGCGCATGCTACGCCGCATGGGTCACCTCCACCGCCCCGGCGTCCCGGAGCGACTGCTCCAGCGCGCCTGCGTCACCCGGCCGCGCCGCGACGAAGAGGCCGATGCGGTCGTCGCTGAAGCGGGGGTCGTAGGCGATCTTGCGGCCCGCCTTGAGCAGCGAGAGGAACGCCACCGCGAAGAGCGTCGAGAGGGCGCCGATCAGGATCGTGAGCTCGAAGGCGATGACCACGTACGGCGGAATCGACGCGATCGGCTTTCCGCCCACGAGCACCGGCCAGTCGCGCGACATCCAGATCGTCATCCCGAACCCCGCCGCGCACCCGGTGAGGCCGCCGATGAGCGTGAACAGGCGGACCGGGCTGTTGGTGTGGCCGAGTGCGTCCTCGATCTCGTGATTCGGGTGCGAGACGTAGACCGTGAGGTCGCGGTGGCCGCGCGCGCGGAGGTCGCGGATGGCATCCGTCGCCGCGTCGATGTGCTCGAACGAGGCGAGCACGCCCGGCACGGTCTTCCGCTTCGGAATCGGGAGGCGCATCAGTGGTGCCCTCCCCCGGCGCGCCGCCGCGGCATCGGAATCATCTCCTTGATTTCCTGGATCGCCACGATCGGGAAGGTCCGGGCGAAGAGGAGGAAGTACATGCCGAACCAGCCGAACGAGCCGGCCAGGATGCACCAGTCCGCCCAGGTCGGGTTCATGTTGTCCCACGCCCAGGGGATGTAGTCGTTCGAGAGCGACGAGACGATGATCACGTAGCGCTCGAACCACATCCCGATGTTGATGAAGATCGAGATGACGAAGAGCGACGTGAGGTTCGTGCGGACCTTCCGGAACCAGAGCAGCTGGGAGACGAAGGCATTGCAGATGATCATCGTCCACCCGGCCCACCACATCGGGCCGAAGGCGCGCCGGAAGAACGTGGTCTGCTCGAAGATGTTGCCGCTGTACCACGCCACGAAATATTCCATGGCGTAGGCGTAGAAGAGGATCGTGCCCGTGAGGAGCGTCAGCTTCGACAGGTTGTCGAAGTGGTAATCCGTGATCATGTGCTCGATCCGGAGCGCCTTGCGGAGCGGGATGAGCAGCGTGAGCACCATGCCGATGCCCGAGTAGATGGCGCCGGCCACGAAGTAGGGCGCGAAGATCGTTCCGTGCCAGCCCGGGACGATGCTCGATGCGAAGTCCCAGGAGACGACGGAGTGCACGGAGAGCACGAGCGGTGTCGCCAGCGCGGCCATGTAGAGATAGGCGCGCGAGTAGTGCCGCCACTGCGTATCGGTGCCCTGCCAGCCGAGCGAGAGCTGCCCGTAGATGAACTTGCGCCACCCCTTCACCCGGTCCCGCACCGCCGCCACGTCGGGAATGAGCCCGAAGATGAGGAAGAGGGTCGAGACCGTGAGGTACGTCGAGATCGCGAAGACGTCCCAGATGAGCGGCGACTTGAAGTTCGGCCAGAGATAGCGCGCGTTCGGGTACGGCAGGAGCCAGTAGAAGATCCACTGCCGCCCGATGTGGATGATCGGGAAGAGGCCCGCCGTCATGACCGCGAACACGGTCATCGCCTCGGTGGCGCGGTAGACCGCGGTGCGCCAGGGAGACCGGAACAGGAAGAGGATCGCCGAGATCAGCGTTCCGGCGTGGCCGATGCCGACCCAGAACACGAAGGTCGTGATGTACACCGACCACATCACCGGCGGGTTGTATCCCGCGTGGCCCAGGCCGTCCTTGACCAGGATGAGGAAGGTGATGAGGCCGACGAGGAACATCCCCACGGCGCCGAAGAGCAGCATGTAGTAGCCGCGGCTCGGCGTCTGCAGCGTCGCGACGACGTCGCTCGTGACGTCGGCGTGCGACTGCGTGAGCCGCAGCTTCGGGGCGAAGTCGGGAAGCTCGGGAGCGGACGTGGTCATCCGTCAGGCCTCCGCCGGGTGCAGGACCTTGGCCAGGTACGTGATGGCCGGCCTGACGTTGGTGTCTTCGAGGACGTGATATCCGCGCGGATTGCTCCGGATCTGCGCGACCCGGCTGTTCGGGTCCCGCATGTCACCGAAGACGATCGCATCCGAGGGGCAGGCCTGCGCGCAGGCGGTCGTGAACTCGCCGTCGCGGAGCGGCCGGTTCTCGAGGCGGGCCTGATGCTGCGCGCCGCGGATCCGCTGCACGCAGAACGTGCACTTCTCCATGACGCCCCGGCCGCGCACCGTCACGTCCGGGTTCAGCTGCAGGTGCAGCGGCTCCGGCCACGCCCGCTCGTTGTACTTGTACCAGTTGAAGTAGCGCACCTTGTACGGGCAGTTGTTCCCGCAGTAGCGCGTTCCCACACAGCGGTTGTAGACCTGCCCGTTCAGGCCGTCGGGCGTATGGTACGCCGCGTAGACCGGGCAGACCGGCTCGCACGGTGCGTTCTCGCAATGCTGGCAGAGCATCGGGATGAAGCGCGCCTCCGGATGCCCGTGCGTGACGCCCTCGACGGCGTGCGCGTCACCGCCCGCCGCCGGTGCGCCGTGCGCCGCCGGCGGCGGATCCTCCCAGTACCGCTCGATGCGGATCCACGTCATCTCGCGCCCGCGGATCACGTCGTCCTCGCCGACGGTGGGGATGTTGTTCTCCGCATAGCACGCGGTGACGCACGCCGAGCATCCGGTGCAGCGGGAGAGATCGATCGCCATGCCCCACGCCGGGTGTTCGGTGGCGTAGTTGCCGAGCTTCCGGGCCTCGATCGTCTCCTGGCGCCAGCCCTCGATGGCTTCCACCTCGAGCTCGGTGTTGATCTCGTGCTTCCCGTGGCCGGCCTCGATGTAGGCCTGGCGCACGGTGAGGCCGCGCCGCGCCGCATCGAGCGGCATCGCTTCGGCGATGCCGCGTCCGAGCTGGCGCGGATTACCCTCCGTCGTGGCGAGCTCCTTGTACCGCCCGGTCTTCTCCAGACGGACGCGGGTGGAGACATACGGGATGAACGTCGCGTTGCCGGGAGGGCCGACCAGATCGAGCGGATTCGTGCCGCGATCCTTCGCGAACTGGCCGAACTCCGTGTGCCCGAAGCCGAGCGGTGCCGCGATCACGTCGTCGTGGAGACCGGGGTACGGGAAGGCGGGCGCTTCGAGCTCGCCGTGGGGCGAGATCAGCCGGACGATCTCGCCGCGTCGGATGTCGAGCCGCTTGGCCGTCGCGGTGCTGAGCTCGACCCACGAGTGCCAGGTCAGCTTCGTGACCGGATCGGGATTCTCCAGGAGCCAGGGCCGGTTGGCTCCGCGGCCGTCGTGGAGGAACGGGTGCGGATAGGGAGCGAGCACGAACTCCCCATCACCGTCGAACGCCGGGAGCGCCGCGGTGACCGGCTGGCTGCCCGCTGACGGACGCGCGGGTGCCGGAGCCGCGGGCGCCTGAGGTGCAGCCGCCGGAGCGCCGGCCGGCGCCGCCGTGGCCTCCTGCTGGCCGCCGCCGTAGACGCCGCCGCGCGCGAGCGCCTCGATCCAGTACGTGTCCGCGTCGCCGGTGGCCCGGGCACGCCAGGCGTCCCGGAGGTGCGTCTCGTAGTCGGGGGACGTGAACCGGGCGAAGGCGCCCCCGGCCCTCCGGGCCGCCTGCAGCAGCACGTCGCCGGTGTTGCGCGTATCGAAGACGGGCTCCATGACCGGCTGCATCAGGCCCACGACGCCCGGCCGCGGCCGCGCATCGTCCCATCGCTCCAGCGCGTGATGATTCGGGAGGAGGAGATCGCACGCCGCGGCGGTCTCGTCGAGGTAGAGCGAGGTGCAGACCTTGAACGGCACCTTGGCGAGCCGCTCGACGAATCCCGCGCTCTTCGGAAGCGCGTAGACCGGGTTCGCATCGTGCACCAGGAGCAGCCCCAGCTGGTTCGCGTCCATCGCCCCCATCAGGCGCGCGAGCCCCTCGTAGCCGTCACCCGTCGCCGGTCCCGACCCGAAGAGCACCGTGCGTCCGATGTTGCCCGCCACGGAATTCAGGATGTGGACCGCGGTGGCGAGCTCGATCGCGCCGCGCGTCTGGTTCCCCGCCCCGCCGGCGACGGCGAGGGACGGCTGCGCGGCGGCGAAGGCGCGTGCCACGCGCTCGATGCTCGCCGCGGGAATTCCCGCCTGCGCCGCGACCGCCTCGGGCGTGTAGGCGGCCAGCGATCCGCCCGCCGCCCCCGAGCCCCCGATCACGTTCGCCATGGCGAGCGCCACCAGCGCCTCGCTCCCCGGCGCCACGGCATGCCACTCGTCGGCATTGAGGCCGGTCAGGTCGCGCCGGGGAGCGAACGCGACGAAGCGCGCGCTGTCGCCGTCGAACCCGTGCGACGCGGCAAACCCGCGCTGGTCCTCCATCGGGCTCAGCCACCCGTCGAGGAAGTCGGCGCCGAACGAGACGATGTACCGCGCATCGGCGAAATTGTGCGCGGGCACTTCGTCGATGCCGAAGACCGCGCGGCTCGCGGCGCGGATCGGCTCGTGGCCGATCGGCTCCCAGCGGACCACCGTGCCGCCGGCGGCAGCGGTCCAGTCCGCCAGGAGATCCGAGAAGGTCCCGGGGCCGGCGCCGGAGAGGACCCCGACCCGCCCCGCCGCCTTCGTCACCTCGGTGGCGAGACGGGCGATGGCGTCATCCCAGCTGATCGCCGTGAACCCATCGCCGCTGCGCAGCATCGGGGACTTGATCCGCCCGGGATTGTAGAGTCCCTGGAGCGATGCCTGCCCGCGCGAGCAGAGCTTCCCCCGGTTCACCGGATGCTCGGGATTCCCTTCCAGCTTGATGGCGCGACCTTCCCGCGTCTTGACGTGCACGCCGCAGCCGCCGGCGCACTCGGTGCAGGTGCTCGCATACCAGGTGGGCACCCCCGGCACCTGATCCTCCGACTGCACGAGGTAGGGCACGAGCTTCTCGACCCGCGAGGTCGAGCAGCCGGACAGCGCCACGGCACCGCCACCCGTCACACCGAGGACGGTGAGGAACTTGCGGCGGTCGAGTGTCTGCGTCGGACCTTCGTCTGACATTGCGGCTCCCGATCAGTAATGACACGCCGTACAGTCGCGCGTGACCTGCCGCTCGACGTGACAGCTGATGCACCAGCCCATGTTGTTCACGTTGTTGACCTTGAACACCTGGGGCATGCGACTCACGTCCCCGTGGCAGGTGGCACACGCATTCGGCCCCATCGCCGCGACGTGAACCTGATGCGGGAAGTGGACGTGACGGGGAAGGAAGTGCACGCGCACCCACTCGATGGGCTGCTTCTCGCTCCATGCGGTGCGGAGCTTGCGGATCTCGGCCCGGCCGCCGCTGTCGCTGCCGGCCACGACCGCGTGGCATCCCATGCACGTCTCCACCGAGGGAATCCCCGGCTCGGGCGACACGTTCACCGAGTAGTGGCAGTACTGGCACTGCATCTTGAACTGCCCGGCGTGCAGATCGTGGCGGAAGAAGATCGGCTGGCGCGGACCCAGGAGGTCCGCGGTGTCGGACGCGGCGAGATAGGTGGAGGCGATCGAATCAGCGACGGCGGGGCCGGCCTGCTGCGCCCGGGTGGGCGCGCCGAATGCCATGACGCCGGCAATGCCCGCCAGCGCGGCGCCGCCCACGAACAGTGCGAGCCGCCGCGTCATCGAGCCCACTGTGGAGATGCTTGCGTCATCTTGTGAGGGGATTCACGAGTTGGCGAAGGAATGCAGGGACCCCGGGTCCGGCGCGCGCCTAAGTATAGTGTCGCCCATGCATTAAACAACCCGACCTCATGCGTATTCCGAGTAGCTCGCTCGGAATAATCCGGGCCCCGATTCACCCGCCATTCGCGGGCCCTCGTCCGGTGCGTTCCATGAACCGCGTGACCTCGATGCCCATCGCGCGGAAGAGGCTCGCTTCGCGCCCGTCGAGATCACCCCGGTAGACGATCTCGCGCAGCGACCGCATGACCGATTCGGTCTGCCGCGTCTTGAAGAACTCGATCGACCGGAGTGCCCGCTCCCAGTCGCCGAAGAGCGCCTCGAGCTGCTCGTGGGTCGCCGGCGCCGCCTCCTTGCGGGGCGGCTTGAGGGGGATCGCGTCGCCGCCGCGCGCCACCCAGAGCTCGTGGGCCATGATCGCAACGGCCTGCGCGAGATTGAGCGACGGGTGGGTCGGGGACGTCGATATGGTCACGAGCAGCTGGCAGCGGTCGAGCTCGTCGTTGGTGAGCCCGCTGTCCTCCCGCCCGGCCACCACCGCCACCGGCCCCGTCGCCATTCGCGCGACGAGCTCCTCGGCTGCGGCGCGCGGCCGGAGCGCCCGCCGCTTCGCGGCCCGCTCCCGCCCCGTGAGCACCGCGGTGAACGACACGTCGGCCAGCGCGCCTTCGAGCGAGTCGAAGAACTCGATGCGCTCGACGAGGTCCGCCGTGTTGTGGGCAATCCCCTCGATCCGGTAGGCGTCGAAGATCTCCGGCTTCACGAGGCGCATGCGCTCGATGCCGAAGTTCTTCGCAATCCGGACGGCGCTCGCGATGTTGACGATGTCCTGCGGGGCGACGAGGACGAGAATCGGGGAATCAGGCATGCGATCGTGACCGGAGAGCGGGGGGTGGCGAATGGAGCGGTGAACCGTGAGGCCTCGGTGGGGTCACCCTCACCGCGTCGCGCCGGCCGTCAGCCGCGCACCGCTCCGCTAGCCCTCTCCCAGGAAGGACACATCGTGCCGCCTCGCCTTGAGGGCGGCGGCCAGTCCTGTCTTGTCGGCCGCCCGCATGTAGGCCTCCTGCGGCTCGACGAGGCCCGCGTCCACGAGGTCGAGCAGCGAGTCGTTGAGCGTCACCATCCCGATCCGCTTGTTGGTCTGCATGATGGACGGGATCTGGAAGGTCTTCCCCTCGCGGATGAGGTTCGAGATGGCGGGAATCGTGAGCAGGATCTCGCGCGCCGCCACCCGCCCGCCCCCTTTTTTCTTGCAGAGCACCTGCGCGATCACGCCCCGCAGCGACTCGGCGAGCATCACGCGCACCTGCGACTGCCGGTCGGGCGGGAACTGGTCGATGATGCGGTCAATCGTGGAGGCCGCCGTCGTCGTATGCAGCGTGCCGAACACGAGGTGGCCGGTCTCCGCCGTCTCGATCGCGATCGAGACGGTCTCGAGGTCCCGCATTTCGCCCACGAGGACGACGTCGGGATCCTCGCGCAGCGCTGCGCGGAGGGCGCCCTTGAACGACCTGGTATGCACGCCGACGTGGCGCTGCGTCACGATGCACTTCTTGCTCTCGTGCACGAACTCGATCGGGTCCTCGATCGTGAGGATGTGATCGGTGCGGGTCCGGTTCATCAGGTCGACGAGCGCCGCGAGCGTCGTGGACTTGCCGGAGCCGGTCGGGCCGGTGACGACGACGAGCCCCTTCGTCAGGTAGCAGAGGTTCTGGATCTCGCGGCTGAGTCCGAGATCGTCGGCCGTCGGCACCTTCGACGGGATCGCGCGG
>JAICNA010000022.1 GCA_025928955.1 Gemmatimonadales bacterium | reverse complement strand
GCCCGTCGCCGCGCGCGATCTCGCCGAGAAGCCGGTCGTCCGCTCGTGCACCGCGGAATCGCCGCCCGAGGCACTGGCCGGCGTGGACGGCGCGGTCGTCGTCGCGTACATCGTCGATACGCTGGGGCGGGTGGAGCCGGCAAGCGTCCGCATCGTGCAGGCGAGCCATGCCGGCCTGATTCCAGCCGCGATCGCCTCGGTGCGCTCGTGCCGCCTCGAGCCGGGACGTCGCGACGGTCGCCCGGTACGCACCGCGCTTCAGCAGCGCGTGACGTTCACTCCGCGCGCGGCTCCATGAGCCGGACCGCCTCCCGCAGCTGATCCACGGTCTGGGGCCGGCCGTGCACCGGGATGATCCGGTCGATGGCGAGGCCGGAGCGATCCACCCACTCGAGAAAGTGCCGCGAGGCGAGCGTCCCGGCGCGCATGCGCCCGTCGGCCGGCAGGTTCAGCAGGTCCCCCTGCATGAGCAGCCGCTCCGCCGGGAGGTAGACGACGACCATTTCGTCGGCATGCGGGTTCGGCCCGATGTCGATCACTTCCACTCGACGGGTCCCGTCAGCGAACACGCGCCGCTTTCCCGTGACCAGCTCGAGACGGAGCGGCGCCTGCGCGCGGCTCTGCGCGTCCGGAGAAGCGGTGAACGTGCCGCGCGCCATCGTCTCGAAGTACTCCCGGTTGCCCGGCGTCGTCACCACGGCGACGCTCTCCGCGATGAAGGTCCGCACCCCGCCGGTATGGTCATCGTGATGATGCGTCGGGACGAGATAGCGGATGCGCTTCCCCGGCACCGCGCTCCGCAGCAGGGCAATGGTGCGCCGGCTCGCGGCGTCCGACCCGTACGCTTCGACCACCATCAGGTGATCCTCGAACTCGACGGCGAGCGAGTTGTTCCCGCCGGCGACACCCTGCACGAGCCACACCCCCGGCGCGAGCGTCACGAGCGATGTGTCCGCCACCGGGCCCCCGGTTCCGTCCACGAAATCCGCCGGACGCACGAAGAGCGAATCGGGCAGCGGGCCGTCCACCACGTAATCGAGCAGCCGGATGTCCTCCGTGACATCGCCGGCGCGGCGAACGACGCGACGCGAGGGGAGCGGGATCCCGGCGACGGGCCGGTAATCGAGGTACGCGATCTCGAAGGCCGCGTCGCCGACCTGGGCGTCGGTGACGAGCTGCTCGAGCTTCGAGAGGAGCCGTGTCCGCCGATCCACGTACAACGCGACCTGCGTCCCGTTCTCCGCGGCCGCATAGAGGATCACGTCGTGAGGACGGCCCGCGACGGTCGCGGCTCCCTGGTACCGGAGCTGCGGCGCCCGCTCGAGTGCGGTCAGGAGATTCCACGCGGGGAGTCGCCGCATGAGGTTGCGCCGCTGGTTCCCCGTGGCATCGTCCTGCGAGAACCAGCGCCGCTCGATGAGACTGGCGGACCATCCGCCCGACTGGGCGACGAGCTGCCTCGAATGGTTGTGAAAGCCGCCGGGAAACTGGGTCTGGTTCTCCCAGAGGGCCCGCTGCCCGGCGAAGTCGAGCACGAGGCGGCCGCGCGTGGCCGTCGTCGCCCAGGGCGGCCGGGCGCTCGGACTCTGGTTCCGCCAGTGGCTCATTCCGTCGTGCCGCATCGAAAGTGAGCGCAGGCCGGCGAGGCGCTGCAGCCCGCCGTGCGCGGCGATCGCCGAATCGAGGACGGCGCGGGCACGGCGGTACGAAGCCAGTGTCTCCGCGGTTCCCTGCGCGTGCGCCGCGCTTGGCAGAAGAAACGCGGCGCTCAGCAGGCCATAGGTGAGGATGCGCATGGGAGTCCGGGAGCGGGTCGATGCTGTGATGGGAGCCGATGTCCTGACGGCGGGCGTCCGCGGGAGTTTCAGGCCGATGGCCTCCGGGCCATTCCCTCGCGGTAGGCCGCCCGGACCAGCTCCTGGAAATGATGGACGCCCGTCTCGTACTTCACGGAAAAGCGTCCCCGGTCGTACGCCTGGGAGGCGAGTCCCTGCTGCACCCGCTCGCAGATTCCGATGTCCTCCTGCTGGACGGCATCGCTGTACGCCAGGTCCTCCTCGATCCGCGCCGCCGCCCCCGGCCCACTCACGTCGTCGTAGAAGTACTGGAAGATCACGCGGCACCGGTCGTGGCCCACGGGGAGGACCAGGTTGGTCTGCAGGCGGCCGGGCAGGATGTTCAGCATGAAGTTCGGAAAGATGCAGTAGTAGAATGCTTCGCCCCCGTCGTCGCGGCTGTAGAGATTGTCGCCGGTGAGCGGGCTGTGCTGCAGGGAGTACCGGTCGTACACCTCCGTGGTGTAGCGCGTATAGTCGTACAGCTTCGCGAGCTCCGGGTGCACGTACGGCACGTGGTACCCTTCGAGGAAGTTGTCGACGTACACCTTCCAGTTGCAGCGGACCTCGTAGTCCACGCGCCGCGCGAACGTGAGTGCGCCAAGGCGGATGGGGGCGATCCGCTCCGCGATGCCGCCCACCGACTCCGCGAGCGGGGGCGCATCCGCGGCGAGGTTCACGAAGACGAGCCCCTCCCACGTCTCCACGCGCAGCGGCACCAGGCCGAAATCCTTCCGGTCGAACAGCTCGGTGCGGTCCATCGCCGGCACGCCCCGCAGCGTCCCGTCGAGCAGATACGTCCACCCGTGGTAGCGGCACTGCAGGGCGTTGACGCATCCGTCCTCGAGCGCCAGCGGCCCGCCGCGATGGCGGCAGACGTTGTAGAAGGCACGCAGCACCGCGTCCTTCCCGCGGACGACGATGACCGGCTCGCCCGCGATCGCAGCGAGGAAATACGAACCCGGGCGCTCCACCTGCGCCGCATGCCCGATCCCCTGCCACGTCCGCGTGAAGATCCAGTCGTGGTCGGCCTGCGCGAACCGCGCATCGGTGTACCAGGCGCTCGGAATCGTCTCCGCGCGCTCCACCGGGTGCGCAGCGAGATCGGCAGCGGGAATCGCGGGCGGCAGCGAAGCGGTCATGGCGCGAAGATACCGTTATGCCGAAGCACCGGCCAGCAGGCGCGCGCCCTCCTCGGCGAGGCCGAGCAGCAGGCGGTCGAGGTGGGCCCGCTCCGTCCGTGGATTCATCACCGTGACGCGAAGCACCGGCCGTCCTTCCAGCAGCGTGAGCGTGATCCACCCCGCGCCGCTCCGGTTGTACGCCTCGCGCAACCGGCGATTCGCGTCGTCGACCACGTGCGAGTCGGCGCCCTGACCCACGAAACGGAAGCAGACGATGTTCGAATCCGGCTCGTGCAGCGGCTCGAACGCCGGATGCGCGACGATGGCCGAGTGCAGCTCGCGCGCCCGGTCGCAGAGCAGGTCGTGCAGCGCGGCGATGCCGTCGGCGCCGTATCGCTGGAGCGCCACCCACACCTTCAGTGCGTCGAATCGGCGCGAGCACTGGAAGCTCCGCGTGCCCTGGTCCCAGCGCCGCCCCTCCGCTCCATGGAAGAGGTAGGGCGCCTGCTGCGCAAAGGCCGCCTCGAGGTCGGCCTCGCGCCGGACGAGCACCATGCCGGCCGAGAGTGGGAGGAGCATCATCTTGTGCGGGTCCCAGGCAATCGACCGGGCGCGATCGATGCCCCGGAGGCGGTGGCGGTGCGCCGGGGAGAGGAGCGCGGACGCACCGTGCGCCGCGTCCACGTGCAGCCAGATGCCGCTCGCATCGCACAGTGCGCCGATCTCGATGAGGTCGTCGAACGATCCCGTCGCGGTGGAGGCGGCGGTGGCGACGACGGCCATGATGCGGCGGCCATCGGCGGCGAGCCGGCCGAGCGTACGCTCCAGCGCCGCGGTGTCCATGCGGAAGCTCCGCGAGGGCACGCGCTCCACCTGCTTCATGCCGAGGCCGAGCTCCCCGACGGCCCGCGAGACGGCGTAGTGCGCATGCTCGCCGCAGACGACGACCGGGGGCGCCGCACCGACGCCCTCTTCCCACGCGTTGGGGAGCGCCGCGGCGCGTGCCGCGAGGAGCCCGGTGAACGTCGCCTCCGTCCCACCCGACGTGAAGGTGCCGCCCGCCTCTTCGCCAAGGCCGGCGAGCTCACACATCCACCGGATCACCTGCGCCTCCACCACCGTGCCCGCCGGTGACATCTCGCGGACGGCGAGCGAATTGTTGATCGCCGAGGCGACGACCTCGGTCCAGATCCCGGCCGGCAGCGGGGCGCTCACCTGATGGCCGAGGTACATCGGATGGCTCAGGCGAATGGACTCGGCGGCAACGTCGTCGCGCACGCGCCCAAGCACCTCGGTGAGCGGCCGGCCTTCCCGCGGGAGGGGCTCGTCGAAGCGGGCGGCGAGCGACGCCGGCGGCGTGGCGGTCGAGACCACCGCGTTGCCGCCCGCACTCTCGGCGAGGAACGCCGCGGCGAGTTCGACGAAGCGCGCGCCGGCCTCGGCGGTCGCATCCGCTTCGAGGTCGGCGACCGGCTGGATCGGCATGCATTCTCCGAGGCGAGAGACGAACGGCGGGAGTAAAGATACATTTGCAGTCTGCCCCAGCCGACAAGGCCCCATGCCCGGACTGCTTCGTACTTCCACGATGATGATCCTCCTGCTCCTCCTCGCGGCGTGCCAGCGGGAGCGAGCCGATGGCGCGGCAGCCGGCGCCGACACCCTCGTCCCCGACTCGGCCCCACCCGGCCTCATCTCGGTGATCCGGGTCAACGAGGGCCAGCGCGGCATGATCGCCATGGCGAAGTGGCTGCTCCCCTCGGACGGCAATGCGATGATCGTCGTCGAGGACTGGAGCTCGATCGAGAACGAGCCGTTCTTCGACGGAATGCTGTTCGCCTCGGAGTCCACGGGCCTCGTGGTCCGTCTCGACTCGATCTGGGACGCGGCGCCCTCACCGGACTGGAGCCAGGTCGCGTTCGGCGCGGCGATGATCATCCGCGGTGGCGAGCAGGACGAAGTCCCCGCGGATTCCTTCCGCGCGGTCGCGGAGCGCCTCGGCGTGTCCGTCGACGAGGCGCGGGACGCCGGCTTTCCGGCGAGCGGCATGGCCGCCATGGCCGGCCTCGCGCAGCTGGGAATCATGGATGCGGCCACCGGAACGGAGCGCCGCCTTCCCCTCCTCGCGGGCTGGCGGGTGCTCTGGAGCGGAGACGGGCAGACCCTTCTCGCGGGGCGAGGACCTCGCCGGTCCGACGACGACGATCCTCCCTCACGCTGGGTCGCGGCGGAGCCGGCGACGGGCGCCGTCGTCGGACCGGTCGAGCCGGACCCCGCCCTCGCCCCCGCCTGGGTGAGTGGGCCGACGATCGACATGTCCGTCGATCCCGACACCGGACGGGTCGAGATCGCGGTGGAGGGCGGCGCGGTCGTGAGCGATTCCAGCCGCATCACGCTGCGCGGCCATCCGATCGGCCCCGGGATCGCCCTCGCCGCGACGCGGCGCGGATGCTACATCGCGGCGCTCGTCCCCGACTCGACGGCCGGCGAGTACGACCCGAAACACCGCCTCATGGTCTACGACACGGGTTGCCGCCGGTGAGCGACCCCGCGCGCATTCCCGTCGTCCGGATCGACGAGCCGGACGCGCTCGCGCTGACGGTGGCGAGCCGCATCGCCCGCCTGATTCGCGAGCATGCCGCGGCCGGCCTCCCCACGGTGCTGGGCCTCGCCACCGGCTCCACGCCGGTCGGCGTCTACCGCGAGCTCGTGCGGATGCATCGCGAGGAGGGGCTCTCGTTCCGCTCGGTCGAGACGTTCAATCTCGACGAGTACTTCCCGATGGACCCGGGAAACCTTCACTCCTATCACCGGTTCATGTGGGAGAACCTCTTCGGCGAGATCGACATCGATCCGGCGAAGGTGCACATCCCGCGGGGGGACCTTCCGCGGGACGCGATCGCGCAGTACGCGGAGGAGTACGAAGCAGCGATCGCGCGCGCCGGCGGCATCGACCTGCAGATTCTCGGCATCGGCAAGACGGGGCACATCGGGTTCAACGAGCCGGGCTCCGGCTTCGGGACGCGCACCCGGCTCGTGACACTCGACACCGTGACGCGGAAGGACGCGGCGGCGGACTTCTTCGGCGAGGAGAACGTGCCGCGCGAGGCGGTGACGATGGGCGTCGCGACGATCCTCGACGCGCGCGAGATCGTGATCCTCGCCACCGGCGAGCACAAGGCGGGGATCGTGCGCCGCGCCGTCGAAGGGGAGGTCGACGTCGCGGTCGCGGCGACGGTGCTGCAGCGCCACCCCTCGACGACGTTCTACGTGGACGGGGCCGCCGCCGCGGAGCTGACGCGCTACGCGACGCCGTGGATCGTCGAGGAGGTGGAGTGGACGCCGGAGCTCGCGGTGCAGGCGGTCGTCTGGCTCGCGCGGCGCACCGGCAAGGCGATCCTCAAGCTCACCGGCAGCGACTACGCGGAACACCACCTTTCCGCGCTGCTCGCGCAGCACGGTGCGGCAGGGGCCATCAACGGGATCGTCTTCAACGCGCTCGGCGCGAAGATCCGCGGTCGGTCGAAGCTTCCCCGCGGTGCCCGCATCGTCTGCTTCTCCCCGCACCCCGACGACGACGTGATCTCGATGGGCGGCATGCTCAGGAAGCTCGTCGAGAACGGGAACGAGATCGTGGTCGCGTACCAGACCAGCGGGAACATCGCGGTGTTCGATCACGACGTACGCCGGTACGTCGACCTGCTCGAGCGGCTGGCCCGCGAGAAGCTCCTCGACGTGGCGAGTGTCTCCCCGCTCGCCGGTCGCGTGCGCGCGTTCCTGGCGCGCAAGTCACCGGGGGAGGTGGACCTCGAGGAAGTGCAGGACCTGAAGCGGCTGATCCGCGAGGCGGAGGCGGTGAGCGGCATCGAGACGCTGGGACTCTCGGCGGCGAACGCGCGCTTCCTCGACCTGCCGTTCTATCAGACCGGCAAGGTGCGGAAGGACCCGATCGGACCCGCGGATGTCGCGATCGTGCGGACGCTGCTCGAGGAAGTGCAGCCGGAGATCATCTTCGCGGCCGGCGACCTGAGCGACCCCCACGGCACGCACCGCATGTGTCTCGAGGCGGTCGAGGGGGCGATCGCCGACCTGTACCCTTCGGCGGGGGCACGGCCGGAGCTCTGGCTCTACCGGGGCGCCTGGCAGGAGTGGCCCGTGACCGAGGCCACCTGGCTGGTCCCGCTCTCACAGGAGGAGTTGAAGCTCAAGATCTCCGCGATCTTCAAGCATCAGTCCCAGAAGGATGCTGCGCCCTTCCCCGGTGGGCACGACGAGCGCGAGTTCTGGCAGCGCGTCGAGGCCCGCAACAAGGAAACCGCCGCCCTCCTCGATCGGCTCGGCCTCGCCGAGTACTTCGCGATGGAGGCCTACGTGGTGAAATGAGGCTTGGATCGTGAACCACGGAGGCGCGGAGACGCGGAGGGCTGTGCGGGGCGGACATTGCGGGAAGAGTGGGTCTGATAGAAACGCAGTTTGTTATTCATCATCGCGGTTCCGCCTCCGGGCACCTCCGTGCCTCCGCGCCTCCGTGGTTCTCGATCAAATCATTCCGGATAGAACTTCTCCCCCCGGTCCGCCATCGCGACGAGCGACGCGGACGGCCGGAAGCGGTGGCCATAGATGCCGGCAAGCTCGCGGAGCGTGTCGGCCACGCGGGCGGGGCCGAGGGTGTCGATGGTGCGGAGCGGGCCGCCGCGGAAGGCGGGATAGCCGATCCCGAAGATCGCGCCGATGTCGCCGTCGCGCGGGGTCCGGATGACGCCCTCGTGCGCCGCCATCGCCGCCTCGTTCAGCATCGCGTAGAGCAGCCGCCGCTCCACCGTCGCCGCCGGGGTGTTCTCCTGCGGCGTCACTCCGAGCAGTGAATAGACCGACGCATCCGGCCCCGCCTTCTTCCCGTCGCGGTACTCGTAGAAGCCGCGCCCGTTCTTCCGGCCCTGGCGGCCGTCGGCGAGCATCCGTTCGAGCGCATCGGACGGCTCGAGGCGGTCCCCGTACGCGCCGTGCATCACCTTCGCGACCTTCGCCCCGACGTCGAGGCCCACCTCGTCCAGCAGCGTCACCGGCCCGACCGGGAAGCCGTACTCGGTCATCGTCCGGTCGATGAGGTCGATCGGGACGCCCTCACGCACCAGGATGCCCGCCTCGTTCATGTACGGCAGCAGGATCCGGTTCACCCAGAAGCCGGGACTGTCGCCGACGACGATGACGGTCTTTCCCATCTTCCGCCCGAACCGGACGGCGCGCACGACCGTCTCCGCGGAGGTGCCGGCGTGCGGGATCACCTCGAGCAGCGGCATCTTCTCGACCGGGGAGAAGAAATGCATGCCGATCACCTGCTCCGGCCGCGCCGACCCCGCGGCGATGCTGCCGATGGGGATCGTAGAGGTGTTGGTGGCGAAGATGGCGGTGTCGCGGGTCTCGCGCTCCACCTCGGCGAGCACCCTCCGCTTCACGTCGAGATCCTCGAAGACCGCCTCGATCACGAGATCGGCGCGGAGGAACCCGCTGTAGTCCGCGGCGCCGGAGAGGAGCGCGACGAGCTGTTCGTACTTCGGCTGCTTCAGCCGGCGCCGCTTGAGGCGGTCATCGAGGATGCGGCGGGCGCCGCGGATCCCCTTCCCCACCTTCGGCAGGTCGGCGTCCTTGAGGCGCGCTTCCACTTCGGCGTTGAGGACCGCGGTCCCGGCGATCGCCGCGCCCATGAACCCCGCACCGACCATCGCGAGGCGCCGCACCGGCGACACCTTGAGCGCGGCGGCGCCGGGCACGCCGTCGTCCTTCTTGAGCGCGGTCGTGGCGAAGAAGATCTGCACCAGGTTACGCGAGACGTCGGTCATCGCGAGCTCGCCGAAGAGGCGCGATTCCTCCTTCAGTCCCGCATTCAGGCCGCGCTCGAGCCCCGTCTTGACCGCCTCGATCGACGCGAGCGGCGCCGGGTAGTGCCCGCCCGTCCGCTCGCGCACCTGCTTTTCCGCCTGGGCGTAGACGATGCGGCGGCCGATCGGCGTGCGATCGAGGAAGAGCGCCTGGGCGCCCCCCTTGTGCGCCCGGCGCGGGGGGCCGTTGCGAACGATGCGCTCGGCCGCGGCGATCGCCGTCTGGCGGAGGATGCTCTCCGGAACGATCTCGTCCGCCATGCCGAGCCGATACGCCTTGTCCGCGCGCTCGCTCTTCCCGGCGAGGATCATGTCGAGCGCCGCGCGAACCCCGACGAGGCGCGGCAGGCGCTGCGTGCCGCCCACCCCGGGCAGGATGCCGAGCTGCACCTCAGGAAGGCCGAGCTGGGTCTTCGGGCTGTCGCTGATCACGCGCCAGTGGCAGGCGAGCGCGAGCTCGAAGCCGCCGCCGAGGCAGGCGCCGTGGATGGCGACGACGAACGGCTTCGGAAAGCCGGCGACGCGGTCGGCGATCTCCTGGCCCTCGCGGCTCAGCGCCGACGCCTCCGCCGCCGAGCGCAGCCGGGAGAACTGCTCGATATCCGCGCCGGCGATGAAGTTGTCCGGCTTTCCCGAGATGAGCACCACGCCACGCACCATCCCGTCCTCGCCGAGCCGCGAGAGGAGCGACCCGAACTCGTCCATGACGTCGCCGGTGAGCTTGTTGACCGGCTCGCCCGGAAGGTCGAACGTGACGACCGCGATGCCGTTCTCGTTCTCGACGCTGAACGCGGTCATTGGAACGTCTTTCCTGGACGCGAAGGCGCGAAGGCGCGAAGGCGCGAAGCGGTAGACCGAGGTCCGCGAACACACGAACGAACGACACGCTCGGTTCGCGAACGAGCTCCGTGCATCCATTCGCGCCTTCGCGCCTTCGTGCCTTCGTGCTCGGGAATGATCATCATCGCTCCAGGACCATGGCGTACCCCATCCCGCCCTGGGCACAGATGGAAATGAGGCCGAACTCGACGTCGCGGCGCTTCATCTCGTTCGCCAGCGTGGTCACGATGCGTGCGCCCGTCGCCCCGAAGGGATGGCCGATGGCGATCGACCCGCCCATCACGTTGGTCCGGTCCCAGTCGACGTCGCCGAGGGGGGCGGCGAGCCCGAGCCGGTCGGCCCACGCCGCCGAGCCCCAGGCCTGCACGTTCGACAGTACCTGCGCGGCGAACGCCTCGTGGATCTCGACCAGCCCCAGGTCTCGCCAGCCGATGCCGGCGCGCTCCAGCGCCTTCGGCACGGCGAGCGCGGGACCCATCAGCAGCTGCCAGCTCGGATCGACGGCGGCGACCGCGAAGCTCCGGATGAACGCGAGCGGCTCGTACCCGAGCGCCACCGCCTTCTCCTCCGCCATGAGCAGGACCGCCGCGGCGCCGTCGGTGAGCGGAGAGGAATTCCCGGCAGTCACGCTCCCGTACTTCCGGTCGAACACAGGCTTGAGCGCGCCGAGTGCCTCGAGCGAGGTGTCGGGCCGGATGCCGTTGTCGGAGGTCGTCACCTGGTCGAGGTCGCGCCCGCCGAGCCAGGGGACGATCTCGGCCGTGAGCCGTCCGTCGGAGGTCGCCGCGGCGGCGCGCTGGTGGCTCATGAGGGCGATGCGGTCCTGCGCCTCGCGCGGGATGCCGTTCTCCTTCGCCATCTTCTCCGCCGACTGGCCCATCGACTCGCCGGTGGACGGCTCGGCGATGGCCGGCGAGACCGGCACGAGGTCCTTCGGCCGCACGCGGCTGAACGCGCCGAGCCGCTGCCCGACCGAGCGCGCCTTGCTCGCGTCCATGAGGATGCGGCTGAAGCGCCGCGAGTGCAGGATGGGGATGTCGCTCAGCGATTCGACGCCACCGGCAATGCCCGCATCGGCATGCCCCATCGCGATCTGCGTCGCGACATTCTCGATGGCCTGCGCCGCGGAGGCGCACGCGCGGTTCAGGGAGTAGGCGGGAATCGTCGGAGGGAACTGCGGGAGGAGGCTCACCTCGCGCGCCACGTTCGGCGTGAGCACCGAGGCGATCACCTGCCCGAACACGATCTGGTCGATCTCGCGGCCATCGATCTCGGCGCGGTAGATCAGCTCCTTCACCGCATACCGCGCGAGGGCGACGGCCGGCACGTCGCGGAAGATCGTTCCGCTGCGTGCGAAGGGCGTGCGCACTCCGGCGACGACGGCGACGCGCCGCCCTGCGGTGGGGTTCAGCATCACTGCTCCGATCGGATTGCCCTACCTTATATTCCGCGCCACGATGCTCGCGACGGCGCGCCAGCGGTTCCCTTCCACCGGCTCGAGCACCTCGCGGCCGTGCAGCACCGTCAGCGGCGCCGCCAGCTTCGCGAGCTCGCCGGCATGCAGGAGATGCTCCGGACTGTCGGGGCCCCAGCCCTGCGCCCGCTGCGCGTCGAGGAACGTCTCGTGCAGCAGGATCCCGCCCGGCGCAACGGCCGCGCGCACATCGCCCATCCGCGATCGGTCAAGATAATTGAACACCAGAACCGCATCAAAAACACCGAGATCGGTCCACGGCTGCTCGAGGTCCATGAGCCGCGTGCGGATCGTCATGCCGAGGGAACGCGCGGCCGTCGTTGCCGCATCGAGCGCGGCACGGTCGCGGTCCACGAGCAGCACGTCCGCACCGCGCGCGGCGGCGGCGATCGCATGCCGCCCCTCGCCGCCGGCCACGTCGAGCACGCGCATCCCGGGGACCAGCCGGTGAGCGTGCCACGCGAACCAGGTGCTGGTCCGGATGCCCGCAGTGATGGGGGACAGAGTCAGGGCAAACGCTCCTCACGGCGTGCGACGCTCGAGAGCCTGACGGCCGAGCACGTCGATCTGCTGGTGATCGGCGGCGGGATCACCGGAACGGGAATCGCCCGCGACGCCGCCATGCGCGGGCTGCGCACCGCCCTCGTCGAGCAGCGGGACCTCGCCTTCGGCACGAGCTCCCGCTCCAGCCGGCTCGTCCACGGCGGCATCCGCTATCTCGAGCAGGGCCATCTCGGACTGGTGCTCGAGGCGGTGCGCGAGCGGGAGACGCTGCTCCGGATCGCGCCCCACCTCGTGCATCCCCTCGATTTCCTCTTCCCGGTCCATCGGGGGGACCGGATCCCGCTCTGGAAGCTCGCCGCGGGCGTGGGGCTCTACTCCCTCTTCGCCCGTTTCCGGAATGTGGGGCGGCATCGGGTACTGAGCAAGCGAGGTGTGCTCGAAGCGGAGCCGATGCTGCGGGAGCGAGGGCTCACGGGTGCCGTACGATACACCGATGCGCAATGTGACGACGCGCGCCTCGTCGTCGCCACCGCACGCGCCGCGGCACAGCATGGGGCGCGCATCGCCAACCACATGCGGGTCGTGTCGCTGCACCGCCGCGAGGGCCGGATCGCCGGCGCCGTCGTCGAGGATCTCATCGAGGGGCGTCAGGGCGTCGTCGAGGCGACCGTCGTGGTCAATGCCACCGGTCCCTGGTGCGACCAGCTGCGGCGGCTCGAGGATCCGACGGTGCCGCCACTGCTGCGGCCCACGCGGGGCGTGCACGTCATGGTCGCGCGCGACCGCATCGGGCTCCGGCACGCGGTGGCCTTCCTGAGCCCGGTGGACGGGCGGGTGATGTTCGTCCTCCCCTGGGGAGAGCTCGCCTACATCGGCACGACCGACACCGACGACGGCGGGACGCCCGATCAGGTCCGTGCCGATGGCGACGACCTCGTCTACCTCCTCCGCTCCGCGAACGCCCGCTTCCCCAACGCGCATCTCACCGAAGAGGACGTGCGCGTGACCTGGGCGGGGCTGCGCCCCCTCCTCGGCGGGAAAGGGGGCGCCGCCGCCTCCTCGGTCTCGCGCGAGCACGCGATCGTGACGGGGCCGGCGGGGATGGTCACCGTGGCCGGCGGCAAGCTCACCACCTACCGCTCGATGGCCGCCGAGGTCGTGGACGAAGTCGTGCGGCGGCTCCGCCGTCGCGCACCGCGCGCGCCCACCGATACCGAGCCGCTTCCCGGCGGGGAGACCGCCGATTTCGAGTCGTTCCGCCGCCGCGGCGCCGAGCTCGGCCTGCCGGTCGCCGTCGCCGACCACCTCGTGCGGCACTACGGCACCGAGGCCGCGGGCATCTACAACCTCGGCGTCGCGAACCGTGCGCTCTTCGAGCGGCTCCACCCCGCGCATCCGGCGCTCGAGGCGGAGGTGCTTCACGCCGTCCGGCGCGAGCTGGCCCAGACGGTCGAGGACGTCCTCGTCCGCCGGATCCACCTCTACTTCGAGACCCGGGATCGCGGCCTCCGTGCCGCCCAGCGAACCGCCGAGCTGCTCGGCCGCGAGCTCGGCTGGACCGAGGACCGGGTCCGGATCGAGGCGGAGCGGTACCGGTCGTTCGTCGCCTCCGAGCCCCGGACCATCTGACGTCGCATTGAAGGCGGCATACCCCGTTTTCCCGGTCTGCCGGTGCCCCACCCCGGCGTTATCTTTCGCCCGGATGCAGCACCCTTTCTGATCAATCCGGGCAGGAGTCGTCCGTGGATCCCAACGTCTTCGAGACCGCGAACGCCGGTTTCGCGCAGGCGATGTACGAGGAGTTCCTCAAGAACCCCCAGTCCGTGGGGGAGGGATGGCGGCGGCTGTTCGAGAGCGGCGTCGTCGGCGAGGTCCCGCCGCCGGCTCCACCGTCCCCGAACGGGGGCTCGAAGCGAGAGGAGCCGGCCGAGCGGACGGCCCCCGCAGGCGAGCCGATCAAGGGACCCGCCGCCCGCCTCGTTCAGAACATGAACGAGAGCCTCACCGTCCCGACCGCCACGACGTTCCGCGAGCTTCCGGTGGCCCGGCTCGAGGCGGCGCGCAAGTCGCTGAATGCGGCACTGCAGGCGGCCGGTCGCGACACGAAGGTCTCGTTCACCCACCTCATCGCCTACGCGATCGTGCAGGCCACGAAGCAGCATCCGGTCATGGGCCACACCCTCGCCATGCACGATGGGGTTCCTTACCGCGTCGCGCCCGACGGCGTGAATCTCGGCCTCGCGGTGGACGTGACGCGAAAGGACGGCAGCCGCGGACTCGTCGTGCCGGTGATCCGCCACGCCGAGACGATGGACTTCGCGGCCTTCCATGCCGCATATGAATCGCTGGTCGAAAAGTCCCGCACCAACAAGCTGATGCCGGACGACTTCGCCGGCGCCACGATGTCGCTCACCAATCCCGGCGGGCTCGGGACGGTGGCCTCGGTGCCGCGCCTCATGGCCGGTCAGGGGAGCATCATCGCCGTCGGCGCGATCGGCTATCCCCCCGAGTTCGCCACGACGGCTCCGGAGCGCATCCGCGAGCTCGGGCTCAGCAAGGTCATGACGGTGACGAGCACGTACGATCACCGCGTCATCCAGGGCGCCGAGTCCGGCCAGTTCCTCGGCACCCTGGAGGGGCTCCTGCAGGGAAAGGACGGCTTCTACGACGCCGTCGCCGCGCAGATGGGCGTGCGCGCCGATGCCGCGCCTGCCATTCCCGCCACGGCCGCCACCTCCGCTCCCGCCGCTACCGCCGCTCCCGCCGCTCCCGCCGCGTCGACCGCGAGCCTCGCCCACGTCGCCGCCGCGATGGCGCTCATCAAGGCGTTCCGCACCCACGGGCACCTGGCCGCGCACCTCGATCCGCTCGGCACCGAGCCGACCGGGGATCCGGCGCTCGACGCGAAGTCGCTCGGGCTCACGCCGGAGGTGATGGCGACGATTCCCTGCAGCGTGCTCCGCGTCTACGTCCCCGGTGCCACGCTCGCCGAGGCGCTGCCGCACCTCGACGCGGCGTACTGCGGAACGATCGCCTATCAGATCGAGCATATCGCGAGCCACGAGCAGCGGATGTGGCTGCGCGAGAAGATCGAGTCGGGCGCGTTCCGCCAGCCGTTGTCGAAGGAGGAGCGCCTCGCGCTGCTGCAGCGCCTGATCGAGGTCGAGTCGTTCGAGCGGTTCCTCCACAAGGCGTACCTCGGGCAGAAGCGCTTCTCGATCGAGGGCGTCGACATGCTGGTGCCGATGCTCGACACGCTCATCAACCTCGCCGCCGATGCCGGCGCCGGCGAGGTGGTGCTCGGGATGGCCCACCGGGGCCGGCTCAACGTGCTCGCGCACACGGTGCGTCGGCCCTACGAGACGATCTTCGCCGAGTTCGAGGGGGGCAAGAAGGCGCTGGGCACCGATGACGAAGGGGAAACCGGCACCGGGGACGTGAAGTACCATCACGGGGCCGAAGGCGCGTTCCCGACCGAGCGCGGGCGGGCCGTCACGGTCACGCTCTCGCCGAATCCGAGCCATCTCGAGTTCGTCGGGGCCGTGGTCGATGGCCGCGCCCGCGCGCGGCAGACCCAGCGCCGGAGTGCGGAACCGCATCTCGACCCGACCGTCGCCGTGCCGATCGTGATCCACGGCGACGCCGCATTCGCCGGCCAGGGCGTCGTGGCCGAGACGTTCAATCTCGGCAACCTCCCCGGCTACGATGTGGGCGGAACGCTGCACATCATCACCAACAACCAGGTCGGCTTCACTACCGACATTCGCGACGCGCGCTCGACCCGGTACGCGAGCGACCTCGCCAAGGGGTTCGACGTGCCCATCGTCCACGTGAACGCGGACGATCCCGAGGCGTGCCTCGCCGCGGTGCGGCTCTCGATGGCGTATCGCGAGCGCTTCGGCGGGGACGCGCTCATCGACCTCGTCGGCTATCGCCGCCACGGCCACAACGAAGGGGACGAGCCGGCGTACACGCAGCCGAAGATGTACGAGCGGATCCGCGACCTTCCGACCGTGCGCCAGCGCTACGCGGCGACGCTCGTGGAACAGGGCGTCCTGACCGCGGAGGATGCCGACGCGCGCTACGACGCGGCCTACCAGCACCTTCTCGACCTGCAGCAGGCGTTCAAGGGACAGGCGGGATCGCAGCACGTGCAGCCGGATACGACGGAGCGCCGGATCTTTCCGTCGCAGATGGTGCACACCGCCGTCCCCGCCGACCAGCTCATCGGGCTCAACGAGCAGCTGCTCAACTGGCCGGCGGACTTCCACGTGCATCCGAAGCTGGGCAAGCAGCTCGAGCGGCGGCGTGACGCGCTGCAGAAGGGAGAGGCGGCGATCGACTGGGGGCATGCCGAAGCCCTCGCCTTCGCATCGCTGCTGGTGGAGGGCGTGCCGCTCCGGCTCACGGGCCAGGACACCGAGCGCGGCACGTTCAGCCACCGGCACCTCGTCCTGCACGACGTGGAGACCGGCGCCGAGTACTCGCCGATCCGGCACCTCGCCGGGGCGATCGCGCCGTTCGAGCTGCACAACAGCCCGCTCTCCGAACTCGCCGCCATCGGCTTCGAGTACGGCTACAGCGTCGCGGCCCCGGAGGCGCTCGTCCTCTGGGAGGCGCAGTTCGGCGACTTCATCAACGGCGCGCAGGTGATGATCGACCAGTTCCTCGCCGCCGGCCTCTCGAAGTGGGGGCAGACCTCGCGCCTCACGCTCCTCCTGCCCCACGGCTATGAGGGCCAGGGGCCCGAGCACTCGAGCGCGCGCCTGGAGCGGTTCCTCCAGCTCGCGGCGGAGAACAACCTGCGCGTCGCGAACTGCAGCACGCCGGCCCAGTACTTCCACCTGCTTCGCCGGCAGGCGCGGAACGAGCGGCTCCGGCCGCTCATCGTCATGACGCCGAAGAGCCTCCTCCGCCTCCCGGCGGCCGCGTCACGCCTCGAGGATCTCGCCGAGGGAGGGTTCCAGACCGTGATCGACGATGCGGCCGCCCGCGCGCGCGCCGCGGAGGTGACGCGTGTCGTCCTCTGCTCCGGGAAGGTGTACTACGATCTCCTCGCGGAGGCGGAGAAGCTCGGCGAGGACCGGCCCGCCATCGTGCGGATCGAGCAGCTCTACAGCTTCCCCGAGCAGGACCTCCGCGCCGTCCTCGACGGCTATCCTGGCCTCACCGAGCTCGTGTGGACGCAGGAAGAGCCGAAGAACATGGGCGCCTGGACCTACATCGCGCCCCGGCTCGGGGCGCTGCTCGGCGAGGGCGTCGAGCTCGAGTACGTCGGCCGGCCCGAGCGGGCGAGCCCCGCGGAGGGATACCCGGCGGCCCACGCCGCGGAGCAGACCCGCATCGTCGCGGCCGCTCTCGAGATGCGGCGCTCGCGCGAAGCTCCGCCGACCATGCAGGTCGCGGGTGAAGCAAAAGGGTGAATCCGCAGGTGACGCGGGCAGAGGGATCCGCAGATTACGCAGATGACACAGATCGATCGCCTTTTGCGCGGAACTTCGCGGTGACAAACAGGAACGATTTTCTGTTTGTCCGGATTGCGGAGCGACGCCCATGCATCGATCGATCTGTGTCATCTGCGTAATCTGCGGAAGAGTCCTTGAAGGGATGCAGGTACGGAAACAACGAAGGCCCGCACCATTCGTGCGGGCCTTTGCCTTTGCGATCATACCGCCGGGGCGCCTAGGCGTCCTTCGGCAGGATCGGCCGCTCGGAGGCCTGCCGCGCCAGTTCCTTCAGCGGCTCCGAGAGGTGCTCTCCGTAGTGGAGCAGGAACACGCCGCGCGAGCGGCGCTGCATCAGGAACGCGACCAGCGGCGTATCCGCCTTGGCAGCGTTGCAATCCCGGCATGCGAACACGAGGTTGTCGGGACGGTCGTAAGCCGTCTGACCCCGGCGCGGGCGCACATGATCGAGGGTGATCATTTCGGGAGCGGTCTCGGTACCGCAGTAGGCGCAGACCGGACCATGCAATGCGAGGAGCCACTCGCGGTGAGACTGCATGCTGCGGCCGGGGGAGCGGCGAAATCCCGCCGGCGGTACTGCCTGTGAACCTCTTCTGGATCTGCGAGCCACAAATAAACCACGTTGAAGAAGACTGCGGACCGAGTCCGGTCCTGTGAACAACTCTTTAATGTAGCAAGATGGGAGCCAGAACGGCAGGGATTTACGGGTTTCCTTCGGCTATCTCCCTCAGTCCGTCGAGTCCGACCCGGTATCCGTAGGTCCGAAGCAGCCGCGCGTGGGGCTCCATGCCTGCCCCGCCCGCCACGGCGCGGGTGCCCGGGGGAAGCTTCACCGGAAGCCCGCCGAGATGAGTCAGCTGTGACTGCACGAGCAGGGGGTCCGCCGAGCTCACCCCGACCACCGCCGGCCTCATGCTCCAGGCGGCCTCGGCGAGCTCGGCGGCGGGGAGGTCGGATCCGAGATAGACGACCCGCCAGCCGCGCTCCCGCACCCGGGCCAGCGCCGTGAGCACCCCCCACTCGTGCCGCTCGCCCGGAAGGCAGGCGCACAGCATCAGCGGCCCGCTCCCGCCGCGCAGGCCTCCCTTGAGTGCGTGTACCACCACCTCGGTCGCGAGGTGCTCGGCCGCAGCCGGCAGCCGACCGAGCGCCCAGAGCTCTCCGATGTCCCGGGCGAGGGGCATGGCGACGGCCTCCGCGAAATCGGCGAGGCTCCGGAGCGCGAGCTGCTGCGCGACGAGGGTCTCGAGCCGGTCCCGGTCGAATGCCTTGACCGCGTCGAGCAGCACCGCGTGGGGCGACGCCGCCGGATCCCGCCCCTGGGCCCGCGCCACCACCGACTCCACCGGCTCGTTGACGAGGTCCCCGATCCGTTCACCCGCGGCGATGAGCCTCGCAAACGCGCGGAGGAGCTCCACCTGCTCCGCCGAATACGCGCGATAGCCGTTCGCCTGCCGCACGGGGCGCACCACGGCATATCGCCGCTCCCAGACCCGGAGGCGCGCAGCCTGCAGTCCCGTGAGCTCGGCGACTTCGTGGATCTCGTAGGTGGAGGGCATCGCCGGGAAAGATAATTGTTGCCGCGCGCGCAGCGCCCGTGCATGGGTCCGCACGATCGCCTAGATTCCATGTCCCCATCCGCGCCTTCAAGGAGCCGCATCGCCGATGTCCTCAGCACCTGCCCCCGCATCCGCCGAGAAGAGAGCCCGTCCCTCGAAAGACCTCGCCTGGCGCAGCATCAATACGATCCGGGCACTCAGCATGGACGCGGTGGAGGCGGCGAACTCGGGGCATCCGGGCACGCCGATGGCGCTCGCTCCCGCGGCGTACGTGCTCTGGCACCGGTTCCTGCGGCACAATCCGGCCAATCCCGGCTGGGACGACCGCGACCGCTTCGTGCTCTCGTGCGGGCACGCGTCGATGCTCCTCTATTCGCTCCTTCATCTCACCGGCTACGACCTCCCCCTCGACGAGATCCGCAAGTTCCGACAGTGGGACTCGCGCACGCCCGGGCATCCCGAGCGTGGGCACACGCCGGGCGTGGAGACCACGACCGGGCCGCTCGGGCAGGGGTTCGGCAACGCGGTCGGGATGGCGATCGCCGAGCGGATCCTCGCCGAGCGGTTCAACCGCGACGGCTTCGAGATCGTGAATCACTCGGTCTGGGGCTTCTGCAGCGACGGCGATCTCATGGAAGGCGTCTCGAGCGAGGCAGCGAGCCTTGCCGGTCACCTCCGGCTCGGCCGTCTCTGCATGATCTACGACGACAATCACATCACCATCGACGGTGACACGGCGCTCGCCTTCAGCGAGGACGTCGGCCGCCGGTTCGAGGCGTACGGCTGGCATGTGCAGCGCGTGGCCGACGGCAACGACCTCGACGCGATACACCTGGCGCTCGAGGCGGCCCGCCGCGAGTCGGCGCGCCCGTCGCTCATCGTGCTTCGCACCGTCATCGGGAACCCGGCGCCGACCAAGAGCAACACCGCTGCGGCGCATGGCGCTCCGCTCGGCAAGGACGAGGTGAAGCGGACGAAGGAGATCATGGAGTGGCCGCAGGAGCCGTTCTTCATTCCCGAAGACGCGCTCGAGCACTGGCGCGAAGCGGTCGCGGACGGCGAGCGGCGCCAGGAGGAATGGGAGGAGCTCCTCGCGCGGTATGCCGATGCGCACCCGGAGCTCGCCGCCGAGTATCGGCGCGCGATGGCCGGCGAGCTGCCGGCGGGGTGGGAATCGAAGCTACCGGTGTTCAAGGCGGCCGACGGCGCCATCGCGACCCGGCAGGCGTCCGCAAAGACGCTGAAGGCCCTCCTCGATGCCGTACCGGAGCTGGTCGGCGGCTCGGCGGACCTGAGCGAAAGCACCGGCACCGCCATCGAGGGGTACCCGGTCTTCTCGCCGATCTCGAGCGGACGCCTCTTCCACTGGGGCGTCCGCGAGCACGCGATGACGGCGGCGATGAACGGGATGGCGGCCCACGGTGGCGTGCGGCCGTACGGCAGCACCTTCCTCGCATTCACCGACTACGCCAAGCCCTCGATCCGGCTCGCATCGATCATGCAGCTGCCGATCATCTTCATCGGCACGCACGATTCGATCGGACTCGGCGAGGACGGGCCGACGCACCAGCCGATCGAGCACCTCGCCATGCTCCGCGCCATCCCGCGTGTCTCGGTCTTCCGTCCCGGGGACGCGAACGAGACCGTGGAGGCATGGAAGGCCGCGCTCCGGCGGACCGACGGGCCCACGGTGCTCGTGCTCACGCGGCAGAAGCTGCCGATTCTCGACCGCCAGAAGGTGAAGTCCGCCGACGGCACCCGGCGCGGCGCCTATGTCCTGCACGAGCCCGACGGCGGTCCGCAGGCGATCCTGATCGCCACGGGCAGCGAGGTGACCGTGGCGCTCGAGGCGGCGGAGCTCCTCGCGAAGGACGGCGTCCGGGCGCGGGTCGTGAGCATGCCGTCCTGGGACGTCTTCGACCAGCAGGAGCAGGCGTACCGCGACGAGGTGCTGCCGCCGTCGATTCGCGCGCGGGTCGGCATCGAGGCGGCGAGCCCGTTCGGATGGCTCAAGTGGGTCACCGAGGACGGCGAGATGCTCGCCATCGATCACTTCGGCGCATCGGCGCCGGCGGAGATCATCTACAAGGAGTTCAAGCTGACGCCTGCCGCCGCCGTCGAGGCGGTGAAGCGCGCGCTCGGGAGGACGGCATCGTGACGAATCCACTCATCCGGCTGGGCCAGCTCGGCCAGAGCCCCTGGTACGACCATATCACGCGCGACCTCGTGAGTGAAGGCGAGCTGGCGCGGCTCATCGCCGAGGACGGCCTCCGCGGCATGACGTCGAATCCGACGATCTTCGAGAAGGCGGTGTCGGGAAGCCAGCTCTACGACGAGGACCTGCGCCGGCTCGCCGACGAGGGGAAGCACCACGCGGAGATCTTCGACGCCTTTGCCATCGAGGACATCCGCGCGGCATGCGACCTCTTCGCCCCCTTGCACGAGCACGCGGCGAACGGCGACGGCACGGTCTCGATCGAGGTCGCCCCGACGCTGGCGAACAATACGAAGGGGACGCTCGAAGAGGCGCAGCGGCTCTGGAAGCTGGTCGGCCGGCCGAACGTGCTGGTGAAGATACCGGGCACGGCCGCCGGCCTCCCGGCGATCGAGCAGGCGACGGCAGCGGGCGTGAGCGTGAACATCACGCTGCTCTTCTCGGTCGCCCGGTACGCCGAGGTGATCGAAGCGTTCCTGCGGGGGCTCGAAGCGAGAGTGGCGCGGGGCGAGTCGGTGGACGGGATCAACTCGGTGGCCAGCTTCTTCGTGAGCCGCGTGGACACCAAGATCGACCCGCTGCTCGACCGCATCGGCGATCCGCACGGCATCCGCGGGCGCATCGCGATCGCCAACGCGGCGAAGGCGTACGCGCTCTTCGAGGAGACGATGGCCTCGGAGCGGTGGCGGGCGCTCGCCGCGCAGGGAGCGCGCCTGCAACGGCCGCTCTGGGCGTCCACGAGCACGAAGGACCCGAAGTACCCGGATACGTATTACGTGGAAGCGCTCATCGCGCCGTACACGGTGAACACGCTTCCTCCCGAGACGTTCGATGCGTACCGCGACCACGGAAAGCCCGAGGTCAGGATCCGTGAGGCGATGGAGCGCGCCGACCGTGACATCGCGGCGCTCGAGCGATCGGGAATCGACCTCGCGCAGATGACCCGCGAGCTCGAGGAAGAAGGGGTGAAGAAGTTCACCGCATCCTACGACCAGCTGCTGGCGGGGATCGAAGCCAAGGCCGAGGCCCTCGTTGGAAAGGGCTGACCAGCCCTGGCATCGGAAGCTGCACTGGCGGATCATTCTGGGCCTCGTCGCGGGCCTCCTCTTCGGAGTGCTCGCGGCGGCGCAGGGATGGGGTGAGTTCACCGCCGACTGGATCGCGCCGTTCGGCACCGTCTTCCTCAACGCCCTCAAGCTCATCGCCGTTCCGCTCGTGCTGGCCTCGCTCATCACGGGCGTCGCCTCGCTGAGCGACCTCCGCAAGCTCTCCCGCATCGGCGGCAAGACGATCGCCATCTACGTCGCCACCACGGCCGTCGCGATCGTCATCGGGCTGGCGCTCGTCAACATCGTGCGTCCGGGACGGTTCGTGCCCGAGGGGATGCGGAACGAGCTGCAGGCGGCGTACGCCGAGGACGCGACCTCGCGCGAGGCGGCGGCGGAATCGGCGCAGGAGCGGGGGCCGCTGCAGATCCTCGTCGACATCGTCCCGGACAACTTCTTCGCGGCCGCGTCGGACAACGGCCGCATGCTGCAGGTCGTCTTTGTCGCGCTGTTCATCGGCATCGGGATCGTCCTGATACCGCGGGATACGGCAAGACCGCTGCTCGACGTCGTGGAGGGCGTGAACCAGGTCGTGATCCGCCTGGTGGATGTGATCATGCTGTTCGCGCCCATCGGGGTCTTCGCCCTGATGGCCGGAACGATCACCTCGGTGGCGGGAGACGATCTCGGCAGGATCGTGCGGCTGATCGGCGCGCTGGGCGCGTACTGCGCGGTGGTGGTGGTGGGCCTGCTGCTTCACGTCACGATCGTCTACGGCTCCATCCTGCGGTTCCTCACCCCGATGTCGATCGGGCGGTTCGCGCGCGGCATGGCCCCGGTGCAGCTCGTCGCCTTCTCCACGAGCTCGAGCGGCGCCACGCTGCCGGTGACGATGGAGCGGTGCGAGCAGGAGCTCGGCATTCCCGAGGAGATCTCGTCGTTCGTGCTGCCGCTCGGCGCGACCATCAACATGGATGGGACGGCGCTCTACCAGGCCGTGGCGTCGGTCTTCATCGCGCAGGCGCTCGGCATGGAGCTCGGCATGATGGCACAGCTGACGATCCTGCTCACGGCCGTGATGGCGTCGATCGGGACCTCTGCCGTGCCGGGTGCCGGGATCATCATGCTCGTCATCATTCTCGAATCGGTCGGTGTCCCGAGTGCCGGCATTGCGCTCATTCTCGGCGTCGACCGCATTCTCGACATGCTGCGCACGGTCACCAACGTGACGGGCGATGCCACGGTCGCGACGCTCGTCACCTCGATGGAGGGCACGCTCGCGCCGGTCGAGGCGCCGGCGACGTAGCGATCAGGCGGCGTCCATCGCCCGGAGCTCGGCGTCGGTCGGCATGTTGAGCGGCAGGCCTTCGCTCTTCGTGATCACGATGGAGGTGAGCAGGTCCCCGGTGACGTTCGGCACCGTGCGCGACATGTCCAGGATCCGGTCCACGCCCAGGATGAGCGCGATCCCCTCCCCCGGAATGCCCACCATGATGAGCACCATCACGAGGAGCGGGATCGAGCCGCCGGGCACGCCCGCCGCGCCGATCGCCGTGATCACGCACATCCCCACCACCACCGCCTGCTGGGCCAGCGACAGGTCGAGGCCGAACACCTGCGCCAGGAACAGCACCGTCATGCCCTCGAAGAGCGCGGTGCCGTTCATGTTCATCGTGGCGCCGAGCGGGATCACGAAGCCGGCGATCTGCTTCGGCACGCCGAAGTTGCGCTGCGCCACTTCCATGTTGGTGGGGATCGTCGCGTTGGAGCTGGACGTG
>JAICNA010000238.1 GCA_025928955.1 Gemmatimonadales bacterium | reverse complement strand
GCGGGGAGCGACGTGGCGAGATCGCCACGCACGAACAGGGGCCGGCTGCCCACCAGCGCCGCGTTCTCGCGCGCCAGATCGAGCGCGGCACGTGATCGGTCGATGGCGATGACGCGTCCGAACCGCCCTTCGGTGAGGAGGCTCAGGGCGATGCACCCCGAGCCGGTCCCGATGTCCGCGATCGTCCCGCCGGAAACACGCCGCAGAAGCAGCTCGACGAGCAGCTCGGTTTCGGGCCTCGGAATGAGCGCGCGCCGGTCGATGCGGAGCTCGAGATGGCGGAATCCGCACCATCCCGTCACGTAGGCGAGCGGCTCACCGGACGCCCGCCGCCGTACCGCATCCGCGAACACGCGGTCGTCCTCCCGGTGGAGCGGCTCGGTGCGGGCGAGGATCGCGGCACTCCGACCCTCGCGCCTGAGCCCTCCCCAGAGGCGCTCCGCCTCCCGCCGGGGCTCCGCGATGCCGGCGGACCGCAGGCGCGACGCGGCGGCATCCAGTGCATCGCCGATCGTACGCGTCGCCCCGTCAGTCACCGAATTGCTCCGCGCGGCTCGCCATCCGGAGCGCATCCACGATCTCGTCGAGGCGGCCGCCGAGCACGTCCGTGAGATTGTGCACCGAGAGGTTGATCCGGTGATCGGTCACACGGCTCTGCGGATAGTTGTACGTGCGGATCTTCCCGGAACGGTCCCCGGTGCCGACCATGGCCCGCCGCTCCTGCGCGCGCGCCGACTCCTGCTCCGCGATCATCCGGTCCAGCAGCCGCGCACGGAGGACTTCGAGTGCCTTGGCCTTGTTCTGCAGCTGCGACTTCTGGTCCTGCTGCTGCACGACGAGGCCGGTCGGCAGATGGGTGATCCGGACCGCGCTGTCGGTCGTATTGACGCTCTGCCCGCCGGGTCCCGAGGAGCGGAACACGTCGATCTTGAGCTCGTTCGGATCGATCTTCACGTCCACCTCCTCCGCTTCCGGCAGGACGGCCACGGTCGCCGCAGAGGTGTGGATCCGACCCTGTGTCTCGGTGGCGGGCACGCGCTGCACGCGGTGCACGCCGGACTCGCGCCGGAGCAGGCCGTACGCATCCGGGCCGCGCACGGCGACGATGGCTTCCTTGATGCCCCCGACGTTCCCCTCACTCACGGTCATCGGGGCCCAGGCCAGCCCGCGCCGTTCGGCAAACCGCTGGTACATCCGGAAGAGATCGGCACAGAAGAGCGCAGCCTCGTCCCCGCCGGTCCCGGCGCGCAGCTCGAGGATGGCATCCCGGTCGTCGTGAGGATCGCGCGGAAGCAGGAGGTCGTGCAGCTCCGCCTCGACGAGCTCGAGCTCGGCGGGAATCCGGTCGAGGTCGGCATTCGCCAAAGCGACAAGCTCGGGATCGGCCTCCATGGCCATCTCCCGAGCCTGTTTGAGATCGTCCTGCAGGCGCCGCAGCCGCTCGGCTGCGCGCACCACGGGAGTGAGGCGGGTGTGCTCCCGACCGAGCGCGCGAAGCTTCGACTGGTCTCGCGCGACCTCTGGATCGGCGAGCGCGTCGGCAATCTCCTCCGCCCGCTGCAGCGCCTGGCGGAGTCTGGCCTCCATGGCTTAGGCCTTGGCGGGCTCGCTCTGGTACTTGCGGCGGAAGCGGTCGACGCGCCCGGCCGTATCCACGAGGCGCTGCTTGCCGGTGAAGTACGGGTGGCACTGCGCGCATACCTCGACATGGATGTTGTCCGAGGTGGAGCGCGTCTCGAACTGGTTGCCGCAGGCGCAGATGACGGTCAGCTTCTTGTACTGGGGATGCAGATCGGCCTTCACGGGTCACTCCTGATTGAAAGCCCGCGGCGGCGGGCGAGTCCCAACCTTCGGTAGCCCGGTAATTTAGCCGAGTGGAGCGCCCGGGGGCAACGGGCGGCGAGCGGGACGGCGTCCGTCCGTCACCGAGGCCCCGGCACCCCTGTCAGACGCCGGTCGCCCGCTGCCCCTCGCCGCTCACCCATTTGACAGTCCTTCCAATCGCAAATAATTTCCGCACTTGAACTTGCGAGATTCCCACTCCCCCAGGCACCGCGAGGCGACCTTGGCTTTCTCCCCCGTCGAGGTTCTGAAGAGGGTTCCGCTGTTCTCCGGCCTCTCCGAGGCCGACATCCAGACATTCGCCGACCTGGCACGAGAGCGCAGTTACCCCAAGGGCAGCGTCATCGTCTTCGAGGACGATCCGGGCGATGCGATGTACCTGGTCGCCGCCGGTCAGGTGAAGGTCGTCCTGATCGCGGAGGACGGCCGGGAGGTGATCCTCTCGGTGCTCGGCGAGGGCAGTTTCTTCGGTGAGATGTCCGTGATCGATGAAGAGCCGCGGTCGGCGCACGTGATCGCGATGGAAGACTCGAACCTGCTCGTGCTCCGGCGCGAGGACTTTCACGCCCGCCTCCGCCAGTCGCCCGAGGTGGCCATCTCGCTCCTCAAGGAGATCTCGCGGCGCCTGCGCCGGGCCGACGAGAAGATCGGGAGCCTTGTCCTGCTGGACGTGAACGGCCGGGTGGCGCACCTCCTCCTGCGGATGGCGGACGACGAGGGAGGCGATCGCATCACGCGCAAGCTGACCCACCACACCATCGCGCAGATGATCGGCTCGAGCCGCGAGACGGTGTCACGCACGATGCGAAACCTCGTCGATCGCGGGATCATCGACGTGACGCGCCGGGAAATCACGCTCAAGGACCGGCGCTCACTCATGATGGCGGTGCGGCGCTCGTGACCTTCCTCACCCCTCACCGGTGAGCGTCACCGTGGAGGGGAATCGTCATGAGTGCGGAATTGCAGGCATGATCCCTCCCATGCG
>JAICNA010000140.1 GCA_025928955.1 Gemmatimonadales bacterium | reverse complement strand
CTCGGCCCCGCGGCGAGCGAGGCCGAGCTCGTGGCCGGGGTCGGCGCGCTCCGGGCCGGCGCCGAAGGCGATGTGCTCGCTCGCGTGAAACGCGCGCGCGGGGAGAGCTCCGCCCTCCTTCCGCTCGCGGTCCTGACCGACCTGGTTGCGCAGGGGATTCCGGTGGATCGTGCCGCGACCGTCATTCTCGGCCTCGCCGAGCGTCGTGCAGCGGATGCCCAGTATCGCACGCTGCCCCGCGCGCATGGGCGCGGCGGTGCCTCGGGGGTCGGGCCCGCCTCGGCGGCCGATCAGCAGCCGGGGCGCGGGAACGTCTCGACTCCTCCGCGTGGCGGCGCCGCCGCCGACCCGCCCGCGGCTGAATCGCCCAGCGGCGGCCGCCCCGTCGAGCCGCCAGCCACCGGGCGTCCTGCCGAACCGGCTCGCACGCCGCCGGCTGAAAGCCCGGGGAAGGGGCGCCCCACCGATCCTCCCGTGAAGGCCCGGCCGAGTCGGCCCTGAGGTGATGATCACCGGTCTTCAGCGGCTCGTCCTGCTCTGTACGCTCTTGCTCCTCCCTTCTTCATCGGTTCTCTCCGCTCAGGTGGCCGGCACGCTCGATGGTGCCGCGACACGCATTTCCTACTCCGAAGGGTCACCCTCCACCGGCCTCTCGGTTGCGCCCAGTCTTCAGGTGATCCGTCCGTGGCAATCCTTCATCGCCGGAGGCGCCGTGACGCGCTTTCCCGGCGATGTCTGGAGCGTGCAGGGGCACATCGCCGGATCCACGTACCTGGGTCCGGTCCGCGGATTCCGCCCCGAGCTCGAAGGGCGGCTCCGCGGTACCCGGCATGAGGACGGTGGCGGCAGCAGCGAGTTCGCCGGCGCCGCGCGGCTCCACCGCTTCGGAGCCGTGCACGGTGGCTGGATCGGTGCGAACGGCGGCCGCTCATGGGATGGCTTCGAGTGGAGGGGCACACTGGCGGTGGAGGCAGGGGGATGGGCGCGCCTCGGGCCCGGAACGCTGTCCCTTGCCCTGACGGGCTCGCGGGTGAACGACGATCTGCGCTTTGCCGAGGCCGAGAGCGCGTTCCGCATGGAACGGGGGCCGCTCGAAGTCGTGGCCTATGGCGGCCTGCGCCACTGGTTCCGGCCGGACGACGCGGCCGCAGAAGGGTGGGGCGGTGCGAGCATCGCCTGGTGGATCCACGACCGGCTGGCGCTTACGGCTGCCGGTGGCGCGTATCCCGCCGACTACGCGCAGGGGCTTCCGTCGGGAACGTTCGGGTCGCTCGGCGTCCGGGTGTCGACGGGACGTCTTTCGCGGGCACGACGGATCAACGAACCGCTCGATCTGCTGCTCCCCCCGGTCCGGCCGGGTGCGCCGGGCCTCGCCTTCGAGCGGCTCGACAATGGATCAGCGCGTATCACGCTTGGTGGGCTCGACGCGGCGGCCGTGGAGCTGATGGGTGATTTCACCGGGTGGGAGCCGATCGCCCTCGTCAGGTCCGGGCAGCGCGAATGGACGGCGACCGTGCCCATACCGGCCGGGATTCACCGGGTCAACCTGCGCGTCGATGGCGGCCAATGGATTGTCCCGCCTGGACTTCCAAGCTCCACCGATGAATTCGGGGGGGCCGCGGGCATCCTGATCGTCGAGTGACGAGATGGCCGGAAAAGTGACCGGAAGGGGTGCTGGCGGGGTCTTCAGGGTACACCAGGAGACTTTCATGGCACCCCTTTTCGTGCGCCGCATGCCGCTCGCGCTCACCATCGCTGTCTGCCTGCTGGGGGCGCTTCCCCTTTCAGCCCAGGCGCCGGCCGCGGACCCGTCGGTCCGGCTCCGTGCCGTGCTCCCCGCGGATGTCGCGGAGCGGGTCCTTGGGCGGATTGCAGAGGCACGCGCGAACGAACTCCCGGCGCAGGCCCTGGAACACCGGGCGCTGGAGCTCGCGGCGAAGGGCGTTCCGCCGGCGGACATCGAAACCGGGATCTCGCGGCACGCGAATCGGCTGGGAGCTGCGCGCGCGGCGCTCGTCCAGGGCGGCCGTGACGACCCGGCGGACGAAGAGACCGAAGCGGCCGAGCTGGTGATCCGCCACGGAGCGGGTGGCGCGATCAGCGCGCTCGCGCAGACGACCCCGTCGGGGCAGTCGCTCGCGGTGCCGCTTTTCGTCCTCGCCGGCCTGATGGATCGCGGGCTTCCCTCCGATCAGGCGATTGCGCGGGTTCATGCGGCGCTGAGCGCGCTAGGTGCTGCGCGCGCGGCCGCCCGTCCCGATCCCGACACGCGCGGCAAGCCGGCCACCGTTCCGTCGAACGGCGGGCGCCGCAGCCGTCCCCAGGCGCCGGGCCGGAGCTGAACGCAGCACCCGGCGCCTCACGGTTGCGCGGTGACAGCCCAGATTCGGCCGGTGGCCGGCCTGCCGTTCGTGAGGTGGGGAAACTCCTTCTCGCAGTAGCGCCAGAAGTGCGGGCGTTCTCCGTCGACGTCGGTAAAGCCGTACTCCTCCGACAGCTCCCATGAGCTGTAGAGCCCTCCGCTCTTTCGCATCACCTCCGGATCAGACGCAAGCGCCACGATGGCGCGGCCGATAAAGCACGGCGTCTCGGAGCCTGCCCACCCGTAGCTCTTCGGTGCCGGATCATTCACCGCGTCGCGCCAGTTCGCCTCCGTCACCTTGAACTGCTCGAGAATCTCTTCGGTCCGCATGAAGCCGGGCGTGATCGCCACGGCCGCGACCCCGTGCGGTGCGAGCTCCTCGGCGGCGACGTATGCGAGCCGCTTGAGCGCCACCTCGAAGAAATCGAACCAGGCTTGGCCGTGGTGCCCGAGGGTATGCTGCTCGACGATCTCGACCACGAGCCCCGACCTGCCCGCGATCAGGAGTGGAGCCGCATGCTTGATGGTGATCGCATGCGGCCCGAGCCACCCGGCGAGCTGGTCGAGCCCATCGGCGACGTCCGACTTCCAGAAGGGTCCCCACGCCTTCACCGGTCGCCCGGTGATGACGTTCACCAGGATGTCGAGCCGCTTCTGCTCCCGCTTCACCCGGCGGAACAGCCCGGCCACCTCCTTTTCCTCGGCATGGTCCACCCGCACGGCAATGCCGCGCCCGCCCGCGGCGTCCACCATTTCCGCGCTCTCCTCGATCGTTTCCGGGCGTCCGGCATGGTGATGGGAACTGGTGTTCGCCTGCAACCGGCTGCTGCGCCCCGTGCAGTAGACCGTGGCGCCAGCCTCCCCGAGCATCCGGGCGATCCCGCGCCCGGCACCCCGCGTGGCGCCCGCGACGACGGCGACCTTTCCCTCGAGCGGCTTCATCGGTGCCTCCTCCCTGCCGCCGTCAGTGTGAGCGGCGCGGCGGCCGGTTATACTAAACCACCATGCAGATACTATCTAAATTCTCGTTTAATAACTGTCAAGCGCCATGAGTCCGCGGCCTCGCAAGGCGTCCGACGAGGAGATCTTCGCGGCCGCGCACCGCGTGATGATGCGCGTCGGCCCGGAGCAGTTCACGCTCGCCGAAATCGCCGGGGAGGCGGGGCTGACCGCCGGGGCACTCGTGCAGCGCTTCGGCTCGAAGCTCGGGCTCCTTCGCGCCATCGCCGGACAGCTCACCGAGGGCTCGGCGACGATGCTGGACGAGATCCGTGCATCGCACCGCTCGCCGCTCGCCGCGGTGCATGCCTACGGAGCCTGTCTCGCTCAGATGGGCGAGTCACCGGGCGGGATCGCACACCACCTGGCCTGGCTCCAGCTCGATCTCACCGACGACGAGATGCATCGGCACCTGACCGCCCAGGCGAAGATTGCCCGCGAGCGGCTGCAACGGTGGCTGTCCGAGGCGGTGGAAGCGGGCGAGCTCGACCCCCTCACGGACGTCGTCAGCCTTGCGCGCGCCGTGCAGGTCACACTCACCGGCTCGCTGCTGGGCTCCGCCTTCGAAGATGAGAAGCCGACGGCGGCGATGCGCCGAGATCTCACCGCCGTTCTGCGCCCGTTCCTTCGCGGACGGCCCCCGGCGCGGACGCGCGGAAAGGGGCGAAAGTCCCCAGGGGCACCCCGGGCCTGATCCTGCTCAGCCCGGAGCAGGTTCCATTCCGGAACGCCGGACCCGCGTCACAGCGACCGCGCCCGGCCTCTGCCATCGTATCTCACCGCAGCAGAAGCCTTTCGGCCGCGGATCTCTCGCGAGGAGGTTGGTATGGGAGTGGCCGTCCGTATCGCCTTGTTGAGCACGATCGTGTCCGGCCTCGCGTGTGCCAGCGCGAGCAGGGGTGCGGATGGGGAGCGAAGCGTCGCCGCGACGCCCAAGCGGGTGGCGGTGAGCGTGACCTACCGCGAGCGCATCATGGTGCCCTCGGGCTCCGAGCTCGACGTGCAGATCGTGGATGTCACGAAGGGGGATTCCGCCGCGACCACGGTGGCCGAGAAGAAGACGAAGATCGATGGCGGGCCGCCGTACCATGTTTCGCTCGAGATTCCGCCGGAGCTCTACATCGACAGCAGCCGCTACCACGCGCGCGCCGAAATCATGCGCCCCGACAGCACGACGATGTTCGTCACGCGGCACGGGGTGCCGGTCCTGACGATGGGCGCGGGAGACAGCGTGGAGGTTGTGGTCGGAATGGGGCAGTAGGGAACCAGCGAGCCGTCACGATGAGAGGCCTCATGCCGCGAATCACGCCGTTCGTTCGTGTCGCGTGCGCGTTCGCGCTCGCCGCCGGCGCCTGCACGTCCGACTCACGCGAGCGCGATACGAGCGCCGCCGCCCGCGCCGATAGTGTGGCGGCGGAGCGCGCGGAGGTCGAGCGGCAGACCGAGCGCGTGATCGCCGCCTGGAACGGCGACGATCCGGCTGCCGTCGCCGCGCTCTATGCGGTGGATGCCGTCGTCAGCGCGGATTCCACCTATACGGGACGCGACGAGATTCGCGACCGATGGGCAGCGCCCTCCCTCCCCGCGCTCAGCGATCTGGTCATCAGCGAGACGAGCCTCACCGAGAGCGGAGAGGGCTTCGTCGGCACCGGGAGGTATACCTACATGCTGACGATGGCCGACGCCGCTCCGGTGCAGGTCAACGGCACCTTCCGCACCACCTGGAAGCGGGAAAACGGTGCCTGGGTCATCGCCCGGGAACAGGTCACCGTCGCCGGTCCGGAGGCTGCCGACTAGCGGGTCGACGCTCCCGAGAGCCGCATGGCCGGAACCATCGTGCTCCAGCCGGTCGCGCGCTGGGCGCTGGCCCGCCCTCCCTCCCGCGCCTTCACATCCGACTCCAGCACCTCCAGCCCCCGGTTCTCCCGCACGGCCAGCACGGGAACCTCCGACCGGCCGACCAGCTGGTCCATGACGCTCCCCGTGAAGAGGCGGCCGGCCTCGCTCCGATGATGCGATGCGATCGCTACGAGGTCGATCCGCTGCGCTTCGACACAGGTCAGGATGCCGGCAGCCGGGGACCGCTCGATGATGGTGAATCCGCGGGCGCGCACGCCATGCTCCTCGATGCGTGCCGCCTCGGCCTCGAGGTACTCCTCGAGCGACGCATTCCGCGCAGCCGACCGTACCGCCTCCGGCGCGCCCGGACGGGGCAGGTCCCGCGGCGGAACGACGAGCACGAGACGGATCTCGCTCACGGCCGGTGTTGCCGCCGAGAGGGCGAGGTCGATGGCGCAGCGCGCATCCGAGCTTCCGTCGAGCGGAACGAGGATGCGGCGGAAGATGCCGGGCATCTCTGCCTCCAGCGTGACCCCGCGGGCATCGTGATCGCGGAGGAGCAGGCAGGGAAGACCCTGGTTGATGAGGCCGTCGGCCACGCTGCCGAGGAGCAGCCGGCCGACGCCGGTGCGGCCATGCGTGCGGAGCACGGCGAGATCGATGGCGTGCAGCGTCGCATACTCCAGGAGCTGCGACGCCACGCTGCCGGTCCCCTCGAGCAGCACCGGCTCGGGGCGGATGCGATGAAAGACGGAGACGTCGTGCGCCACGCTCTCGAGGTGGGACCGGAGGTCGTCGCGGAAGAACTCATTCGGCGCGGGTACCGCCGCCATGCCCGTGCCGATCGGGGCCGCCGGGCGGAACACGCCCACCAGGTGGAGGCGAGCGCGGCGGAAGATCGCCATGCGCGCCGCCACTGCCACCGCGCGCACCGCGGCATCGGAGCCGTCGAGCGGCACCATGATCGAGGAGAAGCCCGGGATGGTCATAATGCCCTCGCTGGGAGTGTCCGATCCAACGTGGGAGGCGGGCCATGAGGAGAGTGTGAAGGCGGGATGAAAGAGTCGGCAGGTCGGGGTTGGTGCCCCACATCACAGTCGCCGACGGGTGCCGGACCTATCATGCGAGTCGAATTCCCGGCCACCCGACCCGCAACGCGCAAAAGAGGATACCATGGGACTTCTCGATAAACTGTTCGGCGGCAAGGAGAAGCCGCGCGCCGATTTCTCGAAGGTGCAGAGCGGGGCCTCTTCGACCGCGCCTGCGCCGGCAGCTCCGACGGCTTCGAAGCGGACCTACACGGTCGTGTCCGGTGACAGCCTGTCCAAGATCGCCAAGCGGGAGTACGGTGATGCCCAGAAGTGGACCATCATCTACGAGGCGAACCGCGACAAGATCTCCAATCCAGACCTGATCCATCCGGGCCAGGTTCTCACGATCCCCTCCGCCTGAGCGAGACGACCATGACGAGACGCTACTGGACGGCGGCCGCATGTGCGCTGACGCTTCTGACCGCCGGGGCGTGCAACCGCGATGCCCGGGACACGGGGGCAGGGACGGGCACCGGTACCGCGACGACGACGCCGGCGAATACCGTGAGTGCCGGTGAGATCCGGCTCGGAAACGCCATCGGCGCGGACAAGCGTGTCACGAACGAGTCCGATGACTTCCGGCCCACGGAGACGATCTACGCGTCCGTGGCGACGACGGGGATCGCCCCGAATGCGAACCTCGTTGCCCGGTGGACGTACCAGGATGGCCAGGTGGTTTCCACCGACTCCATCACCATCGCGCCGAACAGCGCCGAGTACACCGAATTCCACATCAGCAATCCGGGGGGCTTTCCGGCCGGCGATTACAAGCTCGAAGTCTTCATGAACGGGCAGTCGGTGGGGACCAAGGACTTCGACGTGGAGTAGGCAGCAACAGCGCAGCAAGCCAACACAACAGGTCGTCACCCCGTCGTCTGGCGCCGGGGTGACGACTTTTTTTGGTTAGTCCCCTGTCAGGCTGCCGCCTCCATCGCGCGCCCGATCGCCGCGACGTGCCTGTCATCGGTGCCGCAGCATCCGCCCACTACGGCGAGCTCCGGAAAGACGCCGCGGAGCTCGCGATAGGCGTGCGCCAGCTCGGTCGGGTCTCCGGCGTCGAGATCGGTGCTCTCGTCCAGCTCGGAATGCGATCGGCGCGACGCGTTCGCGCGCAGTCCCCGCACGCGAGCCTGCCAGGAGCCGGTATGATTGAGCGCCGGTGCAAGGTGCTCGGGGTGCGCGCAGTTGATCATGTAGTAGGCGGGATAGCCGGCCGTCGCGTGGTCGGTCGCCTCGATCGCGTGCGCAAGCTTCTCACCCGAGGGAAGCCGGCCGTCGGTCTCGGTCGTGAACGATATGGCCACCGGCATCCCCGCCGCGCGCGCCGCGCGCGCGATCCCCACCGCCTCCCCGGAGTGCGTCATCGTGAACGCGGCGACCATGTCCGCCGGCGACGCGGCGAACACTTCGATCTGCGCGCGGTGATAGTCGTACGCCTCGGATGGGCTCATCCGCGCCTCTGCCCGATACCCGTCCCCGCGCGGTCCGATGTTGCCGCTGATCACGATCGGGGTCTCGGCGGATTCGCGCTCGAGGCGGACCGCCGTCAGCAGTGCCACCGAGCGTCGATTCGCGTCGGCGAGCGCCCGG
>JAICNA010000094.1 GCA_025928955.1 Gemmatimonadales bacterium | reverse complement strand
TCGCGGCGCTGCTCGCTGCCGGCTACTTCGCCTGGCAGCGCTGGGGAGATCGCCTCCTCGCCGGTCGGAGCGGGACCGCGCCCGGCTTCGAGGCCGCGCCCCCGCCGTCGACGCTCCTGCGGGAGGACCCTGCGGACTCGACCCAGGCAACCCCAGCGGCCCCGGTGAGCCGGGCCGCGCGGCCGGACCCGCGTGCGCCGGTGGGGGTGGACGAGCTCATTGCCCGCCACGCCGCGACGTTCGCCGCCTCGCGCGAGCAGCTGGCGTCGGAGATGACGACGATCGGCTTTCCGAGCGTATTCGGACCGGTCTCGTTCGCGAGCCCGCTCGGCGCTCGCGCCGCGCGGCGGCGGATCGCGTCGGCGCTCAACGTCATCGGCCAGTTCCACCGGCGGAGCGTGCTGCTCGATCAGGCGTACGGGGATACCGCGAGTTTCCAGGCGAGCCGAGCGTGGAGTGCGGCGGATCGGCAGCGGTGGAACACGCGGCCGACGCTGCGGGAGCCTTACGCGTCGGCGGATCTCGCGGAATCGCTGCTCGCCGACGCGGACAGCCTGCTCGCGATTCTCGGCAACGCACCGCAGTTCGAGCTGCGCGAGGATACCGTCGCTTTCGGCGATCCGGTGCGTGCGGCGGCCTACGATGCGCAGCGACGCCGGTTCCTCGAACGCATAGGGCCGCCGGTCGAAGATTTCGACCGGCGGCCCACTCTGTTCCTGGTACGGCGGAGTCTCGATCCGACCCGGCCGCCTGCGCCGCTTCCCTAGGGAAGGGCGATCAGCTCCGACCGCCCTGGCGTTCCTTGCGCTTGCGGCGCTGGGCCGCGGCCGACTTCAGCTGGCGGGCGACGCTGGGCTTCGTGTAATACCGCTTCTGACGCAGCTCACGGAGAATTCCCGAGCGCTGCATCTTCCGCTTGAAGGCCTTGATGGCCCACTCGATGCTGTCGTTCTCGGACAACCGGATTTCGATCATCGATCCGCCCATCGCAGTGTTTGAAACAGTGGGGTCGCCTCGTGAGAGACGACCCCGTCGTTACTGGGCCTTGTTCAGGCGCCCGTCTTTACAACGTTCTCCGCCGCCGGGCCCTTCTGGCCCTGCACGATATCGAACTCGACGGTCTCGCCTTCGGCCAGCGACTTGAAGCCCTGACCCTGAATGGCCGAGTGATGCACGAAGCAATCCTTCTGCCCGCCGTCGGGGGTGATAAAACCAAAACCCTTGGCGTCATTGAACCACTTCACCTTGCCGGTGGTACGCATTCGGTACTCCTGAGATTGTGTTGTCGGAGTTCCGGTGATGCCGTACCTGCCGACGTTGGTGCGCGGTGTCTGCCCCCGCGCGGGCTCGGGCTCAATTGGAAAGGGGACCCGACATATACGCCAGGTCCCCTTGAGTCCACTGGTGTAGCCCGGAAAGGTCACCCTTCCCGAGCCAAGCAAAGATTGCGAATCGGGACCATTTTGTCAACCTGCGTGCTCCCCAAGCCCCTGCTGGTGCGGCACATCCACCACCACGCGGGTCAGGTCCTGCCCGAATCGGGCCCGGACCCGGGCCAGGAGTGCGAGTGACACGGCTGCCAGACCGCCGACGAGTCCCCACCAGAGCCCGGTCGGGCCCTGCCCGAGCCCGAACCCGAGCCAGAGACTGATCGGAAGCCCGACCAGCCAGAATCCGACGAGCCCGATGATCATCGGGTAGCGGGTGTCGGCTACGCCGCGAAGTACGCCGGCCGAGACGACCTGGAGACCATCGAACACCTGGAAGACGCCCGCGAGCGGGATGAGCACCGCCGCAATCGCGAGAACGTCCGCGTCCCTCGTATAGGCGGCGGCGAACAGCCGGGGCACCAGGAGAAAAACGGCCGCCGTGCACGCCATGAACGCCACGCCGACGAGGAGCGCCGCGCGGGCGGAACGGCGCGCGCGGTCGGGCCGGCCTTCCCCGACGGCGCGACCGACCAGGACCGTTCCAGCGGCGCCGACGCCGAGCGGAACCATGAACGTGAGCGAGGCCAGGTTGATCGCGATCTGGTGTGCCGCGACCGCCGTCGTCCCGAGGCGACCCATGAGAATCCCGACCACCCCGAACACGCCGAATTCCAGCTGCATGTGCGCGCCGATCGGGGCCCCGATCGCCACCATCCGTCCGATCGGCCCGAACGCGGCGCTCTCCCGGAGCCACGGCCGTATCGTGGGGCCGAGCTCGCGCCACGCGAGGTAGAGGAGCAGCAGGAGCATCAGCCAGCGCGCGATCGTGGTGGCCCAGGCCGAACCGTTCACCCCAAGTGCGGGGAAGCCGAGGAGGCCGTAGATGAGCACCGCGTTCAGGGCGACGTTCGCGAGATTGGCCACCACGGCCACCCACACGATCGGCGCGATCCGCCCCATCGCCTGCAGGGTCTGGCGGAAGATGATGAACGCGTAGAACGGAAACACGCTCGGCACCTCGCGCAGCACGTAGCCGGCGGCGATGGGGACGACCTCGGGCGGCTGGTCGAGCGCGGCGAGGACGGGACCCGTGGCGAGGAGCAGGATGGAGACGGGAATCGAGAGCAGGAGCGCGAGCACGAGTCCGCGCTGCACCGCGCGCCGGATCGCCAGCGCATCGCGGGCCCCGACACCTTGGGTCACGAGCGGATCGATCGCCATCAGGATGCCCATCCCGAAGACGGCCACCGCGAAGAACCAGACGTTCCCGAGTGCGGTTCCCGCGAGCGCGGCGGCCGAGATGGCGCCGACCATGATCGAGTCCACCACTCCCATCAGCATGATCCCCACCTGGACCGCCACGACCGGCGCCGCGAGCGACAGCAACTCGCGCAGCTCGTCGCGGGTCGGAAGGGCAGGAGGGGTGGTCATCGGGGAGGGAATGTAGGGGAGGCGGGGGAACGACGGAAAGCGTGGTCACGAAACTGGCACAGAACTTGGACCGATTCGCTCAACCCGCCGAAAGCGGGCTTTTTGCCCGCGTGAAACGCGAGTGCGCCGGATTTCTGCAACGAACCCGCACCGAAGGGACGTCTGCGTGACTGCCGCCATCGAGCTCCAGCCGGATCCCATTCCGCAGCGTCCCCAGCTCCGCAAGACGTGGCGTCCCGCCCGCCAGATCGCCGTCGATCTCGGCACCGCCAACACCCTGATCCTCGTGAAGGGCGAAGGTGTCGTCCTCGACGAGCCGTCGGTGGTCGCCGTCGACGCCGAAACCGGCGCGATCCTGGGCGTCGGCCTCGACGCGAAGCGGATGCTCGGCCGCACCCCGGAGGGGATCCGCGCCGTCCGGCCGATGAAGGACGGCGTCATCGCCGACTTCACGATCGCCGAGCAGATGCTCCGCCGCTTCCTGCGCCAGGTGCTCGACCGGCACCTCGTGCGGGTCAAGCCGACCATCCTCGTCTGCGTGCCCTCGACGATCACCGAAGTCGAGCGCCGCGCCGTGCGCGACTCCGCCGACGCCGCCGGCGCCAAGCGGCTCTTCATGGTGTCCGAGCCGATGGCCGCCGCGATCGGCGCCGGCCTTCCCGTGGACTCGCCGACGGGGAGCATGGTCGTCGACGTGGGCGGCGGCACGACCGACGTCGCGGTCATCGCCCTCTCGGGCATCGTCTGCGACGCGTCGATCCGCACCGCGGGCGACGAGCTCGACCAGGCGATCGTGCAGTTCATGCGGAAGACGTACAACGTGCTCATCGGGGAGCCGACCGCCGAGCAGATCAAGACCCAGATCGGCACGGCGCTGCCGCTGGACAAGGAGCTCTCGATGGCCGTGAAGGGGCGCGACCTCGTCTCCGGCCTGCCGCGCACCGTGATCGTCGACTCCTCGGGCGTGCGGGATGCGCTCCAGGAATCGCTGCAGAAGATCGTGAACGCGGTCCGGCGCGCGCTCGAGGTGACGCCCCCCGAGCTCGCGAGCGACATCCTGGACCACGGAATCATGCTCACCGGCGGCGGCGCCCGGATCCGGCGCCTCGGCGACCTGATCACCTACGAGACCGGCCTCCCGGTCCGGATCGATCCCGATCCGCTCACCTGCGTGGTCCGCGGCACGGGGCTGATCCTCGACGACCTCGAGCGCTGGAAGAACGTGCTGAGCGTCTGACCCACCGCAGGCCGGGGACACCTCGTCCCCGGACGTAACGGCGCGCACGGTCCCGGCGCGCCGCTCCTCTTATACTCCATGCATGAAGCTGAACGTTTCCGCCGCGCGCGAGCGCATCGGGGTGGCGCTCGCCCGCTTCGGCGCGGTCCTGTCGCGCCCGTTCGCGGGAACTCGCGCCGCGCCTGCGCTGGGCTGGGTCCGGCGGCACTGGTACATCGGCGTCGGGATCGCCATCGTGGGGCTCGCGATCTTCGCGGTGGCGTACGCGGAATCGTGCGGCTTTTCCGGGTGCCCCTCGACCGCATCGATCCAGGACTTCCGACCGCCGGAAGGGAGCCGCGTTCTCGACCGGCGCGGGGTGTCCCTTGGCCGGCTGGAGTACGTCCGTCGCGTCAACGTGCCGCTCGACACCGTCCCGGAGCAGGTGCGGCAGGCCTTTCTCGCAGTCGAGGACCGTCGCTTCTACCAGCACGAGGGCATCGACTGGCGAGGCGTCTTCCGTGCCGCGCTCCGGAACGTGCGCGAGCTCGGTGTCGCGGAAGGGTTCAGCACGATCACGATGCAGGTGGTCCGGAATGCCTTCATTCCGGAGCTGGCCGGCGAGCGCTCGCTCCGGCGGAAGCTCATCGAGGTCTCGCTCGCGAAGCGGCTCGAGAAGAGCCTGAGCAAGGAACAGATCCTCGAGCTGTACCTGAACGTGATCTACCTGGGCAACGGCGTATACGGCGTCGAGGCGGCGAGCCGGGACCTCTTCGGAAAAAGCGTCTCGCGCCTCACGCTCGTCGAGGCGGCGACACTCGCGGCGCTTCCGAAGGGGCCGTCGGCGTACAATCCGCGGCGGAACCCCGAGCGCGCGCGGACCCGTCGGAACCTCGTGCTCTCGCTGATGGCCCGCGAGGGGTACATCACCGCCGAGGAGCTCGCGCGCGCGCGCGAGGCGCCGCTCACCGTGCGCGAGCGCGGCTGGTTCCCCGAGGCCGACGCCACCCATGCCCTCGACCCGATCCGCGCCGCCGTCGACTCGGTGCTGGGCGACCGTGCCGACGAGCTGGGAGACGTCGTGGTCCGGACGACGATCGATGCGCGCGCGCAGAAAGCCGCCGAGCAGGCCGTGCGCCGGCGCGCCACCCAGATCGAGCGCCAGGCCGAGAGCGCGCGCGGGCGGCGCGCCGCGGACGTCGAGGGCGCCATGGTCGCGCTCGACCCGTCCACCGGGGCGATTCGCGCCGTGGTGAGCGGGAACAGCTACGAGCGCGGCGGATTCAACCGCGCGTTCAACGCACGGCGGCAGCCCGGGTCGGCGTTCAAGCCGTTCGTGTACGCGGCCGCGCTCGCGTCCGGCCTCACGCCGGCCGAGCAGCTCGAGGATCTTCCGGTGTCGGTGGAGACCGAGACGGGCGAGATCTGGGAACCCTCGAACGACGGCGGCTCGTACGCCGGCCCCGTGACGATGCGGCGCGCGCTCCTCCTCTCGGCGAATTCGGCGACGGTGCGGCTGTCGGAGCGGATCGGGCGGCAGCGGATCATCGAGCTCGCCCATCAGGCCGGCATTACGAGCACGCTCGCCGATGTGCCGTCGCTCGCGCTCGGATCGTCCGAGGTGACGCCGCTCGAGCTGGTGGGCGCCTACGCAATCTTCGCGAACGGCGGACGGCGCGTGCGGCCCTACCTCCTCGAGAGCATCGAGACGGCGAACGGCCGCGTCATCTGGCGCGCCGATACGGTGCAGCAGGCGCACGTGCTCGACGAAATCGAGGCGTTCCAGATGGCGTCGATGCTGCAGTCGGTGGTCGACAACGGGACGGCATTCGAGATCCGCCGGCTCGGGATCCGTGGTGCCGTCGCCGGGAAGACCGGCACGACGAACGACGGGAACGACGTCTGGTTCGTGGGATTCACGCCGAGTATCGTGGCGGGGTTCTGGTTCGGGTACGACGTGCCGGAGCCGCTCGAGTGGGGTGCGTCAGGCGGGCGGCTCGCCGCGCCGGCGTGGGCGGAGTTCTATCGCGCCGGGTGGAGCCAGGGCAATGGGAACGGCGACGGCTGGGTCCCGCCCGAAGGGGTCGTGGCGCGAACGATCGACGGACAGACCGGCGACCTCGCCAACGAGCACTGCCCGATCACCTATCGCGAATGGTTCCGCCGCGGGACCGAGCCGATGCGCGTCTGCGACGTGCACCACGGATCACTCTGGGACGCGATCGAGGACTTCGGCGGCCGCATCGGGGAAACGGTCAAGAAGATCTTCGGCTTCTGACCGGCTCAGGCCACCTGGAGAGCGCCGGTCAGGTGCTCTTCGAACCATTCAGCCGAGAGCCGGGCCACCTGCTCCAGCGCGCCCGGACCGTCGAAGGCCCGGGTCTCGCGTGGCAGGACCTCGAGTTGCACGACGCCCGGCACCTTGCCCATCGCTTCCACGTTCGTACGGACCGTCGCGAGGTCGGCACCGCCGACGATGAGCAGCGTGGGAGTGCGGAGGCTGCGCAGCGACCTGCCCGCGAGCTCGAGGCGCCCCCCGCGCGAAACCACCGCGCGGACCGCAGCAGGACGCCGCACCGCGGCGACCACCGTGGCGGCACCGGCCGTATTGGACGCCGTGCACCCGATCGGCAGCGTGCGAAGACGGCGGTCGACGATCGCCCAGTCCAGGACACCCACCAGCCGCTCGGCGAGCAGCGCGACGTCGAACTGCAAGTGCGCCGTCTCGGCATCGAGTGCGTGCTCTTCGGGAACGACGAGGTCGACGAGGAGCGTGGCGAAGCGCGCGCCGTGCAGGTGCTCTGCCACGTAGCGGGTCCGGGCACTGTGCCGGCTGCTCCCGGCGCCGTGGGCGAAGATGACGAGTCCGATGGGATGCGCGGGGAGAAACAGGTCGCCGGCCAGCTCGACGTCCGCGAGGGGAATCCGGATATCGGACGTCAGGCCGACATCGTGCCCTGGATGGCTGGTGAGTCGCATCGCACGTCCTGGATCGAAAAGGGCCGGAATCGAAAGGCCAGCTCGAGCATCGAGCTGGCCATGCCTGCGTCATCAATAACCCCGCGTGCAGCCGGGGTATGTGCCGGATGTCACATCCCCCGCTACTTCACCCGCTCGAGATACTGCCCGTTTCGCGGATCGACGCGCACGCGTTCGCCCTCGCCGAGGAACTCGGGGACCTGCACCGTGACGCCGTTGCTCAGCTTCGCGGGCTTCGAGCTCGCCGTCTTGGTGGCGCCGCGCATCGCCGGGGAGGTCTCGACGATGTCGAGCTCGATGACGTTCGGAAGCTCGATCGCGATCGGCCGGCCGTCGAGCCAGTCGGCCTGGAAGCGCATCTCCGGCTCGAGCCACGGGGCCGCGTCACCGACCGTCTCGTCGTCCAGCGTGTACTGGTCGTAGGTCTCCGCATCCATCACGTGCAGGCCGTTCGCGTCGCGGTAGAGCACCTGCAGCTCCTTGGTGTCGAGCCGCGCCGTCTCGACGAAATCGGTGGCGCTGAAGCGGTGATCGAAGGTGTTCCCCGCGATGAGATCGCGCAGGCGCACCTGCACGAAGGCGCGGAGGTTTCCCGGCGTGCGGTGCGTGAAATCCATGACGCGGCACGGCTTGCCTTCGAACAGAATGACGTGGCCGCGGCGGATGTCGGTTGCCTTCATGTCCAGCTGCTCCAGCGGTGAAATGACCGGTGATGCCCACGCCCCAGCGTGCGCGCGGGCAAGATAGGCAGAGCCCCCATCCCCCGCTAGCTTGCTGACACACCCCAATGGAGACAGCGATGAGCGGGACCACCGAGGAACAGCGCGTCGAGGGCGAAGGGCTGGTGCAGCGCGTCAAGGAGCTGGTACGGGAAGGCAACGTGCGGCGCATCAAGGTGAAGAACGACGAGGGCCGCACCCTGCTGGAGATCCCGCTCACCGTCGGCGTCGTGGGCGTCGCCCTCATCCCCGTCTGGGTCGCCCTCGGCGCCATCGCGGCGCTCGCGGCGGACTATACGCTGGAGATCGAGAGGAAGTAGAGGAGTCGGACGGTCGACAGTCGGACGCATTCGATCCGATCGGAAAGGAAAAGCGGCCATCCACAAGTGATGGAGGGCCGCTGCCTTCGTGATTCCGTCCGACCGTCCGACCGTCCGACTACCTCCGCAGCTTCCCCAGCAGCCGCAGAATCTCGAAATACAGCCAGATCAGCGTCACGACGAGCCCGAACGCGGCGAACCACTCGAGCTCGGCGGGAGCCTTGCCGATGCCCTGCTCGATCGTATCGAAGTCGAGGATGAGATTGAGCGCGGCGAGGCCGACGACGAAGAGGCTGAAACCGATGCCGATGATCCCGCCCTCGTGCAGGAACGGAATGCGCACGCCGAAGAACGAGAGGACGAAGGCGATGATGTAGAACACGAACACCGCCGCCGTGCACGAGATGACGGTGGTCGTGAACCGCTCCGTGGCGCGGATGACCCCGGTCCGGAATGCGATGAGCATCACGATGAGCGTCGCGACGGTGAGGAGCGCGGCCTGGAGCGGAAGGCCGGGGTATCGCGCCTCGAACATCAGCGTGACGACGCCGAGGACGAGGCCCTGGACCGCGGCGTAGAGCGGTCCGGTCACCGATGCGATCTCCGGGCGCATTGCGGTGCCGATCAGGACCGCGACGCCGAAGACGAAGCTCCCGGTGAGGAGCGGATAGACGACCGTCTCCGACATGCCGATACCGGGCATTCCCGCCCAGACGTAGACCATCCCTGCCGCCGCGATCCCGAGAAGGAGGAAGGTCTTGAGGACGGTTCCGCCGAGGGTCATCGTCGCGCCTTCGGCTTCCGCGCGCGTTTCGTCGAAGCCCCCGCGCCGGAGCACGGGGTTGTGCGACATCGTCGCCATCTGATTCTCCGCTTGGAGGGGGTCGTCTCAAGTATTCGCTGCGGGCCCCCGTTCGTCCAGTCCTCACGCTTACCGGCTGCGTTCGGATTTCCCTGCCTCGTTCTGCGAGGATTGCCGAGAGTTTCCGCAGGTCTCGCGGACCCCGCCGGCTGCCCTCCTCGCGACCGCTCGGCCCAAACAATACCCTCGCAACGAGTTAGGGGGGCCCCGAAGTTGCGATGCAACTTTTCGTCCGTCGGGGCACGAAACTTCCCCTATTGGAAAGGGAAATCCCTCCACTGTCGCGCGGCTTTACAGTCGCGAATGAGTACAGCGCCCAACGACGAGCGTGGCATATGTATCGAATCGAGCTCACCCCCGGGGAAGAAGCGCTTTTCCGCAACATCGAGGAACTCGCCAAGGGCATCCACAGTGGCGTGATCGGATCGCATGCCCGGATCTGGCACGGCGCATCCAACAAGTGGCTCCCGATCGATTTCCATCCGCATTACAAGATTGCGAAAGAGCGCCCTGTGGCGCCTGCTGCCCCGACGCCGATCCACGTGACGCCGGTTGAGTCGAAGGCGCCGGTGAGCCCGTTCGCGCCGCCCGCGCCCACGCCGGTGGAGGCCGCACCGCCCGTCGTTGCCGCTGCCCCGACGCCGGTCCCGACCACCGCAGTACCGGCTCCGGTCGTCGCCAAGCCGGCCGCCGCGCCTCCGGCCGCCGCGCCTCCGGTCGCCGCTGCTCCGGTTGCTGCACCGGTCGTGCCGCCGGCGCCGAAGGTTCCGAAGACGCGCGACATCCAGTTCATCGAGCTGGGGCCACAGGAAGCGACGCCGCCCGCCCCCACGTCGCCCGCCCTGTTCATCGAGCCGGCCGCGCAGGCCACGACGCCGCGGCATATCGAGGCGCTGGTCGCCATGGCCGAGCGGCATCCGGCGCCGGTCGTCGAGGTACACGAGGAGGAAGTGCTGATCGACATCAGCACCCCGCGCCGCAAGATCAACCCGCGGCTCGCCGGGATCGCTGCCGGCGTGCTGCTGGCCGCGGCGGCCGGCGGTGCGCTCCTCGCCCGTGGCTCGGCCGACGAGCCGGCACCGGAAGCCGAGCTCGCGGTCGCTTCGACCTCGCTGGCCGCGACGCCACAGCCGGGATTCGAGATCATCGCGGCGCCCGAGCCCGAAGTGGCATTCCGCGGGAACCGGGCAGCCGAGCCCGTGCCGGAGCCGGTCGCGGAGAAGGATTCGGCCCGCGCGCCCGCGCCGGTCGTCCCGAGCGCGCCGTCGCTTTCTTCGGTGGCGCTCAAGGCCGGGACCACGAACATCGGCATGATCCAGGATGATCGCGCCGAGCTGGAGGGAAAGCTCCGCGCCACCGGCTTCACCAACCTGTTCGCGCCGTCGCGCCTCGCCGCCGGGAGCATCGGCACGACGCGGCTCGCGCTCGCCGGGGCCGCCGGGCTCGTGCGGACCTTCCGCGCCAAGGCGACGATCGACGAGACCGATTCCGGTGCCCGCATGGCCGATGCCCTCCTCGCCGACCTGGACGCCGCCCTGGGGGTCCTCGCGGCACAGGAAGGCGGCTACGAGATCGCCAACGGCACGATCACCTTCCGCGACAGCGCGAGCGCTCGCGAGTATGCCGCACTTCGCACCCGGATCGGCGGCCGGATCACGACCGCGTCGAACTCCGGAAGTCCCGTGGCCGCAACGCTCGCCCGCTCGCTCGGCACGGCACGCCTGCCCGCGCTGGCCACCCGCTAGCGCGCCGCACGGGACTTCTGCATGAGCGTCGGGGGCGGGCCAAACGGGGGCGCCCCCCCCCCAATTTAGTGCCAACCGGCGTCCCGCCCCCGCGACGCGGGACCCCGCGCCCCCGCCGGAGCGGGCCCCGGGGGCCGCCCCCGACGCTCATGCAGAAGTCCGGTGCGGCGCGCTAGCGGGTGGCCAGCGCGGGCAGGCGTGCCGTGCCGAGCGAGCGGGCGAGCGTTGCGGCCACGGGACTTCCGGAGTTCGACGCGGTCGTGATCCGGCCG
>JAICNA010000219.1 GCA_025928955.1 Gemmatimonadales bacterium | reverse complement strand
TCACCTGCGCGCCGCGGGCACGCATGGCGGTGAAGGCCTGGTGGCCCGGCGTATCGAGGAAGGTGATTTCCTTCCCACCCGGAAGCTCGACATGGTACGCGCCGATGTGCTGCGTGATGCCGCCGGCCTCACCGGCGACGATGTTCGCCTTGCGGATGTAGTCGAGGAGCGACGTCTTGCCATGGTCGACGTGCCCCATGATCGTCACGACCGGCGGGCGCGGCACGAGCTCCTCGTCCGTATCCGGCTCGTCGACCGTTTCCGCCTCGGCCTGGTACTCGTCCTCGCGGACGGCCTCGAAGCCGAACTCGGACGCGATCAGGTCGATCTGGTCGAAGTCGAGGCGCTGGTTCACGGTGACCATGAGCCCCAGTTCCTTGAACGCGAACTGGACGATCTGCGTGGCCGGGATCTTCATGGCGGCCGCGAGCTCGCTCACCGAGATGAACTCGTTGACGCGAACCCGGGTCTTCTCCTTTTCCTTCTCCTCGGCCATGCGCCCCGCGATGAGGTCGCGGTAGGACGGCTCGTCCGTGCGGCGGCCCTTCCGGCCTCCGGGGCCCTTCATGCCCTGCAGGGTCTTCGCGATGTTCGCCTGCACGGCTTCCTGGTCGACGAATCCGCGCCGGCCCTTCTTCCCCTTCTTGCGGCTGCCACCCTTCTCGGCATCGGGTCCGAAGGTGCGCGCGGGCGCCGGACGGTCGGCGCCGGGGCGTGCCGGACCGCCGCCGGGCGCACTGCTGCTGAACACCGGACGCGGCCCCTGTCCCGGGCGCTGCTGCTGCGAGCCGCCACCCTGATTGGAGCGCTGCGGCGGCGGCGTCCGGGCAATGCGGGGCGGAATGAACGGGGCGCGGTTCGGCACGGCGGGCGGCGGCGGTGCCGGCGCAGCGGAAACCGGGGCCACAGCCGCGGGCGTCGCGGTGGGCGCGTCCGCTTCGGCTTCGGCGGGCTCCTCCGGCTCGACCGGCGCCGGCGGCAGGTCCTTGAAGAGCGCGCGGGCGCGCTCTTCGATCGACTTCGCCGTGGGCTGCTCGACCAGCTCCGGGACCGGGCGCTCGAGCTCGAGCGTGGTGATCTCGGCCTCCCGCTCCGCCTGGGCCACGGCCTCGGCCTGCGCCACTTCGGCGGCCGTCCGGCGGCGGCGGGCGGGCTTCGCCTCGACCGGGGGTGGCGTCGGCTCGGCGGCCTTGGCGGCCTTCCGGCGGCCCTTCTTCGGCGCGGCGTCCTCGGCGACCTTGCGCTTCTCGCGCTCCCAGCGGACGCGCACCGCGGCGACCTGGTCATTCTCGAGCGCCGACATGTGGCTGCGCACGAAGATGTCCATGTCCTTGAGCAAGCCCATCAGCTGTTCCGAGGGGATGCCGAATTCCGCCGCGAGGTCGTGCACTCTCGTCTTGACCACTCAATCCTCCGTCCGCTGGCGCGCGGGTGCCGACTGCAGAATGCCGTCGGCGAGTCCACGATCCCGCACGCCCACCGCCATGACCGGCGGCTTACCCAACTGCACGCCGATCGTCACGGCGTCCGGTCCGGCGACCAGGGGAACGCGCTTCCCCTCGGCCAGCCTGACCACTTTTTCGATGGCGCGAGGGCTCGCATCCGCTGCGATCACCACGCACCGCACTTCCTCCGCCTGCAACATCCGCCTGACCGCATCCACGCCGATCACGAGGTGCCCGCCCCGCCGGCCGAGCCCGAGCAGGCGGAGCAGCTGCGTCATGCCTTCGGCGGCGATCCGTCGCTCTCGTCGTCCGTCAGCTCGGCGAGGAACCCGACCAGCTGCTCGGCGGCCTCAGGGGTCATTCCCTCGATGCGCTGGATGTCCTCGCGCTCGAGATCGAGCACGTCGTTCAGCGTCTGGTACCCGGCGCTGTTGAGGATCGCGACCAGTTCGGGGGACAGCCCGGCGAGCTCGCTGAGCGGCACCTGCGAGGCGGATTCATCCTCGGTCGGGAGCGGCGCGAAGAGCGGCCCCTCGCCGCCTCGCTCGAGCCACTCGCGGCTCGAATAGAGGTCGATCTTCCACCCGGTGAGCTCCGACGCGAGGCGCACGTTCTGGCCGTTTCTTCCGATGGCGAGTGAAAGCTGGTCCTCGTCCACGACGGCCTGGATCGTCTTCGCCTCGGGATCCGAGAAGACCTTGGCGACACGAGCGGGCGCGAGCGCGAGGCGCGCGAAGCGCTCCGGATCGGGCGACCAGGGCACGATGTCGATGCGCTCCCCGCCGAGCTCATTCACCACGGCCTGCACCCGCGAGCCCTTGAGCCCGACGCACGCGCCGACCGGATCGATCGCGTCGTCCCGCGAAATCACCGCCACCTTCGTACGCCCGCCGACCTCGCGCGCGATGGCCCGGATCTCGACGATCTGCTGCTGGATCTCGGGGACCTCCAGCCGGAACAGCGCCTTCACGAAGAGCGGATCGGCGCGGCTCAGGATGAGCCGCGGGCCCTTGGGCGTCTCCTCGAGCCGCTTGAGGACGGCGCGGATGGTATCACCCTGGTGGAAGTGCTCGCGATGGTTCTGCTCGCGGTACGGCATGATCGCCTCCGCTTCGCGGAACTTGTTGAGCATCAGCACCAGCTTCCCGCGCTCGATCTGCTGAATCTCGCCGGAGAGCAGCTCACCCACGCGCGAGGCGAACTCGTCGCGGATCCGGGACCGCTCCCCTTCGCGAACCCGCTGGATGATGCGCTGCTTCGCGGCCTGCACGGCGAGGCGGCCGAATTCCTGGAAGGGCACCTCCTCCTCGAGCATGTCACCCACCTGGAAGTCCGGATCGATGAACCGGGCCTCCTCGACGGAAACCTGGGCGCTCGCATCCTCGACGTCTTCGACCACCTGACGGAGGCGGATGATCTCGATCGTGCCCTGCAGCTCGTCCACGTTGAGCTCGAAGCGTACGTTCGGGCCGTACTTGCGCATCAGGGCGGCATGAATGCCGTCCCGCAGCAGATCGAGAAGATCCGAGCGTTCCAGCTGCTTCGTGGTGGCCAGCTCGCGAAAGGCGGCGAGCATCTCTGCAGAACCTGACATCCTCTACTCCGGTTGGCGGCGATCCTTGCCGATGGTCTTCCAGTCCACGTCCAGCACGGCGTCCCGGACGTCCGTGAGCGCGAGCAGTCGCTCCGTGCCGTCGGGGAGCCGGATCCGCACATGGTCGTCGTCCGGCACGTCGACAATGTCGACGATGGTCCGTCCGGTGAGGCCCGCGGCACGCACCCGAACGCGGCGGCCGACGAAACGCCTCCAATGCGCGATCCACCGGAGCGGCCGGTCGATCCCCGGCGACGAGACTTCCAGCACGTAACGGTCACCCACGCCGGCGGTGCCCTCGAGCATCCGCTCGAGCGCCCGGCTGACGAGGCGACAGTCCTCGGCGCTCACCCCACGGCCGGGCGCGCTGTCAGGACGGTCGATCCGCACCTTGAGAATGGGACGGTCGCGCGTGCCGGTTCGCTGGAGGTCGGCGAGCTCGAATCCAAGCCGGTCCACGAGGTCGCGAATGGCATCGAGCTGCGCGTCGTGAGGCATGGGATCGGCTTGCGAAACGGCCTGCTCGCTACGGATGCAGACGGACGCCGTAGCTGAAAAAAAATGTGGGGGAACACCCCCACATCACCGCGGGTCGACTTCCCCGCACCAGCTGACGCCCGTGAGGGCCATCCTGGCCGTGACGGCCATCCTG
>JAICNA010000216.1 GCA_025928955.1 Gemmatimonadales bacterium | reverse complement strand
CTCGACCTCCTCTCGATCGTCGGGCTGAACGCCGCTCAGAAACTCCGACATGGCAGCCGCGTCGGGCGCAAGGCGCCCGGCGAGCGTCGGAGCCAGCGGAAGCATCCAGGTCTGCATCGTGGCGGCATGGAGCGCGAGCCGGAGCCGCGCTTCGCTTTCGCGGAGCGCACGGGCTCGCTGGGCCAGCGCGGTTTCGCGTTCCTCCAGCGTATCAAGCATGCGATTGAACGCCGACGTGACCGTTCCGATCTCGTCGTCGGCATGGCGCGGGGCGCGGATCCGAAGATCGTTCGTGGCGGCCAGGGCCTGCGCGGTGTCCGCCAGCTGGTGGAGCGGATCCGAGATGGATCGGCCCAGCGTTCCGAGGAGGAGCGCGGCAGCGGCGCCGAGCGCGAGCAGCACGGCGGCAGCGACCATCGCGTACTGCGGCAGGCGGCTCGTGAAGCCCGGCAGCATGTACTGGATGCGCAGCCATCCGTGATGCCGCCCGTTGGCGTCGAGCCGGGTCACCGACACGAGCCGGTCGGCGAGGAGCCGCGTCCCGGCCTCCCGCGGCGGCTCGGGAATCGCCGCGGGCCCGCCAGGCCGGGTATAGCGTGCGAACTCCCGGCCGGTCGGCAGGTATATGGCCGCCGACCCGATTTCCGGCCGATCCGCGAGCGACGTCAGGTCTTCGCGCGCAGTGCCCGAGTCCCCGAATTCGATCGCGGAAATCGCATTGGATCCGACGACCGACGCCAGGGTGGTGACATCGTCGATGGCGCGGCGCCGGAAGGTGAGCGTCTCGTAGATCGAAACGAGCATGCCGGCGAACAGCAGCCCGACGAAGCTCGCCAGGAGAATGAGGTAGATGACCTTCTGGCGGATGGGTCGATCGGCGAAGGGGCGCATCGTCCTATTCCTCGGCGATCCGCTGCGCGAGCCGGAGTACCCGCGAGCTGAGATCGAGCCGCGCGGCACGGAGGGCACGCGGGCTCGCCTGGAAGCGAATGGCCTGATCGTCGAGCACGAGCGAGATCATTCCCCCGGCATCGAGGAAGCCCTCGCCCTCGCCGATGGTCAGCACCGGTTTCCCCTCGAGGCGCTCGAGCCACACCGCCGCCGGGATGCGGTTGCGCTCGGCAATGAACCCGGCGTGGCATCGGTCGGCTTCGACGACGCGATCCACCTGTGCCATGCGGATGGGATGTCCCTGTGCGCGGCGCCCTTCGAGCGCCCGTGAGAGAAAATCCCCGAAGGGATCGTCGCCCAGAACGCAGACGACCAGCGGATCGCCTTCGCCAAGCACCGTGGCCGGCCACGTCGTGTACAGGAGGAAGTTGAGGAGGTAGGCGCTCTTGACCTCGTACTCGGGCCGATTCGAGACCGCCTGCGCAAACGACCGGCCTGGGAGGACCAGGCCGGCCAGAATGAGCAGGTGCGACGGGCGGCGCAGCCTCAAAAGCGCAGGTCCCCGTGCAGCTCCGCGCGCCGCGGCATCTCGCGCTGCGGAGCCGCCGCGAACTCGGCGTGGCGGTCGTGCAGCAGGTTTTCCCCCCGGATCCCCACCGAGAAATTCGGCGTCACGCGCCAGCCGATGCGGGCGCCGGCCTCGACGTAGTCCTCGATGAGCGGTGTGGACAGCGTGCCGACGTAACGCCCGATGAGGTGGAGCTCGAGGTCTCGCGGAAGTGCGACGAACATGGAGAGTGAGCCGAAGTGCTCGGGGTTTGCACCGGCGCTGATGTTCGGGATCGAGTTGGGCGGCGCGTCGGGATCGGAGGTGACCCGCATTTCGAGCCGGGTATACGAGCCGCGGACCAGGACCCGGGCCGCCGGGTGCCAGTTGACCGCCACGGTCCCTCCCCACGTTCGCGCGTTGGCATCGTTCCCGATCGTCACCGGGAGGACCGTCCGTCCGTCCTCGGTGGTCGGCGCGAGCGGATGGGTGGAGCGCAGGCGATCGTACCAGCTGTGATAGGCGGACACGTCGAGCGAGAGCCACGACGCGAGCTCACCCCGGTACCCGGCCTCGGCGGCAACGACGGACTCCGATTCGAAGTCTTCGTTCCCCTCGACGCGCACGAGCGTGAGCGGTGACGTCGGCAGGACGTTGGTGATGAAACGGATGTCCGTGTCGAGGCGCGTCGGAATGCGCAATGCCCGAGACGTGCTGGCCCACACCGTGTGCTCGGGTACCGGATTCCATCGCAGTCTCGCATTCGGCTGGATCTCGAGGCCCGTGAAGTCATTCCGCTCGAGCTTGGCGCCGAGCGTCGCGAAAAGGCGCTCCGGCGCGAGGGTGATCTCGTCCTGGGCGAACGCCGTGAGCAGGTAGGTATTGCGAGCGGGCGGGACGAGTCCGATCGCGAAGAGATCCTCGAGCTCGTCCGCCACGAGCCGGTAGCCCGCGCCCCAGACGATGTCCTGCCGGCCGAACCCGAAGCGGTGCTGGAACTCGATGTCGGCGAGGTCGACCGCGACACGCCCGGTCGCGGGCAGTTGCGTGCGGACCGCGCGGTCGTAATACCCCTGGATCCGGAGCTCGGAGCGCGCGCCAAGCGTCCGCGTCCACCGCGCAAGGATGTTGCCTCCGCTCACCTCGCGGCTGCCGGGGACCAGCTCGGCATAGGGGGGGTCGAGGGTGACGAGCCTCGAGATCTGGTCGCCCTCGGCGGCGTAGGCATCACCCTGAATGGTGAGATGATCTCGTCCGCTCAGGTCGGAATCGAAGCGGAATCCCCCCTGCCCGCGCCGCCAGTCATCGTCGGCATCGGTACCGTCCGCGAAGCGCGAGGGATCGCGATCGGAGTACATCCCGTACACGCGCAGCGCGCTCGACGCGCCGAGCCCGAAGCCGTAGCGCGCCTGCGCGGCGATCGGCGCGTCGGTGCTCGTGCGCACGCTCAGCCGGCCGCCCCGCGTGACGCTCGCGTCGCGGGTAATGATGTTGATGACGCCGTTCACCGCGTTCGATCCCCAGAGCGTCGCCCCCGGTCCGAGGATGACCTCGATCCGATCCACGTCCGCGATCGGCCACGCCTGGATATCCCAGAAGACTCCGGCAAAGAGCGGCGAGTAGACCGCGCGCCCGTCCACCAGGACCAGGAGCTTGTTCGGCGAGGCCTCGGCGAATCCGCGGGCGGTGATCGACCAGTCGCGCGCCGTCACGCGGGCCACCTGGAGGCCGGGCGCGAGGCGCAGGGCATCCGGGATGGTGCGCGAGCCCGCGCGCCGCATGTCTTCACGGGTGATCACGAAGATCGCCGCCGACGCATGCGACACCGGTTCGGGACCACGCGAAGCGGAAGTGACCGTGATCCGGCCGAGCTCCTCGATATCGAGCTCGGTGAGATCCGGCGGCGCATTGCCCGCCTGTGCCGCGACGGCGGCCGGCACGGAGAGGAGCGCGACCAGGGCACGGGCAAATCGGGACCGCATGATCAGCGGTCCCTGAGGAGTTCGGCTACGCGCCGGAGAAGGTCATCGGGCTCGAATGGCTTTCGCAGAAACGCATGCGGGCCGGGCGCGCTCTGATGCACGTCGTACCCGGAGATGTAGAGGACCGGCATGCCCGGCCAGTCCTGGCGGAGGTGCCGCCCCAGCTGCCACCCATCCATCTGGGGCATGCGGACGTCGGTGACGATGAGGTCGAAGCCCTGCAGGTGCTCGCGCGCCATCCGAAGCGCCTCTGCCCCGTCCGTCGCAATCTCGACCGCATAGCCCTCCTCCTGCAGGAGGCGAGCGATCCAGTTGCGCACGATCAGCTCGTCATCCACGACGAGGATCCGGGCGGT
>JAICNA010000079.1 GCA_025928955.1 Gemmatimonadales bacterium | reverse complement strand
CGAAAGCCAGCTGGACGGGCCGGGGCGAACAACCCTGCGAATCAGCGCCGCCGTGGCCGGGAGCGTCGGCGTGGTCGGGTTGCTGCTGGCGTCGATCGGCATCTACGGCGTGACGGCGTTCACCGTGGCGCGGCGGACGCGCGAGATCGGGATCCGCGTTGCCCTCGGTGCGAGCCGGCGGCGCGTCGTGGGCGCGATCTTCGCGCGGCCCCTGGCGCAGGTGGCGCTCGGCGTCGCGGCCGGGGGCGTGCTCACCGTGATGCTGAGCGGCGGAGTCGAGGAGGCGACCCCCGGCACCCTCGCGGGGGCGCTGGCGTACACAGTGCTCATGGCCGGCGTGTGCCTGCTCGCCTGTGTCGTGCCGACGCGGCGCGCGCTCCGGGTCCAGCCGACCGAGGCGATGCGGGCGGACGGCTAGTGGTGTGAACCGGTGGTCCGTCGGAAGCACCGGGCTAAGGATTCCAGGATCTCGTCGGCCGGCCAGGTCCAGACGAACGGCTTGCCGGCCCCGAGACCCCCGGAAAAGAAAAACCCCGCACGAAAATGCGGGGCTTTTGAGATGTGTAATGGGCGATGAGGGGATCGAACCCCCGACCTCGCGCATGTGAGGCGCGCGCTCTAACCAGCTGAGCTAATCGCCCGGTGTTTTCGGGTGGGGGAGTTTAGCCAGACGACGCAGGCGGTTCAAGGGGACCGGCGGTGCTCACTCCCGGATTTCTCCCCACCAGTCGAGACCGATCGTGGCCTGCATGCGCGCCTCGATCCGGGTGTCGCTCACTCCGGCGGCATGGCCCACGTTCACGACTCGATGGATGCCGGCATCCGCGCTCAGCTCGAACGGCCCTTCGCGTCCGCTGACCTGAAGGCCCGCACGATACGTCCTCTCGACCACGCCGATGAAGAGGGCAGGCGTGCCTGCAAGCTCCGCCGACCCGACGGGCGGATAGGGCGCCTCGATGCGCCCCTCGCCCTGCCGCAGGAGGGTGAGTTCAGGTGAGAACATCCATGAGGTCCGCACCGGAACCGCAAGCCGCAGCGTAACTTGATCGTTGTCGCTGAAGTTGCGGCCGAGGCCGACGCCGGCGTCGGTAAAGTTCTCGGCATTGTTGAATGCACGAAGCGCGAGCGAGGAGACCTGCGTGTACCGGAGCCGCCAGGACGAACCGGCCGGAGCCGGGCCGCGGGCGCCGAGCGTGAGCGCCCAGCGGTCGCGATTCTGCTCGCGGTTCTGGTACCAGAAGTCGTCGAGCGCGAACTGCGCCTCGAAGGCAATGCCGCGCGACGCGCGCCATGTCGCGTCGAGGCCGAGGATCTCGTTGCCGCGGTCGCCGAGTCCGACGGTGTTCGCGAGATAGCCGAAGGAAAGGGGATTCCGGTACCGCGTCTCGAAGTTCCGGTCCGCACCAGCGAGGACGTTGCCCTCCCACGCGGCGAGCTCGAACCGGTCGGAGAGCCGTACGGCGAGCCGATGGACGAAGTAGTACCGGTGGTTGAGCTGGCCCGCGGTATCGGGCCCGTCCCGCAGATCGGTCGCGAGCGCGGTGAGCCGCACGGTGCGGTTCCCGAGCTCGATCATCAGCCCCTGCCGTTCGTAGCCGTAGTTCGAGAGCGGTATGCCCGGCAATCCATCCGGTCCCCAGTTGTGATCGAGCTGGCCATACAGGAAGCGGAAGTACTTGAACTGGCCGCTGAGGTAGCCCTCGAGCAGGCGGCCGGCGACGTCGACGTCCGGGCGCCCCGGCCAGTCGGGATCATCCGTGACTCTCGGTTCGACGGCAGGCCGCGTCGCGGCGACGAACGGGCCGAAGCCCGCCTGCAGCGACAGCTCGCCATATGGTGCAGCGCCCCCCTCACCGACCGGGTGAAGCAGGTCGCGACGCGGCGTTGTGTACGCCTGAGCCCCCGCCCTGATCCCAGCCCGCCACCAGGTCTCCACTCCCGGCTCGGCATAGTGCCGCAGGAGCGCCGCGACGAGGCTACCGCTTCGGGTGCCCAGGCGCGGCCCGGCACGCGCGAGCGCCTCGACCGCATCGACGCGCCTGAGCGGACGAATCATCGGCGAGGGATCTTCGATGTCTCCTCGTGCGATCAGGTGCTCGAGAATCGGGAGCGACGGGTCGTCGAGCGGGATATAGGGGGATGCCTGCGCGGCGAGCGGCAGCGCCGCTGCGAGGGAGAAAATGAGGGCGCAGATCCCGTGACGCGCGGGGGAATCGGGCATGGGGTCGGAACCTAATGGCGGTTATCTTCCCCTGCCATGAGCGACTTCCGGGTGGAGTCCACACGCGGCGACCTGGTCGAATCGGTGCACCGCGTTTCCGCCGCGGTGGTCGACGAGACCGGGCGGCTCCTTGCCGCCGCCGGCGACCCGTCGCTGATCACCTACTGGCGCTCGGCCGCCAAGCCGTTTCAGGCGCTCCCGCTCCTCGACGACGGCGCCGCGGCAGCATACGGGCTCGGCGCGGAGGAGCTGGCGCTCGCCTGCGCCTCGCATTCGAGCGAGCGCGTGCACCTCGACGTGGCCGCGCGGTTCCTGGCGAAGATCGGTGCGCGCGAGGAGGAGCTTGCGTGTGGTCCCCATCCGCCGCTCGGCGCCGCCGTCGCGGAGATGGTGCTGCGAACCGGGCATCCGCTCACGCCGCGCTGGAGCAACTGTTCCGGCAAGCACGCCGGGATGCTGGCGCTCGCGAGGCACCGCGGCTGGGATGCGAAGGGGTATGAGCGCGCCGGCCACCCGGTCCAGGAGCGCATGATCGAAGAGGTCGAGCGCTGGTCCGACGTTCGCCGGGCCGACATGCGGTTCGCCGTGGATGGCTGTACCGCCCTCTGTTTCGGGCTTCCGCTCAGCGGGATGGCGCTGAGCTACGCGCGCTTCGCCGCAGCGCCGGAGCCATCCGCGGCCGCATTGCGCGACGCGATGACCGGCCACCCGATGCTCGTGGCGGGTACGGGGCGGTTCTGTACCGAGCTCATGTCCGCCTGGCCGGGGGGCGTCATCGCCAAGGTCGGCGCCGAGGGGGTGTACAGCGCGGCCCTGCTCGATGAGCGCATCGGTATCGCGCTCAAGGTCGAGGACGGAGACATGCGCTCGGCTCCGGTTGCGCTGATGGGCGTCCTGCGCGCCCTCGTGACGTCGGGCCGAGGCGCCGAGGCGCTCCGTTCGCTGGCCCGGCGGGAAGAGTTGCCGACCCGCAACACGCGCGGCGAGGTGACAGGCGTGCTGCGTCATACGGGAGCGCTGCGGTTTTTCGAGTAGGCGTGCATGCGGGCGGTGCCGGCGCCCGATTTCGGGAGACATATCGTGATGGCGAAACAGGACAACCTCGATCCGCAGACCCGCGACCTCGTGCGCTTCGCTGCCGCCATCGCGCAGGGCTACGAGCCCGAGCTCCGGGAGCGCGTCGGGCCCCTCCGGACCTCGCAGGTGCCGGTGCAGTGGGTCGAGGAGCTGCTGCTGCAGTCGGTCCTCTTTGTCGGGTACCCGCGGGGCCTCATCGCGTTCTCGGCCTGGCGAAAGTTTTCCGGTGTGCCGGCGCCGAAGACGGATGAGGATGCGAGCTACGCCAACGACGTCGAATGGACCCGGCGCGGGGAGGAAACATGCGCCATCGTCTACGGCGACAATTACCAGAAGCTCAGGGACAGCGTCGCGGCACTGCACCCGGCCATCGACGCGTGGATGATTACCGAAGGTTACGGGCGCACCCTCGCGCGCCCCGGGCTCGATCTCCTGCGCCGCGAGCTCTGCATCGTCGCGCAGACGGCAGTGCTGGAAGCGCCGAGGCAGCTGCATTCGCACCTCCGGGGCGCATTGAACGCGGGGGCGAGCTTCGGGCAGATCGAGGGCGTGCTGTCGGTCGTCAATCCGCTGCTGAGCTTCGACCAGTGGAAGAAGGTGAAGGAGCTCTGGCGCACGGTGCGTGAGGGGTGGAGCCCGGGCAACTGATGTTCATCGACCGTGCGGTCGTGCACGTGGCAGCCGGAACGGGTGGCTCGGGGGCGAGCTCGTTCGCGCGGTTCAAGTACAAGCCGAAGGGCGGGCCCGACGGGGGAGACGGCGGCCGCGGCGGCAGCATCTTCGTCCGCGCCGATCCCAACCTGGCCACGCTCCTCGACTACCGGTACAAGACCCAGTGGAAGGCGCAGCGGGCGGAACACGGCAAGGGCAAGACGATGACCGGGGCGTCGACGCCCGACGTCTACTTGCCGGTGCCGCCCGGAACGATCATACGCGATGCGGATACGGGCGAGCTGCTCGGCGAGGTCATGCACCCGGGAGACACGCTGCTCGTGGCGCGCGGGGGGCGCGGGGGCCGCGGCAATGCGCGTTTCGCCACCGCAACGCACCAGGCGCCGCGCGAATGGGAGCCGGGGGAAGAAGGACAGGAACGGCAGATCGAGCTCGTGCTCAAGCTCATCGCCGACGTCGGTCTCGTCGGCGAACCGAACGCGGGGAAGAGCACGCTGCTTTCGGTGATCTCGGCGGCGCGCCCCAAGATCGCGGACTACCCGTTCACCACGCTCGAGCCGAACCTCGGCGTCGTCGGACTCGGGCAGGGGCGGTCGTTCGTGGTGGCAGACATCCCCGGCATCATCGAGGGCGCCCACGAAGGCAAGGGACTCGGCCTCAGGTTCCTGCAGCACGTCGAGCGGACGCGCGTGCTCGCCTTTCTCGTTCCGCTCGACAGCCCGGATCCGCAGCAGACGTACGAAGGCCTGCGGGACGAGGTGCGGAGCTACAGTGCGGCGCTGCACGAGAAGCCGCATATCGTGATCCTCACGAAACGGGATCTCCTGCCCGCGGATGCCGACATTCCCGAGCTCGACGCGCCGGATGCGACCGGGGTCGTGACGATCTCGAGTGCCGCCGGCACCGGGCTCGACGACCTCAAGGAACTTCTCTGGCGCTTCGTCGAGGACGCGAAGGGCAGCGCGGTCCAGGAAGAGGACAGGGACGATGACCGAGCACGCGACACCAGCTGGGACGGCGAGCCTGCCGATGGGACCGGCGTCGACGTGGACGACCACGGCGACCAGTGACCGGGCGGCCTACCTCGCCGTCGCCCTGAGCTCCGGGATCGGGATCGGCAGACTTCACTCGATTCTCCAGGCCTGCTCGACACCCCACGGCGCCCTCGCGGCGCCGTTCGAGTTTCTGTGCGCCATTCCCGGGCTTTCCCGCTCCGCGGCCACCGCGCTGGCGGCGCGGACCCTCGCCGATGGCGAACGAGTTCTCGTCGAGGCGGCGAGGCTCGGTGCCGTCGCGCTCCTTCCGGACGATGCGCTTTTTCCCGCGGGACTGACGGACATTCAGGACGCCCCGACGGTGCTGTTCGCCAAGGGCCGTCTCGAGCTCCTCTCGCGCCCCGCGGTGGCCATCGTCGGCAGTCGGGACCATACCGGCTACGGTGCCGAGGTCTCCCGGACGGTCGCGGAGGCGGCCGCGGCCGCAGGCATCGCCGTGGTGAGCGGGATGGCTCGCGGCCTCGATGCGATCGCCCATCAGGCCGCGCTGGATGCCGGTGGCGCGACGATCGGCATTCTCGGCAACGGGCTCGGCGTGATCTACCCTGCCGCGAACCGCGAGCTGTACGATGCGGTCGGGACCGGGGGACTTCTCCTCACGGAGTTCCCGCCCGGCGAGCGGCCGCAGGCCTGGAATTTTCCGCGGCGGAACCGGCTCATCAGCGGTCTGGCCCGCGTCACCGTCGTCATCGAGGCGGCGCACGGCAGCGGGGCACTGATCACGGCAGGCACGGCACTCGAACAGGGACGCGACGTGATGGCGGTGCCGGGCCCGATCACGAGCCCGACATCTGCCGGCGCGAATGCCCTCATCCGGGACGGCGCCGAGCCGCTGCTCGAAATCGCCGATCTCCTGGCGCACTACCCCGAGTGTGCATCGGTCGACGCGCACGCCACCCCGCGCGCTCGACCCACCCCCGCGCCTGCGCAGCAGCCGATGATACCCATCCCGGCCCCGCTCGCTCCGGTGGCCAGCTGCGTCGGCCGGGAGCTGGTCCATATCGATGCCATCTCGATCGTGAGCGGCCTGCCTCCTGGTGACTGCCTCGCCGCGCTGGCGCAGCTGGAGCTCCTCGGAGCCATCGAGCAGCGACCCGGCGGGATGTTCCGCGCGACAGAAGGCCAGGCGACCGGAGGCGCGGCTGCGTCCCCCCGCTAACTTTCCGCCGTGCACCTCTATATCCATGTCCCGTTCTGCGCTCGGCGCTGCTCCTACTGCGATTTCGCCATCGCCGTGCGCCGGATCGTCCCGTCGGCGCGGTATGTGGAAGCGATTGCGCAGGAGTGGGCCATGTGGGAGACGCACGCAGCGTGGGAAGCGTCGGGCGAAGTCGACACGATCTATTTCGGCGGCGGGACACCGTCGCGGCTCGACCCGGCGGGGATTACGCGGCTGCTCGAACTGATCGCGTCGCGCCGAACCATCCGGGCGGACGCGGAGATCACGCTCGAAGCGAATCCCGATGACGTGACACCGACGGCCGCACGCGAGTGGGCAGCGGCCGGCGTGAACCGCATTTCGCTCGGTGTCCAGTCGTTCGATCCTTCGGTGCTCACCTGGATGCACCGGACGCACCGGGTGGAGCAGGTGCCGCCCGCGCTCGCGACGCTGCGCGACGCCGGCATCGGGAACCTGTCGCTCGACCTCATCTTCGGCCTTCCCCCCGCGCTCGGGAGGAACTGGGAGCGCGACCTCGAGAGCGCGCTCGCGCTCGAGCCTTCGCACCTTTCGCTCTACGGACTCACCGTCGAGCCGCACACGCCGCTGAGCCGGTGGACCGGCCGAGGCGAGGTGATCCCGGTGCCCGACGAGCGCTATGCCGCCGAGTTCCTTCACACGGCCGCCGTGCTCGGCGCCGCGGGCTGGGATCATTACGAGCTCTCGAACGCCGCGCGTCCGGGATTCCGCTCCGCGCACAACTCCGCGTACTGGGGAAGGGCGCCGTACATCGGTCTTGGGCCGTCCGCGCACAGCGGCTACGGGTGCGAGCGTCAATGGAACATCCGCGACTGGGCTGCCTACGAGCAGGCGGTGCGGGGAGGGATGCCGCCGCGGCTCGGCGGAGAGCGGCTTACCCCCGAAGCGGCGCGACTCGAGGCGCTCTATCTGGGCCTCCGGACGAGCGAAGGGGCGCCCGCGGAGCTGATCGCCCCATCGATCGCAGCCTCATGGACCCGTGCCGGATGGGGCGTCGAGACTGAGGGCCGGTTCCGACTCGGCGCGGAAGGATGGCTGCGGCTCGACGCCCTCGTGGCGCAGGCTGCCTGAGAGGGGGAGTCCGCCGCGCTGCCGCTTCTCGTAACGCCTTGCGGATTGTAGATTTATCGCATGTCTTCATCGCCCGATCTCACCGAGCGGCAGCTCCGCGTGCTGGATGCCGTCGTGCAGTCGTATATCGAGACTGCCGAGCCGGCCGGGAGCCAGATGGTCGCGCGGCGATTCGGGCTCGGCGTGTCCCCGGCCACGATCCGTGGGATCATGAGCGAGCTCGAGGAGATGGGCTATCTCTTCCATCGGCACACCTCGTCCGGGCGAATCCCCACCGACCGCGCCTACCGCACGTATGTCGACCGTGTCATGCATCGGTCGGCGCCGAGCACGCACGAGCAACTCGCGCTCCGCACCGAGCTGCAGGGCCGGACCAGCGCGCTCGAGGAGATCCTGCGCCGGGCTGCCCAGGTGCTCGGTGTGCTCACGCAGGAGCTCGGTGTTGCGGTGGCGCCGGTGCTCGACAGCGTGGTCCTCGAGCGAGTTGAGCTCGTGCGCGTATCGGCCGAGCGGCTCCTGCTCGTGCTGAACCTCAGGAGCGGCGTCGTGCGCACGATCTTCGTCCGGGTGCCCGGACAGATGGCGCCAGAGTCGGTGAGTCAGATGACGCAGCTGCTCAACGAGCGGCTGGCCGGGCATACCCTGCACGAGATCCGCACCACCCTCGGCGCCCGCCTTCGCGATGCACACGCCGCCGGCGAGGGCCGCGAGCTGCTCGATATCTTCATCGCCGAGAGCGAGGAGATCTTCGCGCTCGCGGATCCGAGCGGCGTGATGCTGGGAAGCGCGCAGATGCTGGCGGAGCAGCCGGAGTTCGCATCGAACGCGCGCATGCGCGAGCTGCTCGAGCTCACCGAGCGGCGTGACCTCCTGCGCGAGGCGCTCCAGGCGCGGCGGGGCGCCGGCCTCTCCATCACGATCGGTGGCGAGAACGACGATGCCCGCTTCAGCGACCTGACGCTCGTGACCTCCTCCTACAGCAAGGGGGACCTGCGCGGCGTGATCGGCGTCATCGGCCCGACCCGCATGCCGTACGACAAGATCATCGGGCTGGTGGAGCACACCAGCCGTCTCGTGGAAGGATTGCTCGAGTGAACGACTTTTACGACCTGCTTGGCGTGCCCCGCACGGCGTCCGAGGACGACGTGAAGAAGGCCTATCGCAAGCTGGCCATGCAGTACCATCCGGACCGGAACCCCGCGCCCGACGCCGAGTCGCGCTTCAAGGAGATCACCGAGGCGTACGAGGTGCTGCGCGATCCCGAGAAGCGGTCGCGGTACGATCGCTACGGGAAGGCGGGGCTCGGCGGCGCCGCGGGCGGCTACGGCTTCCACCACGTCGACCTGTCGGAAGCGCTCAACATCTTCATGCGGGACTTCGGCGGCTTCGAATCGATGTTCGGCGGGATGCGGAGCCAGGCCGACACGCGGCGCGGGCAGGACATCCGCGTCACCGTGAAGCTGAACCTCACCGAAGTCGCGACCGGTGTCCGGAAGACCGTCAAGCTGAAGACGCTCGAGCGGTGCGAGACCTGCGCAGGCACCGGCGCAAAGGCGGGATCCCGGCCCTCCCCGTGCGGTACCTGCGGCGGGAGCGGCGAGGTGCGCCGCGCCGCGCGCAGCGTCTTCGGTCAGTTCGTCTCGGTCGCGCCGTGCCCCACCTGCGCCGGCGAAGGCCAGATCATCAAGGAGCCGTGCGAGGTCTGCCGCGGCGAAGGCCGCATCCGCGGCGAGCGCTCGGTGGTGGTGGAGGTTCCCGCGGGCGTATCCGGAAACAACTACCTCACCCTCCGGGGCCAGGGAGCGGTCGGGCCGCGCGGAGGGCCGGCGGGCGATCTCCTCGTGATGCTCGACGTCAAGGACGACGATCGCTTCGAGCGGCAGGGCGAGAACCTTGTGCACGATCTTGCGGTGTCGTTTTCGCAGGCCGCCCTCGGCGCCCGGTTCAGCGTGCCCACGCCGTACGGCGACGAGGCGCTCGACGTCCCGGCGGGAACGCAGCCCGGCACCGTGCTGCAGCTCCGCGGAAAGGGGCTTCCACGTCTTGGCCAGTCCGGGAACGGCGACCTGCTGGTCCGCGTCCACATCTGGACGCCCGAGAAGCTCACGGCGGAGCAGGAGGCCCTTTTCCGCCAGCTCGCTGCGCTCGAGGGCGAGGCGCCGCGCCGCGGCTCCGGGTTCTGGTCGAAGCTCAAGGAGGCGCTCGGGGCATGAGGCGCCGCCGGTGACCTGGTGGGCGGTCGATGTCGAGACGACGCCGGAGCGGCGCGAAGCGGTCGGCGCGTGGCTCGTCGCTCGAACCGGCCAGGCCATCGAGGAGCGCGACGACGGCACGCTGGTCACGTTCGCCACCGATGAAAAGGCCGCAGAGGAGCTCGTGGCCGCCCTCTCCCGGGAGCAGAATGCCCATGCGAGCCGCCGCCCGCTCGCGCCGGTGGACTGGTCGGTCCAATGGCGCGAGGGCATCGCGCCGCGGCGGTTCGGGCGGCTCACGGTCACCCCTTCCTGGATTCCTGCCGCAGCGGACGGCATGCAGGTCGTGCTCGACCCGGAATCCGCGTTCGGCAGTGGCGAGCACGGGTCAACACGGGCGGCGCTCACGCTGATCGAGCGCCACCTGCGCTCCGGCGACCGCATGCTCGATCTCGGAAGCGGGAGCGGCATCCTCGCGATCGCAGCTGCCAGGCTCGGTGCCGCCCGCGCCACGGGCATCGAAGTCGACGACGACGCGAACGATATCGCGCGCGCCAACGCTGAGCGCAACGGCGTGGCGGATGTCGTCGAGTTCCTCACCGGAGATGCCGCCGACCTCGCGCCGCTTCTCGGACCCGCCGATCTCCTCGCTTCGAACATCCTTCGCACCGTCAACGTGGCGCTTCTCCCCGCGATCACCGCCGCACTTCGGCCGGGAGGGCTCGCGATCTTCTCGGGAATGGAGGTACCGGAAGCACCCCTCTTCCGTCCCGAGCTCCACACGGCGGGATTCACCGCGGTGGATGAGACGACCGATGCGGGATGGTGGGCCATCGCGGCCCGGCGCGGATGATCGTACTCGTTCCGCCTGGGCGCGCGCGTCCCGGCGTCACGATCCCGCTCGACGATGACGAGTCGCATCACCTGCGCGTTCGCCGAGCGGAGCCCGGGGAAACCGTCCAGCTTCGTGACGGAGCGGGCCTCGACGGGGTGGGCCTGCTCGACGTGAGCGGCCGGGCGTGGTCGGTGCGCGTCACCGAGGCGGCGATTCGTCCGCCTCGCCCGGTGCTCACCCTGGCCGTCGGCACGGGCGATCGCGAACGCTTTCTCTGGCTCGTCGAGAAGGCCGCGGAGCTGGGCGTATCGCGCGTCGTGCCGATCGAGACCGAGCGCACCTCGGGCGTGGCGTCGCGGCTCCGGCCGGCGCACATCGAGAAGCTCGCGCGCCGGGCGCTCGAGGCGACGAAGCAGTCGGGTGCCCATTGGGGGCCTGAGATCGAATCGCCGGCTCCGTTTGCGGAGTTCATCGCCACCGCCCGGCCGGGGTCGCTCTGGCTCGCAGATGGCGCCGGGGCGACACCTGCCGTGCGCGAGGGAGAAATCACCGTCCTCATCGGGCCGGAGGGCGGGTTCACGACGCCGGAGCGGTCGGCGGCGATCGCTGCGGGGTGGACACCCGTCTCGCTCGGGCCCAACGTACTCCGGTTCGAGACGGCGGCGATCGCCGCCGCCGCGCATGTCGGCATCGAGCGGGGGAGGAGGACGTGATGGACTGTGTGTTCTGCAGGATCGTCGCCGGGACGATTCCAGCGACGGTCGTCAAGCGTTCGGACGACGCGGTGGCCTTCCGGGACCTCGATCCGCGCGCACCTTCGCACGTGCTCGTGATCCCTACGCGCCACGTGCCCGCGGTCCGGAGCGCTCGCGGGGCCGAGGGGGAGCAGCTCCTCGGCCGGCTGATGACCTTTGCGGCCGATGTGGCTTCCGAGCTCGGACTCGACATCGGCGGCTATCGCATCGTAACGAACACCGGGCCCGACGCCGGCCAGAGCGTGGACCACCTCCACCTTCATGTGCTCGGCGGGCGGAAGCTGGGGTGGCCGCCAGGCTAGGCCCGGAGGCGCACGCACGGGTTGAGCGTCTACCATCTCACATCGCCCGCCCCTACTTTCCCGGCATGGCAGACACGACCGCAACCAGTCCCCTCGCCGAATCGCTGCAGGCGGCGATGAACGCTGCGCGCAAGGCGCAGGACAAGGACCGGACCCTCGTCCTCGGCACCATCATCGCCAATCTCAAGAATCGGCGAATCGAGCTTCGTCGCGAGCCGAGCGAGGACGAAGTCGTCGAGGTGATCCGGAAGGGCATCAAGCTCCGGCGTGAGGCGGCCGAGCAGTACGAGAAGGCGTCGCGCCCGGAGCTCGCGGCGATCGAGCTCGGACAGATCGCGGTGCTGACCGAGTTCCTGCCGCCCGCCGTCGATCCCGACGAGATCCGGCAGGCCGTGCGCGCAGCGATCGCCGGGGGCGCGAAGGACGTGGGCAAGGTGATGGGCCAGGTCCTGCCGAAGTTCAAGGGGCGCACCGAGGGAAAGGTCATCAACGACATCGTGCGCGAGGAGCTGCAGAAGGGATGAGCGAGGCGGAGGTCCCCGCCCCTGACGGGGTGCCGAGCCACGAGGTCCTGGCCGGCACCCCGTCGGCTTTGGACGATGCGCTGACGGCCGACGCGCTCGACACCATCGAGCTCGCGGCGGTGCTCGCCGGCGTCGCTCAGCATGCGGCCGGCGAGCTTGCCGGCCTGCGCCTTCGCGAGCGCCGGCCGGTGACCGACCTCGGCTGGATCCGCACCGAGCTCGCGCGCGTCGGCGAGGTGGCCGGCCTCCTCCGCCGGGGCGACTCCCTCGCTGCCGAGCCGGTTCCCGATGCCACACGGCCGCTCGCCCGGCTCCGGATCCAGGGCAGCGTGCTCGACGGCTCGGAGCTCGCGCGCATCCGCCGCGTCATCGCCGCGGGCAGGATCGTGCGGGACGATCTCGTGCGGGTGAAGGACGCCGCGCCGCTCGCGCAGGACCTGCTCGCCGACCTCCCGCCACGCGCCGCCGAGAAGCGTCTCGAGCAGTCGCTCGACGAGGACGGCAACGTGCTCGACAGCGCGAGTCCGGCGCTCGCAGCCGCGAGGAAGGAAGTGCACGCGGCCCGTCAGCGGCTCGTGCGCCGGCTCGAATCGGTGCTGCGCTCCATCGATGCATCGAGCGAGAGCACCGTGACCGTCCGCGGCGGGCGCTACGTGATCCCGGTCCGCCGTGATCTCCGGCATCGGCCGGGGGGCATCATCCACGATGAGTCGAGCAGCCAGGGCACGCTCTTCATCGAGCCGTCGGAGGCCGTCGAGTTCGGCAATGCGCTTCGCGAGGCGGAGATCGCCGAGGAGCGAGAAACGCTGCGCGTGCTTCGCGAGCTCACCGATCTCCTGCGCCCCGAGCTGGGGCTCCTGCGCGCCACGTTCGAAATGTGCATCGCCATCGACGAGCTGGTGGCGCGCGCCCGCTACGCCGTCGCCGTGAAGGGCGAGGTCCCCGACGTGGCACCCGCGCCGGCGCCGCTCCGGATCGTGAACGGCAGGCACCCGCTGCTCCTCGGCTCCGGCGGCGACGTGGTTCCGTTCGATCTCGTGCTCGATGCGCCGGAACGGACGCTGCTCGTGAGCGGGCCGAATACCGGAGGTAAGACGGTCCTCCTCAAGGCGGTTGCGCTCTTCGCGTCGCTGGCGCAGTGCGGCGTGGTCCCGCCGGTCGGCCCGGGCACGCGCCTGCCGGTCTTCACCTGCTTTGCCGCCGACATCGGGGACCGGCAGTCCATCGCCGCCAGTCTCTCGACCTTCAGCGCCCACGTCCGAACGCTCGGTGCCATCCTGTCGCACGCGGACGATGCAACGCTCGTGCTGCTCGACGAGGTGGGTAGCGGCACCGATCCCGCCGAAGG
>JAICNA010000159.1 GCA_025928955.1 Gemmatimonadales bacterium | reverse complement strand
TCGGTCGCTTCGAGCACGACCTCCCGCGTCACGCCGTGCATCGTGAGCTCTCCGGCAACCGTGAATCGTCCCTCGCCGGAGGCTTCCACGGCACGGCTCCGGAATGTGATCACCGGAAAGCGGTCGACGTCGAAGAAATCGGCGGAGCGAAGGTGTGCGTCGCGCTGCTCCTGGCGCGTGTCGATGCTCGCGGCGTCGATCTCGACCTCGACCGACGAGCCGGCAAGGTCCGCTTCATCGAGCCGGATGGTCCCGCGCACCGCGCCGAAGCGGCCGCGCACGGTGGAGATCATGAGGTGCTTGACGGCAAAGCCCACGTCGGTGTGCGCAGGATCGATCGGCCAGCTCGAGGTGAGGGGCGTTGTCGCGGTGGAATCGAGAGTCGTGGTCGTCATCGGTGTCTGCCTCTGCGTTGAATGTTATAACGTTTTCTTACTACTGAGATATTGCGCCGCGAATATCAGCGTGCGCCTGCCGTCGCCTCCGCTCCGGCTCCCATCGTCTCGGCGTGCTGTCCGAGCGTGCGCAGCAACGCGATGGCGGTCCGCTGCTCGGCCTGGGTCAACCCTGACACCGCGTGCTCGAGCCATGCGGTATGCTCGGGAAAGATCCGCTCGATCAGGGCCGAGCCGGCCGCGGTGAGCGATGCGTACCGTGCGCGCCGGTCCGTGGGGCACTCGAGCCGGCGCACGAGGCCCTTCCGTTCCAGGCGATCCACCAGATAGGTGATGCCGCCAGTCGAGACGACGATCTTCCGCTGCAGCTCCCCCAGGAGCAGGTCACCCTTGTGGTAAAGCGCCTCGAGGACGGCGAACTCGGCGAGCGTCAGGCCATGCGAGGCGGTGTGAGCCGCGGCGTGCGCCTCTATCGCCGCCTGGGCCTTGCTCAGGACCACCGTCAGCTTGAGTGCGAGGTCCTCCCGGGTCGTTCGTGTCATCCCCCCTCCTTTATCTTAGAACTAAGATATACACCACTTGATTAACTGTCAAGCCCGCCCCCATCGTCCCTCCCCGGCGGGTGATATCTTGGGCGATGCCCCATCAGACCGCCCTCATCGCGACGATTGCCGCCGGCCTCGGGCTCGCCTTTCTGTTCGGGTTGCTCGCGGCCAGGCTCCGCCTGCCGCCGCTCGTCGGCTATCTCATCGCCGGCATCGCCGTCGGACCGCACAGCCCCGGATTCGTCGCCGATCCCGACCTCGCGCAGCAGCTCGCGGAGATCGGCGTGATCCTGCTCATGTTCGGCGTCGGCGTGCACTTCTCTCCGGGGGATCTCCTCGCCGTCCGCCGGATCGCGCTGCCGGGGGCGGCCGCGCAGATCACGGTGGCCACCCTGCTCGGCGCCGCGATGACACAGCTCTGGGGCTGGTCGTGGGGCGAGGGCATCGTGTTCGGACTCTGCCTCTCGGTCGCCAGCACCGTGGTCCTGCTGCGCGCGCTCGAGGACCGCGGCCTCCTCGACACCGTGGACGGCAGGATCGCGGTCGGGTGGCTCGTGGTGGAGGACCTCGTCACGGTGCTCGTGCTCGTCCTCCTCCCTGCCCTCGCCGTCTCGCTCGGCGGGACGGCCCCGGCCGGTCCACTCGGCGCCGCAGGCGGGAGCATCGGGGCGGCGATCGCCGTCACGCTCGCCAAGGTCGGCGCGTTCGTGGTGCTGATGTTCGTCGTCGGGCGCAGGGCCGTGCCGTGGCTCCTCGAGCGCGTTGCCCGGACCGGGTCCCGCGAGCTCTTCACCCTCTCCGTGCTGGCGGTCGCGCTCGGCATTGCCGTCGGGGCGTCCGCGCTCTTCGGCGTGTCCTTCGCGCTCGGCGCCTTCTTCGCCGGCATGGTGGTCAACGGGTCGGACCTGAGCCATGAGGCCGCGGCCGATGCGCTCCCGCTGCAGGACGCCTTCTCGGTGCTCTTCTTCGTGGCGGTCGGCATGCTCTTCGACCCGGCGATCCTGCTGCAGCAGCCGGTGAACCTCGTCCTGGTCGTGCTCATCGTGATCGTCGGCAAGTCGCTGGCGGCGTTCGGCATCGTGCTCGCCTTCGGCTACCCGGTGCACACCGCGCTCACCATCTCTGCGAGCCTGGCGCAGATCGGGGAGTTCTCCTTCATCCTCGCCGCGCTCGGGATGTCGCTCGGCCTTCTTCCAGCGGAAGGCCAGAGCCTGATCGTCGCGGCGGCGCTGCTCACGATCTCCCTGAATCCCCTGGCCTTCGCGGCGGCGAACCGTATGGTGACCTGGCTGCGGCTGCGGCCGGCACTGCTCGATCGAATCGAGCGAAAAGAAGCGAGCCCGGCTCCCTCACCCACGCTCGACCGCTCCCGCCTGCACGACCACGCCATCATCGTCGGGTTCGGGCGCGTCGGAAGCAGCATCGGCGAGACGCTCGCGTCACAGCAGGTGCCGTACGTCGTGATCGAGCAGGATCGTGAGGCATTCGAGCGGATCCGCGACCGGGGCATCCCGGCGCTGTACGGGAACGCAAGCCGACCCGGGGTCCTTCACGCGGCGCGGCCGGAAGAAGCGCGACTGATCCTGATCACCACACCCGATCCCTTCCAGGCGCGCGCCGTGCTCGACATCGCGCGGCGCGCGAACCCGGGTATCCACAGCGTCGTCCGGACACACAGCGAGGAGGAGCGCGCGTATCTCGAGCGCCAGAACGTCGGCCTCGCGGTGCTTGGTGAACGGGAGCTGGCACAGACGATGGCGCGGCAGGCGCTGCGCTACTGCGGCGCCGCCGAGGACGTGATCCCGTAGCGTCGTCGTCAGTTCCGGACTGGCGGCCTGCGGAATGCGTACAGCAGCGCGCCGACCGCGAGCGCAATCGCTCCGGCGATCAGGTTCCAGCGCGTGGCGCTCGCGAGCAGCCCGGCGGAGAGAAGGAGGGCGGCGATCGGAATCAGGGGGCCGCCGGGGAGGACGACCGTCTTCTCCGTGCGCGGATACTTCCTGCGCAGGAACGGGACCGCGGCAGCCGTGCCGATGTAGGTGGACATCCGCGCGATGACCGAGAGCATCGCGAGCTGGACGAAGGAGCCGGAAAAGGCGAGGGCGCCGGCGACGATCGCCTGCGTGAGAATCGCGGCGGCGGGAGTGTGATAGCGGGGATGGACCTGTGCCAGCATGCGCGGGCCGAAACCGTCCCGCGCGAGCGCAAACAGGTACCGCGGACCCGCGAGCATGGTGCTTCCGATGTTCCCGCCGATCGAGATCGCAGCCCCCGCCGTCATCATGAGCCCGGCACCGGCACCGAGCACCACGACCGCGGCGTCGGCCAGCGGCGCGCCTTCAGCGCGGGCCGCCAGATCGGGCAACGTGCCGAGAGCCACCACCTGGACGAGCGTGTAGACGACGGTCACGACGAGCGCCATCGTCACGAGCGCGAACGGCACGTCGCGCCGGGGATCGCGGTATTCCCCGGCCGCCGCGGCGGTGTTCTCGAATCCGGCGTAGGCGAAGAGCAGGAGCAGCGCCGCCTCGCCGAACTTCGCGGAATCGGGTGCCGGCACCGGAAAGATGCGCCCCCAGTCGACGGCAAAGATGCCGAAGATCACGAGGACGACCAGCGGCACGAGCTTGGCGACGGTGAATCCCGCCGCGACGCGCGCTCCCTGCTTCACGCCGACGATGTTGATCCAGGTGACGAGCGCGAGGGGCAAGGCCACCATGAGCACCCGCGTGAACCCGGTCCCGGCGGCGGGCCAGATGAACGTCATCGCCTGCGCGAAGCCGTTGGACAGCGACGCGACGGAGGCGACACGCGCGAGCCACGTCATCCACCCGACTTCGAAGCCGACGAATCGGCCGAACGCCTCGCGCGTGTAGACGTAGCCGCTTCCCGGTTCATCGAAGTGACTCGCCGCTTCCGCGAAGCAGAGCACCAGCAGGAAGACGGCGGCCCCGGCGAGGAGGACCGCCCAGACACTCGCCGGCCCCAACAGCGCGGCGGCGGCGGCCGGCAGGAGGTAGACGCCGCTCCCGATGACGTCATTGATGGCGATGCCAACGAGCTCCCATCGGGTCACGACCCGGCGGAGGGCACTGGAGGAGGTGTCCGCGACAGTCACGTCGGATGTGTCCGCATGGAAGCGTGAGAACTGTGTGCCTGGGTACTGCGGATTCTGCGCTCGTGCCGCGGGAAACGCCAGTGCCCCTGGGCTCTCAGCCCGCCATCGCCGGTCGGCCAGCCGCCGCGAGCAATTCGTACGAACGGATGCGCGCCACGGGATCGAAGATGTGGGCGGCAACCATGAGCTCATCGGCGCCGGTCCGCTCGATGAAGGCTTCGACCTCGCCGCGAACCGCCTCCCCGGTTCCGACGAACGTGCAGGAAAGCATTTCGGAGAGCCCGTGCCGATCGAGCGGCGTAAGTGCGGCATCGAAATGCGGATCGGGAGGCTGCAGCCGCCCCGGCCGCCCACGCCTGAGACTGACGAATGCCTGCTGCAGGGAGCTGAACAGCAGGCGCGCCGCGTCGTTCGTCTCGGCGGCGAACACGTTCACGCCCAGCATGACGTAGGGTCGCTCGAGCCGCGCCGAGGGACGGAACCGCGACCGGTAGACCTCCAGCGCCGCGGTGAGTGCCGCCGGCGCGAAATGCGATGCGAACGCAAATGGGAGCCCGAGTGCGGCGGCGAGCTGCGCGCCGAAGAGGCTCGAGCCGAGAATCCACACGGGAATCTCGAGGCCGGCACCCGGAACCGCCTGCACGGGCTGGCCGGGAACGGGATGCGCAAGGAAGTCGAGCAATTCGACGACATCCTGCGGAAAGGTCTCCGCAGCGGCGGGCCCGCGCCGAAGCGCGCGCGAAACGTGGTGATCCGACCCCGGCGCGCGGCCCAGCCCGAGATCGATGCGGCCCGGGTAGAGCGCTTCCAGCGTGCCGAACTGCTCCGCGATGACGAGCGGCGAGTGATTCGGCAGCATGATGCCACCGGCGCCGACGCGGATGGTCGACGTCTTCCCGGCGACATGGCCGATGAGCACGGCCGTTGCGGCGCTCGCAATCCCGGGCATCCCGTGGTGCTCCGCGAGCCAGAAGCGTCGGTAGCCCTGCGCTTCCGCGCTCCGCGCGAGCTCCACGGTGCGCCGGAACGACTCGGCCGCATCGCCGCCCTCGACGATCGGCGCGAGGTCGAGGACGGAGAGCGGAATGCTCCAGCTGCCAGTCCTCTGGTTGCCGATTGCGGGTGAGAGGGATATCATCAGACAATGATAGGTGTTTGAACATCTATCGTCAACGGCAACGAGACATGCCTCGGTGGAGCCGCAGATGCCATATGAGAATCCGACGGATGAGGAGCTGCGCGCCCTGCTCTCGTCGTCCAGAACCATCGCGATGGTCGGCGCCTCCTCCGATCCCGGCCGGCCGTCCTGGGGAGTCATGAAGTTCCTGCTGCGACTCGGTTATCACGTGATTCCGGTGTCTCCCTTCGAGGCCGAGGTTCACGGGCAGAGGGCCTTTGCTTCGCTCGGTGAGATCCCGGAGCCGGTGGACATCGTGGACGTCTTTCGCCGGGCGGACGCGACGCCGCGGATCGCGGACGAAGCGGCGGCCATCGGTGCAAGGGCGCTCTGGTTGCAGCTCGGGATCTTCAGCGAGGAAGCCGCCCGGCGCGGCAACGCCGGCGGCCTGATGGTCATCATGGACCGTTGCATTGCGGAGACGGCGCGTGCGCTCGGGATCGATTCTGCCGCCGCGGCACATCCTTCGCCCCGGCGAACGACCGACCTCTAGTCCACCGTCATGCGGCGGGGAGCGCTTTCCCGTTCATCAGGTCGGCGACGGTGGTATCGTCGAAGAAGCGGCGCATGCGCTCGGCGGCGTCCTTCCAGCGATGGTGCGCCGCGCAGGGGGCGAGATCGCTGCACCGCGGGCGTCCGAGGACGCATGCCTTCCCTTCCCCGGGCAGGAACGGCCGGACGATCGCACCGAGCACGAGTCGCTCAGGCGGGTACGCCAGCTGAAATCCGCCGAGCGGGCCGCGCGTGGACTGCAGGATCCCCGCCCGCGCGAGCTGGTGCAGGGTCTTGGAGAGGTAGTTCCGCGGGACCTGGAGGGCGGAGGCGATGTCGCCGACCGGCACCGGCGCTCCACCGGGAGACTCCGCGATGAAGTAGACGGCGCGGAGCGCATATTCGGCCGTCTGCGGGAGGGTCAGCACTGCTCGATCCCGTTGCGAATCGCGCGTGTCACCGAATGGAACAGGCGTCGGGGGCGGCCGGGGCGGCATCCCTCGCGAGATCCGCCACGACCGCGTCGACGGTCGTTCCGGCCGCGGCAGCCGCTGCCGCAAGCGGCAGCGAGCCGCCGCAGCACATATCGATTCCCAGCCGGTTGAGCGTCCCCGCCGATTCCGGGATGTGCCGCAGCAGGTCGTTGACCGTCCAGGCGGGATCTACGTTGCGCACGAGCAGCTCCGTGTTGAAGTCGAGTTCATCAGAAATCCCGGCGCCCGAAGAGGGCTCGCGCCGCGAGGAGCGGCGCGACGAGCGCGAGGAGCAGCGATGCGAGGATCACAGCCGCACCGCCGCCGGGGCCGAAAAGCCGCTCCAGCGACGCTCCGGTCGGCCCGAGGAGCACGTCTGCGCCGAGCACGGTGAGGAGCAGCGCGCGAATGCCATCGATGGGATTCGCGGCCAGCAGGCCGACGAGGAGCGGCCCCGGCTCTCCATTCCCGACGAACTGCAGGATCGCGATCGCCACGAAATCGTAGAGGACCGCCAGGCAGAACCAGACTGCGAGCGCAAGGCCGACCGCAGCCGAGCGACGCCGCGCGACGACGCCGATGAGGATCCCGAGGGCGAGTGCCGCGATCCCGACGCCGACGCTGCCCGCTATCACCGCCGCATAACCCGCGATCCCGGCGGTTCCGGCGCTGATTGCCACGACTGCGCCGGCGGCCCCGAGTCCCGCGATGCCGACGCCCGCGATGACGAGCGCGAGGCCAAGCGATCGGCCGAGGACCACCGTACTGCGCGAGATCGGCTGCGCGAGCAGGAGCTCGGTGCCGCCATGTTCCTTCCCGAAGGCGCCGGCACCG
>JAICNA010000155.1 GCA_025928955.1 Gemmatimonadales bacterium | reverse complement strand
GCGAGGCCGCCCTGGCCCAGCAGCGCGCGCCCCCAGTTGTGCCCCAATATCGGGAGCATCCCGTTGAACCGCGCGGCGAGCCGGGCGCCGCCCACCTTCGAGACGCCCCGCATCACGATGAAGAGTGCGACCGGAATGACCCAGGCATTCGTGCTCGGCGTCCAGACGGCGCCGCCGCACAACAGGAGCACGAAGTAGAGCGGTCGCTCGACGCTCGTCAGCGCGGCCATGATCTCGCTGCGGTTGCGCGAGGTGTTCACGAGAATGATCCCGAGCAGGAGGCCGGGCAGGAGCGGTGACAGTCGAAGGTAGGTCGCCGCGCCCGTCATGAGCACGATCGCACCGGCGAGGGAGATGAAGAGCCGGTCCTGATCGCGCTCTTCGCCGAGGAAGAGGTGGAACAGCGCGCCGCCGACCACGCCGATCGTCATGCTGATGACAGCCCACTCGACTGCGGTGGGCGAGCGGGCGAGCTGCGGAGCCGGCACGTGACTCAGGCAGAGGACGAGGGCGAGCGTCACGATCGCGATCACCGAATCCATCCAGACCGCCACCTCGAGCTGGCGCACGACCAGGCTTTCCCGCCCCTGGCGGCGCACCACGAGCTCGATCGCGTCCGCTGCCGATCCGGTGGCCACTGCTCCGAGCACGAGCGACGGGACGAGCGCATAGGCCGTCGAAACGCTGAAGAGCCACTGGAGGATCAGGACGCTCGACCCGGTCACGACGAAGAGGGTGATGAGCGACTGGACGAACGCGACCCGATAGAATACGCCACGGAGGCGAACGAGTGCGGGCAGGTAGAGGCGCATGCCGACCATCGCGCCCATCCAGCCGAGCGAGAGGGTCATGAACGGCGCGAAGGCGCGAAGAGCATCCTCCGACAGCACGCCCGAGACCTGAGGCCCGAGGAGGATCCCGAGCAGGAGGTACTCCGCGCCCGACACGATGAGGAAATGCCGGCCGATCCACTGGAAGGCCACCTTCGCCGCGCCGTAAGCCACCGCGACGAGGATGACGAGGAGAAGGGACGCGCTCATCGCCGGCTGGTGGCCGGACCGGGGAAGCCGCTAGGCGCCGGGGGCATGCTGGGAGAGTAACCTCTCCGAGGAGGCACGGAAACGCCGCTCGTCCAGCAGCCGCGAAATCGGCTGCCGGGGCACCGACATCAGTCCGTCGGGCCGGACAGTGAGCTTGATGACATCGGCGTTTCGCCCGAACCATCTCGCGCTCGGCTCGAGATCGGAGGGGAGGTCGAACCCGGGAAGCGAGGCGGCGGCGAGCGCTGCCTGACTTCCGATGCCGGACTCGGGCATGGTACCTGCCCAGAGCCGCACCCCGGCGGTCCGCGCCGTGCGCCAGATGCGGCACACTTCGGACAGGCCGCCGACACGGTGGACCTTCACGTTCCAGATGGTGGGCCCGCCGAGCTCCAGCGTCTGCCGAGCCGCGCGCGCATCACGGAGCGTTTCGTCGAGGCAGATCGGCGTCGCAAGTGCGCGCGAGAGCGTGGCGTGCCCGACCAGCTCGTCCGGCGCGAGTGGCTGCTCGATGTAGAGCAGCCCGAACCGGTCGAGCCCGCGGAGCACCGTCTCGTCCTGGGGCCACTCGTACGCGCCATTCGCGTCCACGGTGAGCGGCACGTCCGTTCCCTGCAGCACTTCGGACACGGCCGCCACCGGCTCGAGGTCCCACCCCGGCATGACCTTGATCTTCACGCGCCGATAGCCGGCCAGGACGGCCTCGGCCACCTGCAGCCGGAGGGTTTCGACGGATCGATCGGGCGGAACGCCGAGCGCCACGCCACAGGGGACGTGGTCCGCGTGCGCCACGCCGAGCGCGTCCGCCACCACATCCGCGAGGCCGCGCCCCTGCCGCCGCGCGACGAGATCCCACGCGGCGGTTTCGAGTCCGGCGCGAGCGAACGGGTTTCCGCGCACCCCGACGCGCAGGGCGGCGTCGAGCTCCTCGATCGACGCGAACGACGGCCCGAGGACCCGCGGCAGGAGGATCCGGTCGAGCATGTCCCGGGCGGACGCCAGGGTCTCCTCGGAATAGAATGGGAGCGCAAACGGGGGCGACTCGCCGTAGCCGATGTGGCCATCCTCGTCGTGGAGCACCACGATTAGCGACCGGCGCTCGGTCATCGTGCCGCCCGAAATGATGAACGGCTCGGCGAGCGGCAGAACCAGCTCATAGAGCTCCGCCAGCGCGATCCGGATCATGGCGCGTGCCCGCCGAAATCGACGAAGCGCAGCTCTCCCGCCGTGCGCTCGAGCTCCCCGCGGCCCTCCGCGTCGAGCATGGCCACGATGAGCCCGTCCTGCGGATCGAAGACGAGCTTGTGCAGCGTACGCGCAGTGCGGGAACCCGCGGATGCGGGGTAGGCGGAAAGCGGCAGCTGGAACATCGTATGCAGCTGAACCGATCCGCAGCCGGTCCGGGCGTAGTCGGCGACGAGCCTGCCCGAACAGACGTTGCCCGTACCGGAAAGCTGCCCGCGGACTCGAGCCTCCCGCAGGACGCGCAGATTGCGATCGCTCAGTTCCCAGCCGCCGTACGCGACGCCGAGCGCGGGATCCCAGAGGCGATTGAACGCGGTCACTGCATCGGAGGATCGCGATGCACGGCGGAGCATCTCCACCTGGAATGCGTCGTCGAAGCGCGCATTCATCAGCTTGAGCGCGACCCGGGTCTCGCCGGGCGCGGCGTCGCGGATGTGCTCCGGGACCCCGTCGATCCAGCGGAGAATTCTCCGCTGCTCATCGCCCAGGGCAGCTCCAGCCAGCGTCGGCGAGAAGTCCTTCTCGACGAGCAGCGGCTCGCGCCCCCACGCGCGCGCGAGCGCCGAGATCGTATGCGCATATTCCGCCCGGACGAATTCCTCGCCCAGTCGCGGCAGATGAAGCTTCACCGACGGAACCGCGAGCGGACCGCCAGCGGCGGTGAGGTCGCGGCCGAACCGGACGAGCGCGAGGTATTCCTCGAGCGTCCCGTCCCACCCCCGACCCTTCCAGGTGACCGTCCATCCTGCGCGGCCGCCGAAGCTTCGCAACTCGACCTTCATCTTCGTCTCGTGAATCGCCCAGGCGCCCATCGTCCGCGATCCGGTGGCGTCCTCGCCGATGACGGTCTTGAGGACGACGAACGCGAGGCCGGCCTCGGCGTCGGCCTCCAGCTGTTCCGCCTTGAGCGATAGCTGTCCGGAGGCCTTCCCGATGGGATGGGGAACGGGCTGCCCGAGATACTGCGTGCGGAGATCGATCGCGTAGGCTTCCCGAACGTGATCGGGCCAGGTCCGCGGGAGGGCGCGGGCGAACCGCTCGAAGTCAGCTACGAGCTGCGCGCGCATCGGCGACCGCGCTGACGACCGCGGCGCGCTCCGCTTCGGGGAGCTCGGGGCCCCAGGGATCGTCGCACGCGTCGCCCGGAATCGTGCCTTCCGCGGCGGCCGCCCACAGCATCCGGCGGATGTAGCCCTCCATCGGCTCGATGAAGGTCGCCTGGGCGAACGCGTCACACCGCGCGGAGAGGGCAACGAAGTCCGCCCACCGCTCGTCGCGGGCTGCGCCGAGCAGGTCGGCCTGCATCGCCGTGAGCGCGGCGCCCATGCCGACGAGTGCCGAGCTCGCGCCCATCAGCACCGAATAGCCGAGGAATCGATCCTCGCCGGTGATGAGGAGCTTGCCGGGATGGCGCCGAACGACCGCGGCGATCCGCTGGTAGGTCATGACCGAATCCAGCGTCGCCACCTTGATCCCCACGACGTTCGGGATGTCGAGGAGCGCGTCGAGCGTGGCCTCGTCGTACTCGACGCCACCCGCGGCTGGATAGAGATGGAAGAGGATCACCGGGAGCTCACGGCTGAGCCGCGCGTGATGCGAGACGGGGTCGTGTCGCTCGGGATAGACGAGGAGTGCATCCGCGTGGCCTCGGCGCGCCTCGATGGCGGTCGTGAGGTCGTGCACCCCGGCGACGACCACCCGGTCCGGCAGCGCTTCGCGCCAGGTCTCGAGGACGCTGCGCCGCTGTTCGCCGCTCAGGTGCCTGCCCCGCCCCGTGTGCGCCCAGATGGCCACACCGGCGACCGGCTGCGTCGCCATCCATTTCGCGTACGCCGACTGCGCCGCGCCGTTCAGCGCGGTCCCGGTGAACGGGACGGGAACGGCGGGAATGAGTCCCCGCAGCCGGTCACGCAGGTCCGTCATCGGCGGGGCGGACGGCGCAGGAGCTCGGCGTTGCCCGACTCGATCGCGGCGCGATCATCGGGAGGAAGGTCGAGCAGATCGAGCTTCGCAACCGGGTTCTCTGGTATGCGGAGCGGCTGGCCGGTGCCGAAGACGAAGCGCGCCGCCCCCATGGTATCGATCAGCGTCGCGAGATGATCTTCCGGAGGGCCCCATACCCACGTGATGTCCCACCAGATGCGCGCCGCCTCTGCCGGCGTCGACCCGAAGTGCACTTCCTCGATGAATGTGCGCTCCGCATGCGTGACGACGAGCCGTAGCGACGGATCTGACCGGATGAGCGATCGTACGGCCCAGGGGGGAAGCTCATCGACCCGATCGTTCGGGTGACGCTGGCGGCCGTCCTCGAGCCGCACGGCCAGCATGAGGGGCATCCCGAGCGACGCGCACGCCTTCGCAAGCCGGGCCATTTCGGCGCCGCGCGCGTCGATCCCGTACCAGGTGGGATCGGCGCGTACCGCCGGTACGCCAGCCTGGGCTGCGCCATCGAGCTCCTGCTCCCACCCGGGGAACCCCGGATGGATGGCGGGCACCGCTGCGAGGCGGTCGCTGCGGCTCGCCGTGTCGTACAGCCAGGCGTTCCCTTCCATCGGATCGCGCCAGAAGAAGGATGGGAGGTGGCTCACCCAGGCGGCATCGATCGCGGTGCGTTCCATGGCCGCGAGTACCGCCGTCGCCGAGGTGCCGGGAACCTTCCGCCAGGGGTAGGCGCCGAGAAAGGCGGAGACATCGGTGCGCACTCAGGCCTCCGGAAACGAGCCGGCGGGAAAGATGCGGCGGGCGTTTCCCGCGCGGACGAGCTCGAAATCGGCGGCGGACAGGAGCCGCTCGAGATAGCGCAGCTTGGCCCAGCCGGTGTCGATCGTGAGGTCGCAGCCCCAGAGAAGGCGCTCCACGCCAGCCGACGCGATGCAGGCCTCGAGCATGCCACCGTCCACGCCGCTCCCCGAGAGATCGACGTGAATGTTCACCACGTCCCGCACGGCACGCAGCGAGTGCAGCCAGTCCCCGCCCCCGCCGATATGCGCGAGGATGAACGACACGCGGGGATGCCTCCGGGCGAGCGCCGCGAGCTCGAGCGCATCGGACGCCTCCTGCCCGGCAAATTCCCTCCGACGATGCTGCCAGATGTGCTGCAGAACTGGAAGCCCGTGGTGGGCGGCACGATCACACACGGGATCGAGCAGCGGGTCATCGGCCCGCCGACTGGCGGCGAGCTTCACGCCCACCATTCCGAGGGAGCGGCCACGGTCGATCTCGGCGATCGCATGGGCCGTGAAGTTCGGATTCACGACCACATAGCCGCGAATGCGGCCCGGGTGCTCGGCCTCCAGCGCTCGCTGCACCTCGTTGGCGAGGGTCACATCCTCGGGCGACGGGAAATAGATCGGGGAACGAAGTCCCCAGCTCCCGAGCACCGAGGCCACGTGCCAGGAAATGCCGACACGCTCGCCGGCCCGGAGCCGGCTGGCGTTGCGCTCGCGCCAGTCCTTCCTCGGCGTGCGCTCGTGCAGAAAATGGGCATGGACGTCGATGAGCACACTGCAAGATGGAAAGGCCGGGGCGGGATGTCGAGGCAAACGAACCGGGCGGCTCGCGCGTATACAGCGGTGGATCCGAACTCGACTCCTCAGGAGCACCCCATGCCGGTACGTCGCTTCGCCCTCGCTGCCTTCATCGTCCTGGTGATCAGCCGACCGGCTCATGCCCAGCAGGAGACCGGCCCCACCGACCGGCGCCAGGTAAGCCTGCTCGCGATTCAGGAACCGCCTGAACCGGCCGCGTTCGCCAGAGCTGTCGGGCTCGATGCGGATCAGACGGCGAAGTACGGCAACCTCCGGAAGGCCTACCTCGACGCCACCAGGGCCGAGCGGGACAGCGTGACCGCCATGCGCAATCGGCTGCGCACAGCGCGACAAGGCGCCCCCCGCGGAGACGGCGCGGGGCCCACACGATCGGCGAGCCGCACCCGTGGCGGGATGCAGGCTATGCGTCCAGTCGTCGACACGCTCGAAGCGCGCTTTGCGGATTTCGAGGGGGAACTGGCGTTCCTGCTGACCGCGGCGCAGCAGCGGAAATACGATGCGTGGAAGGAGGCGGAGACGGCGAGGGTTCGGAGCGAGTTGATGGGTCGGCAGCGGTAGCCGATCCGCAGCGCGCCGCTACTTCAGCTCGTTCAGGACGTCGTCGAGCACGTCGAGCGTCATCGCCACGGTGAGCTCGTCATGCGCCAGCGATACGAAATCGTACGCGGTCCGCTTGAGGAGCACACCACGGCGGGCACACCCCGCGGCGACGGCGGCGGAGACATGGTCGTCGCGCAGCTGGAGGAAGCACATCTCGGGGATTCCGGCCGCGCTTCGCACCAGCGCAGGGTACCGCTCGGCGGCGCGCCAGAAGCCGGTGAGCAGCAGCTCCCCGGTCCGGCGAAGATGGTCCGGCACGCGATCGCGCTCGAGGACGGTGAACGTGGCGCGCGCGGCGGCGAGTGAAACGAATTCAGTCGCGAGGGTCGAGCTGATCCAGGTGTGGATCGCCGCCTCCATGATTCCCGCTCGCCCGGCCACTGCGGCGAGCGGGAACCCGTTGCCGATCGCCTTCCCCATCACGGTGAGGTCGGGCCCTGTGCCCCACCGCTCGGCCGCGCCACCAAGCGCGACTCGCCCGACCGTCTTGATCTCATCGAAGATCAACACCGCTCCGCACCGCTCGGTTTCGCGACGGAGCGCCTGCAACCACTCCGGATCCGGCGGTGCAACGACGACCGGCTCGACGATGACTGCGGCGAGGCGGTCCGCAACGCTCCGGATGATCTCCGCGGCCCGTTCGGCGTCGTTGAACGGAAGCTCGGCAAAATCACCGCTGGTGGCGGCCGGGACGCCTCGTGTCCCCTGCGGCTGGCACCAGTCGAGCCAACCGTGGTAACCGCAGCCGAGCACGAAATCGCG
>JAICNA010000090.1 GCA_025928955.1 Gemmatimonadales bacterium | reverse complement strand
ATGCGACACCCCTGCGGCGTCCCGCGCGATGGCGATGCTGCCCGTGCCCGCGGCGAGCACGATGCCCGGGCCGGAGCCAAGTGCGCCCTCGAGTGCAATGGCGATGTCGGTGGTCACCACCACCGACTGCGCGACCCCCTCGCCGCGCAGCGCCTGCTGGAGCTCGCGCGCCTCGGCCGGGCGACCTGCGCCCGCAGCGCCGACGACGAGGACGTCGCCCTGCAGCGCGCCGGCCGCGGACAGCGCGCGCCGGACCGTCTCCGCGATCGTTGCCGCTGATGCGAGCGCCCGGCCCGGGCGGATGGCGGCGCCCGGACCGTCGGCGCGGCCCACGATCTCGCCATCCCGCATGACCGCCGCGGCGGTCTTGGTCCCGCCGACATCGGCACCAATGAGGATCTTCGTCATGTGCCCTCCGGCCCGCGCACCCGCGCGGAGATCAGTCCGGTCAGCACGCAGAGCGTCGTTCCGAGCGGCACGTACCACGGCCAGGCAAGACGAGCGACCGGCGCGAGCCACTCCGTTCCGGTGAGGGTGCTGAGCGGCCGCGCAAAGATCACGAGGAGCATGACGGCAATCGTGACCGCAGCTGCGATGATCACGTCGGTTCCGGCGGCGCGCGACCAGGCGCCGGCCAGGATGTAGGCGCCGAGCAGGGCCCCGTAGGTGACGGAGGCGATCGAAAGCGCGAGGACGACCACGGGCGTGTCGGTGCCCGAGGCGTAGACGTGGAAGAGCAACGCGGCGCCGATGAGGCTCAGGCCCCAGACGATCGAGAAGAGCCGCCCGACACGGAGCAGCCGCGCGGGATCCCGCTCGCCGGTCCACCCGGCGTAGAGGTCGTGCGTCATCGACGACGCCAGCGCGTTGATGGATGAAGCGACGGTGCTCATCGCCGCAGCCAGAATGCCGGCCACGAGGAGGCCTGCCAGTCCGACCGGCAGCTTCTCGATGATGAACCGTGCGAAGATCTGGTCACCCTGCAGCTCGGCGGGAGCGAGGCCGGCCGACCAGATCGCGACGCCGACCAGCAGGAAGAGCAGGAACTGCAGGATCACGACGACACCCGAGCCGACCAGCGCGAGGCGCGCATCGCGCAGGCTGCGCGTCGCGAGGAGGCGCTGCACGATCAGGTGATCCGTCCCGTGCGAGGCGGCGGAGAGCAGCGCGCCGCCGATGAGGCCGCCGATGAACGTGTAGGTGGAGGTGAAGTTCACGGCGAAGTCGAAGACGCGGAGGTGATTCGCGTCGGCGGCCCGTGAAAGGCTCGCGGCCGCGCCACCCCCGATATTCCACGCGATCAGCAGCGCCGCGATTCCGCCGGCGACGTAGACGGCGAGCTGGATCACGTCGGTCCAGACCACGGCCTTGAGCCCGCCGGCCCAGGTGTAGACGAGCGTGACCAGGCCCATCACGATGATCGCGGCGGGTATGCTCCAGCCGGTGAGCAGGGCGAGGGGAATCGCGCCGACGAAGATGCGCACGCCGTCGCCGAGGAATCGCGTGGCGAGAAAGATGACCGACATCGCCCGCCGCGTGCGGGACCCGAAGCGCGACTCGAGTCGTGCGTACGCCGTCTCCTGCGTGCCCCGGAAGTAACCGGGCAGGAGCCACACGGCGACGACGCTGCGGCCCACCAGGTACCCGAACGCGATCTGCAGGAACGTGAGGTCGCCGCGCGCGCCGACCCCGGGTACCGACAGCACGGTGAGGGCCGACGTCTCCGTGGCCACGATCGAGAAGAGCACCGCCCAGGCCGGCAGGTCACGCGCGCCGAGGAAGTAATCGCCTGCGGTGCTCTGCCGTCGGGTGGACCAGAGCCCAATGCCGAGCGTCGCCACGAAATACGCGACGATGACGAGAAGGTCGGGGGTGGACATGGGGGTGAACGGTAAGCGGTGAGTGGTGAGTGGGGGAGGGGCCGGGTCGGATACGACAAGGGGGCGACCGCTGGCCGCCCCCGCTTACCGTGCACCGCTCATCGCTATGCGGTGAAGCTGCTCCCGCATCCGCAGCCGCCGCTCGCATTCGGATTGCTGAAGGTGAAGCCCGAGCCCTGCATCGACGAGACGTAGTCGATGGTGACGCCGTTCAGGTACTGCGCGCTGAAGCCATCCACGAATACCCGCACACCGTTGATGTCCGCCGTCATGTCGTCTTCGACGGGTCGCTCTTCGATGTTCAGGCTGTACTTGAATCCCGAGCAGCCGCCCGGGAGCACGCTCACACGCAGGCCCGCGGTTTCCGCTGGAACCTGCTCGGCGGCGATGAACTTCCTCACTTCCTCCGCAGCCCGGTCGGAAATGACCAGGGTGAACCCGGCTGCCGGAATCTGCTGCCCGATGCTGCTCATGCCTGCTCCCGTTGGAGTCCAGCTGGAAAGGTAGAAGGGAGGGGGGTTCCCGTCAACGGCCGGAATCACGTAAGTCACGATACTGCAAGCAGAAAGCCCGAATTCAGGGGGTCCCGAGCCCCTGGACCACGCGGTCGGCCACATTGCGCCGCACGGGGCCCCATTTCCCATTCTCCCGTGTCGGGTGCACCCGATTGCTGAGCAGGACGATCACGATGTCGCGCTCCGGGTCGAGCCAGATCGAGGTCCCGGTGAAGCCGGTGTGGCCGAAGCTCCGAGGAGAGAGGAGGGTACCCGCGCTGCTCATGTCCGACGGGGTGTCCCAGCCGAGGGCCCGGCTCGAGCCGGGCGGAAGATCCTGCCTGGTCGTGAATCGACGGGCGATGTCGGGGTCGAGCGCGACAGGAAGGCTGTCGTGACCGGCGCGGGCGGCGAGGAGCCAGTCGCCGAAGACGAGCATGTCACGCGCGGAGCCGAAGAGTCCTGCATGGCCGGAGACGCCGCCGAGCCGCGCGGCATTTTCGTCGTGCACCTCGCCGTGGATCATCCGGCCCCGCCAGGGATCCTGCTCGGTCGGCGCGATGCGCGGGAGCCAGTCTGCGGGCGGGAGGAACCGGGTCGCTCCCATTCCGAGCGGCGCGAACACCCGCCGGTCCAGTATGGCGTCGAGTGGCTCGCCCCACGCCGCCTCCACGGCCTGGGTGAGCACGATGGCGCCGAGGTCCGAGTAGACGAAGCGCGCGCCGGGGAGCGTGTCGAGCGCCGTGGTATCGGCAAGCGCGAGCGCCGACATTCGGTCCGCCGTCTCGCGATACAGCAGTCGAAACGCCGGAAGGCCGGAGGTATGTGTGAGGAGGTGCCGGATGGTGACGGCCTCGCGCCCCCCTCCGCGGAAAGCCGGGACATACTTCGTTGCCGGAGCGTCGAGGTCGAGGCGGTCCGCATCCACCGCGAGCATCACGGCCGTGGTGAGGCCGACGACCTTCGTGAGCGACGCGAGGTCGTAGACCGTCGACGAATCCGGCCGAGCCGGCATGCCGGCGCCGAGGACACCCGTCGCATGGTAGAGATGCTGCCCGCGGATGCTCACGCCGAGCACGGCGCCCGGCGCTGCGCCCGTGGCCACCGCGGAGTCGAGGTACGCCCTTGCGCTCGCCAGCGCGGAGAGCGGCACGGGCCGATCCGTGTGCCCGCGCCCGCAGGCCGCGACGAGCAGGAGCGTCAGGCTCGCGCGCCTCACCGCGGCTCGCGCCAGCGCCCCGTGGCGGCGCGCTCGAAGCCCTCGCCCACGCGGTACACCGGCGGGATCGAGATCGGCAGCTTCCCCGTGATGGGCGCCCCGGAGAGGGCGTGCGCCGCCGCGCGCTCGCTCGCCGGGTTCGCGGCCCAGCCGAGGAGGTAGCTGCGCACTCGAGGCGTCTCCGTCACGATATATGGTGAGCCGAACGAGACGAGCGTAGTCGGCCGGAGCGTGGCGCTGCTGTCGATGAGCGCGTTCATCAGCGGCGGGATCGCGATCGAGCCCTTCCGGTCCACCGGACGCACCGCGACGGCGAAGACCGCAAACGGGCTCCGCGCGAGGGCAGCGCGCGCCGAATCGAATGCCGTCGGCCCACTCTCGGCATGGAGGCGCACGGACGTGACGGTATGTCCGCGCGCACGCAGCTCCGCGGCAAAGCTCGCGCCGATGCTCTCGCGTGCCCCGTCGGCGTAGCTCACGAGCGTGAGCGGTCGCGGCGCCGCGCGGAGCGAGTCGACGGTCCCGTCATCCGCCGCGAGCACGATCGAGCGCTCCGCGATCTCGCGCGACGTACCCTGGAACTCGGCGCGCCCGACCGTCGCCATCACGCTGTCCAGGTCCACGAACCGCTCGGCGAACAGGCCGAGCCGCTTCTTCCACTCGAGCACGCGCCGCACCGAGGCATCCAGCCGCTCGCGCGGGATGCGGCCGCTCGCCACCGCCGCCTGCATCGCGTCGATCGCCTCGGCGGCATTCACCGGCATCAGGAGGAGGTCTGCGCCGGCGAGAAAGGCGAGCACGGTGGCCTCGCCCGCCCCGTACTTCGACACGACGCCGCCCATGTTGAGCGCGTCCGTGACGGTGAGCCCCCGGAAGCCAAGCGAATCGCGCAGCAGGCCCGTGAGGATGTTCGGCGCCACGGTGGCCGGGCGCGACTGGCCCGGATCGATGCCGGGCAGTGCGATGTGCGCCGACATCACCGCATGGACGCCGGCGTCGATGGCGGCGCGGAAGGGGATGAGCTCGACCGAGTCGAAGCGCGCCCAGTCCGCCGCGATCACCGGGAGCGCGAGGTGGCTGTCCGTCTCCGTGTCGCCGTGCCCGGGAAAGTGCTTGACGGTCGCGATCATGCCGTGCTCCTGGATCCCCCGGACGGCGGCGGCGACGAGGCGGGCGACGGCCTCCGGGTCCTCCCCGAAGGAGCGCGTATTGATGATCGGGTTGGCCGGGTTGTTGTTCACGTCGGCCGCGGGGGCAAAGGCGAAATGGATCCCGACCGCGCGCCCTTCGAGCGCCGTGATCCGGCCGATCTGGTAGGCGTCCAGTTCCCTGCCGGCCGCGCCCACGCCCATATTGGGTGGGAAGTAGGTGCCGCCGTTGAGCCGGATCGTCGTACCGCTCTCCAGGTCCGACGCGACGAGGAGCGGAATCCGCGAGGCGGCCTGCAGCGCGTTGAGCTTCGCGGCGATGTCGAGCGGCGAGCCGACCGACACGATGACGCCGCCGACGCGGAGCGAGTCCACCCACTCGCGCGCCTGGGCGAAGCCGGGCTCGTCGAGCGGCGCATACGTGCCGGGAATCCACGGCATGACGAGCTGGGCGATCCGCTCCCGGAGGGGCAGCGAGTCGATCAGCCGGTCCACGTCACTCGTGACGGGCGCCGGCACCGTCGTGGCCGGCACGCAGCCGCCCGCGGCGCCGAGGAGAGCCATCAATCCGACGAGGAACTTTCGATGCACAGGATGCTCGCTCTGCTGGGTGGAATCGCCTCCGGACTGCTGCCGGCGTGCGGCGGCCGCGGCCCGGTGCCCGACGTGGCGTCTGCGCCGGCGGAAGAAGCGGTCGTGCGCCCGGGGATCGATGTGCTCCTCACCGACAGCATCCACCTGGTCCGCGGACGGCGCGTCGGGCTGGTGACGAACCAGACGGGAATCGATACGGCCGGCGTGAGCGACGTGGAGGTGCTGCGCGCGGCGGGCGTGCAGCTCGTGGCCCTGTTCAGTCCGGAGCATGGGTTTCGCGGCGCCGCGGCACCGGGCGAACGTGTCGCCTCGACGCGTGACTCGGCGACCGGCCTTCCAATCTACAGCCTCTACGGCAGCACCACCGCTCCCACGGATCAGATGCTCCGCGGGATCGACCTGCTGATCGTCGATCTCCAGGACGTCGGGGCGCGCTATTACACCTACATCTCGACGGCCATCGAGGTGATGCGCGCCGCGGCGCGCCGCAACATCCCCGTGCTGATCCTCGACCGCCCGAATCCGCTGGGCGGGGCGATGCAGGGGGGCGTGCTCGATACCGCCTTCGCGACGTTCGTCGGCCGGCTCCGGGTGCCGATGCGCCACGGGCTCACGATGGCGGAGATGGCGAAGCTCGCCGCCGACGAGCTCAAGATCGGCGGCACGCTGCTCGTGGTCCCGGTGGCCGACTGGAAACGGAGCCGCACCTTCGACGAGATCGGCCTCCCGTTCGTGCCGCCAAGCCCGAACCTCCGCACGCTCGAAAGCCTGTTCCACTATCCGGGCACCTGCCTCTTCGAGGGGACGAATCTCTCGGTGGGTCGCGGATCGGATGCGCCCTTCGAGCAGATCGGCGCGCCCTGGCTGCATACGGCGCGGGTGCTGGAGATCCTCGAGCAGGACAAGCCGTCGGGCGTCGATTTCACTCCCGTCGCGTTCACGCCGGTGTCGCCCGGCGACGGAAAGTACGCCGATACCCTCGTCGTGGGCATCCGCCTGAAGGTGAGCAGCAAGGACTCGTACGATCCTACGCTCACGGCGGTGCGGCTCCTGTCCGCCATCCGCCAGGCCCACCCCGGACAGTTCCGGTGGATCCCGGCGCATTTCGACCGGCTGGCCGGCTCGAGCCGCCTCCGCGAGGCCATCACGCGGGGTACCGACCCGGAGATTGCCACGTCGAGCTGGCGCGAGGAAGTCTACGCCTTCTCCAAGCGGATCAAGCCGTACCTGATCGCCGCGTACGAGTAGCGGGTCACGCTCCGGCGCACAGCCGGGGGACGGCGGCGGACTATCCTCCCCCCATGACCTTCGGGAATGCCGCTGCGACGGCGCGCACGGTGCGCGAGAATGCTGACGGGACCCACTCCGGCCGATTGCCGGAAGTGCTTCCGCCAGTTATCCTTCCGCGGCTATCTCACCCCCAATTCGCACACCGGACGGAGGGTCGAAAGACGGTGAAGCTGCTTGGCGCCCTGGAACGCCCCTACTATGCGTTGGTGCGTGCTCCCGTCAACGCGCTGATCCGCGCCGGCGTCCGGCCCAATACCATCACCACCTTCGGCACCGGGCTGGTGCTCCTCTCCGCCGTCGTGTATGGGCTCGGGCACGTCCGGCTCGGCGGGCTCCTCCTCCTCGCCAGCGGCATCGCCGATACCCTCGATGGCCAGGTGGCGCGTGCGGCCGCCATGGAGACGAAGTTCGGCGCCTTCTACGACTCGACGCTCGACCGGGTCGGAGACGGTGCCACCTTCATCGGCATCGCCGTGTACTTCATGACCGCCCCGGATGTCGCATGGCGCGTCCCGGCGGTCATCGTCTGCATGGTCGCCATTCTCGCCTCGCTCCTCGTGTCCTATGCGCGGGCGCGCGCCGAAGGCCTCGGCATCGACTGCAAGGTCGGCATCGCCCAGCGCGCGGAGCGGATCATCCTGCTGGGCCTCGTTTCGCTGCTCTTCGGGGCCATGGCCCGGGCGCAGGTGCTCGAGGCCGCCGTTCTCGTGCTCGGCCTGGCGTCGGTCATCACCGTCGTGCAGCGGTTCGTCTACGTGTATCGCGTGGCGTCGGGCGCGGAGCTGCGCCCCGCCCGCCCGGAGCCCGCGCCTGCCGCGGTGCTCGATTCCCTTTCGAAAGGACGTTAGCAGTGCCTGACCAGACCGCCCGGCAGATTGCGCCGGCCAGGGGGAAGCTTGGCGTGCTCACCGTCGGCCTCGGCGCCGTCGCGACCACGTTCATCGCCGGCGTGGAGAACATCCGCCGTGGCGCGTCGAAGCCGATCGGGTCGCTCACCCAGATGGGCACCATCCGGCTGGGGAAGCGCACCGACGGCCGGGCCCCGCTGATCAGCGAGTTCGTGCCGCTGGCCAATCTGAGCGAGATCGTGTTCGGGGCGTGGGACCCGGTGCCCGACAATGCCTACGAGGCGGCACTGCTCTGCGGCGTGCTCGACAAGCACGAGCACATCGAGCCGATCGCCGACTTCCTGAAGGGCATCGCGCCGATGCCCGCCGTGTTCGACCAGGCGTACGTGAAGCGGCTCGAAGGGAAGAACGTCAAGTCCGGGAAGAACAAGCGTGAGCTCGCCGAGCAGCTCCGGAAGGACATCCGGGACTTCAAGGCGAAGCATGGCTGCGACCGGCTGGTGATGGTGTGGTGCGCCTCGACCGAGGTCTTCATCGCTCCCGGGCCGGCCCACCAGACGCTCGAGTCGTTCGAGCGGGCCATGGACGCGAACGATCCGGCGATTGCCCCGTCGATGCTCTACGCGTGGGCGTCGATCATGGAGGGTGTCCCGTTCGCCAACGGCGCGCCGAACCTTTCGTGCGACTTCCCGGCCATGGAGCAGCTCGCGCGCGACAAGGGCGTCGCGATCGGCGGCAAGGACTTCAAGACCGGCCAGACGATGCTCAAGACCGTGCTCTCGCCGATGTTCAAGGCGCGGATGCTCGGCGTGGCCGGCTGGTACTCGACGAACATCCTGGGCAACCGGGACGGCGAGGTGCTCGACGATCCGGAAAGCTTCAAGACGAAGGAGGAGTCGAAGCTCGGCGTGCTGGAGCACATCCTCCAGCCCCACCTCTATCCCGAGCTGTACGGCGAGATGTACCACAAGGTGCGGATCAACTACTATCCGCCGCGCGGCGACAACAAGGAAGGCTGGGACAACATCGACATCTTCGGATGGCTCGGCTATCCGATGCAGATCAAGGTCGACTTCCTCTGCCGCGACTCGATCCTCGCCGCGCCGCTCGTGCTCGACCTGGCGCTCTTCTTCGACCTGGCGCAGCGCGCCGGGCTCTCGGGCATCCAGGAGTGGCTCTCCTTGTACTTCAAGAGCCCCCAGGTGGCGCCGGGGCTGTATCCCGAGCACGACCTCTTCATCCAGCTCACGAAGCTCAAGAACACGCTGCGCTGGATGCAGGGTGAAGAGCAGATCACGCACCTGGGGATCGAGTACTATCAGGAGCAGTGAAGCTGAGCGGTGAGCGGTCTTCCGCTCACCGCTCCGTTCACCTCCACTCACCGCTTCGGACCGGGACCGCGCGCATGAAGTACTTTCACCGCACCCACCTGTCGCCGGACGCCGCGATTGCGGCGGCCTCGGAATACTTCGGTGCGCGCCTCGGCGCGTCCGAGGAGGCGGATCGGCGCCGCTCGTTCGCCGGGCCGATCGGCGAGGTGAGCGTCACCGCGGCCGCCGAAGGCGGGCACTACACGCTCGTCACCGTCGTGACCAACCAGCCGGCGGAGAGCGAGATCGACAAGTTCGCGAAGCGCTTCCTGACGCTCCTGCACACGAGCGCCGACCCGACGCACCGGCCGATCGGCGCGTACTAGGTCAGGAGGCGGCATCCGGCAGTTCCTCCCTGGCGGGTCCATTCGCACGGGGGGATGTTGCGATGCCCCTTTTCGCGTAACTTCCGGGCTGCCGCTCCCGGCGGCGCAGGCGAATCCGCACTTCATCGGAGGCTGCATGACGCGTAGCGAAGCCGGCGCCGGCGGGCGTCTTTCCCGTTTCCTGATCGCGATCCTCCTCCTCGCCTCGGCCCCTGCCGGGGCGTTTGCACAGGAGGCCGTCGAGCACCGGCCGGGCGGAGAGGTGAACCTCCAGCTGCCCGACCTCGATCAGGGCGACTTCCTCGGCTTCACCGGCCACGAGATCCTCCTCTCCGGCCTCGTCGTCTGCGTCCTCGGCCTCCTCTTCGGCCTGCTGAGCTACGCCTCGGTCCGGAAGCTCCCGGTGCACCGGGCCATGGCCGACGTCTCCGAGCTCATCTATGCCACGTGCAAGGCGTACCTGACCCAGCAGGGCAAGTTCCTCATGGGCCTCTGGGTCTTCATCGCCATCGTGATCGTGGCCTACTTCCGCCTGACCGGCCTCGAGTGGCCCAAGATCGCGATCATCCTGACCTTCAGCCTCATCGGGATGGCGGGGAGCTACGGCGTCGCCTGGTTCGGCATCCGGATCAATACCCTCGCGAACTCCCGCACGGCGTTCGCGAGCCTCCGGGGGAAGGGGTGGCCGGTGTGCGACATCCCGCTCCGCGCCGGCATGAGCGTCGGCATGATGCTCATCTCGGTCGAGCTCCTCTTCATGCTCGCCATCCTGCTCTTCATCCCGTCCACCGTCGCGGGAGCGTGCTTCCTCGGGTTCGCCATCGGCGAGTCGCTCGGCGCCGCGGCGCTCCGCATCGCGGGCGGCATCTTCACCAAGATCGCGGACATCGGCTCCGACCTCATGAAGGTCGTCTTCAAGATCAAGGAGGACGACGCGCGCAACCCGGGCGTGATCGCGGATTGCGTGGGCGACAACGCCGGTGACTCGGTCGGCCCGACCGCCGACGGCTTCGAGACCTACGGCGTCACCGGCGTCGCGCTCATCTCGTTCATCGTGCTGGCGGTACCGGATCCCACGGTCCAGGTGAAGCTCCTCGTGTGGATCTTCCTGATGCGCGTCATGATGGTGCTCGCCTCGGCGGCGTCCTATCTGGTCAACAACGCGGTGTCCGCCGGCCGCTACCGGAACGTCGTCAAGTTCAACTTCGAGGTCCCGCTCACCTCGCTCGTCTGGCTCACGTCGCTCCTGTCAGTGGCGCTCACGTTCATCGTGTCGAAGATGGTCATTCCCGATCTCGCCGGGAACACCGATCTCTGGTGGCAGCTCTCGCTCGTGATCACCTGCGGCACGCTCGCCGGGGCCATCATCCCCGAAATGGTCAAGGTGTTCACGTCGACGCATTCGGCGCACGTCCGGGAGGTCGTGTCGTCCTCGCGCGAGGGTGGGGCGTCGCTCAACATCCTCTCGGGGCTCGTGGCGGGGAATTTCTCGGCGTTCTGGCTCGGGATGGTGATCATGGGCCTGATGGCCGCCGCCTACGCGGTGAGCACGATGGGCCTGAGCGAAGGCGGGATCATGCAGGCGCCGGCGATCTTCGCCTTCGGCCTCGTCGCCTTCGGATTTCTCGGGATGGGACCGGTGACGATCGCGGTGGACTCGTACGGCCCCGTGACGGACAACGCGCAGTCGATCTACGAGCTCTCGCAGATCGAGGAGATTCCCGGCATCGGAGCCGAGCTCAGGCGTGACTTCGGGTTCGACACCGACTTCACCGTGGCGAAGGAGCTCCTCGAGGAGAACGACGGGGCGGGGAACACGTTCAAGGCCACCGCGAAGCCGGTGCTCATCGGCACGGCGGTCGTCGGCGCCACCACCATGATCTTCGCGATCATCATGGCGCTCACCCACGGCCTGACCGAGGGGATGACCAACCTCTCGATCCTGCATCCCCCCTTCCTCCTCGGGCTCATCACGGGAGGGTCGGTCATCTACTGGTTCACGGGAGCGTCGATGCAGGCGGTCACGACCGGCGCCTATCGTGCGGTCGAATTCATCAAGGCGAACATTCGCCTCGAGGGAACCACGAAGGCGTCGGTGGAGGACAGCACGCGGGTCGTCGAGATCTGCACGCAGTACGCCCAGAAGGGGATGTTCAACATCTTCCTCGGCGTCTTCTTCGCGACGCTCGCGTTCGCGTTCGTCGAGCCGTTCTTCTTCATCGGATACCTGATTTCGATCGCGCTGTTCGGCCTCTTCCAGGCGATCTTCATGGCGAACGCCGGCGGGGCCTGGGACAACGCGAAGAAGATCGTGGAAACCGAGCTCAAGATGAAAGGCACGCCGCTGCATGATGCGTCCGTCGTCGGCGACACGGTGGGCGATCCTTTCAAGGACACCT
>JAICNA010000095.1 GCA_025928955.1 Gemmatimonadales bacterium | reverse complement strand
GAGACCGCGTACGTCACGTAATCCGCGCCGAGCGTGAAGTGCGAGTTCGCGGAGACTCGCCACGTCGCCGCGCCGGCGAGGGTGGTCCGCTTCTCCTCGAATATCGAGAGAAGCCCCACGGGGCCGCCCCCCTCGCTGAAGCCGTAGGTCGCGTACGGGCCATCGCGGAAACGGTCGACGGTGCGATACTGATCCGTCGCCTCGAGCTCGTACGGCGAGCGCCGCGTGCCGGGGCGATTCGTGCGATAGTTCTCGAGGAGCGACGAGTCCACCGGAAAGCTTTTCCGGTCCCAGCGGAAATCGAGACCGCCCAGCAGGAAGCCCCCGGCGGGGTCGCGCGAATCGGCCTCGCTCTCGGGCGTGAGCGGCGAAACGGTGAGCCGATCGGTCTGACGCGAGCCGGAGAGGTGCCAGGCGCCGGTGCGGCGCGCCCCGATGGGACCCGAGAACGTGAGCGCGTACACCTGAGTTTCGGTCTCACGTCCGAAGAGATTCGCGGGGTTCGCGACCGAGGCGTAGTCGAAGCGCCGCTCGCTGTCGCGGCCTCTGAGCGCGAGGACCGACAGCCGCGTGGCACGACCGACCGCATAGTCGCCGGCGGCGGCGAGGCGATACCCCGAGCGGGTGGAGATGGGGGTGCGCGCCGCGTCACACGGCGCCCCGTAGTTGGCGGCGATCCCGGCATCGGGGCTGGCGTCGAACCGGTCACACTCGCCCCGGGTGAGCGCCCAGGCGGGAATGGCGACATCGCCGAGATCGGCGACGGCCACCGTCGTGTCCACGCCGGCCGGCGCAAAGATCGGAACGAGCTCGGCGTCCGCGCCGAATTCCGCCGACTTCTGCCCGGTGAGCATGCCGCCGACGAACAGGCGCGACGTCCGATCCTGCCTCGCGAGGCCGGCCTCGATGCGATTGAGCCCGAGGCCCGAGGTGAACCGGTCGGTCTCCCAGGAGACGCGCCCTCCGCGCGCTCCCCCGCGCGGGGTCTCGAACCGCAGCGCGGCACTTCCGCTGCCTCCGGCCCACGCGGGGAGGGGCCCCGTGATCGCACTCGCGCCGCCCACGGTGACGGGGGCGAGCGGGAGCCGCACGCGCCGATGCGACGGAGTGATGTCGATGCCGTCGACCTGCACCGAGTGGCTCCCGGGCGCGGCTCCGCGCAGCGACAGTCCCGCGTCAGTGCCCGTGATGCCCGGCTCGAGCAGCAGTGCGCCCTCGGCGCTGTCCACCGGCAGCCCCTGCACGAACTCGCCTGGCGCGCGGCGGCTCGTCGTCGCCGCAGCGGCGGAATCGGTCGCAGCCGTGTCGACGGCGGCGGGCGGGGCGAGCCACTGCTGCGCGCGGAGCGCCGGCGGGGCGAGCAGGACGAGGCCGGCCGCTGCGAGGGCGGAACGCCAGACAATCATGACGGGATCCGGGGTGGAGAATGAACGGGACGACGAATATACCCGACGGGCGGGTGCGAAAGCATGCGATCTCGCGCCGGGGCTTCCTGCAGGCTGCGGGTGCGGCAGGCGCTGCATTCGCGGTCGATGCCTGCGGGATCGAGCCCGCGCGGGTCGAGATCACGCGGCATGACATCCTCCTCCCGGAAACCGCCGTAGCGCTCGACGGAATGCGCATCGCCCAGGTCACCGACACCCACCTCACGGGCAACCGCGGCGCGGCGGCGCGGACGGCGGAGCTCGTCGCGCTCGAGGCGCCCGATATCGTCGTGCTGACCGGCGACATCTGCGAGGACGCCGACGGCCTCACGGCGCTCTCGGAGCTCACGGCCGGCGTCCGCGGCTCGACCGCGACCGTTGCGATCTTCGGCAACTGGGAGCGGAAGGCGCGGATCCCGGAATCATCGCTGGCCCGGGCATACGAGCGGGCCGGCGCCGAGCTGCTCGTGAGCCGTGCAGCGACCGTTGCGCGCGGGTCGACTTCGCTGCGGCTCGTCGGGCTCGATGACTCACGGTACGTCGCGCCGAACCTCGATCAGGCGCTCGCGGGAACCCGCGGCGATGCGGAAATCTGGCTGGTGCACTGTCCCGAGTACGCCGACCTGATCCCGGACGGCGTGTCGCCGCCGGACGCGCTGCTCGCGGGCCACACGCACGGCGGCCAGGTACGGCTCCCCGGGTGGGTGCCGTATACGCCGCCCGGATCGGGCCGGTTCGTGGAGGGGTGGTACCGCGATGCGAAGGTGCCGATGTACGTGAGTCGCGGCATCGGGACCGCCGTGGTCCAGGCGCGGTTCTGCTGCCGCCCGGAGCTCCCGATCTTCACCCTGCGCTCTACCAGGGCTGCTGCTTCCCCTGATAATCGATGAAGGTCCCGGCGTCGCGAGTCGTCAGGCGGCCGATGGTCCGGAGCAGGCCGCGCACCGACTCCTCGGGCGAGAGCGTCGCGGTGGGTCCGCCCATCCGGGTCCGGACCCACCCCGGCGTCATCACCAGGGCCACGATCCCTTCCGGCGCCAGCTCCGCGGCGAGCGCGCGGGTCATGATGTTGAGTGCCGCCTTGCTCGCAGCGTAGGCATAGTCGCCGCCGCCGGTCTTGCTCGAGACCGAGCCGACGAGCGATGAAAGGTTGACGATGCGCCCGCGCGGCGAGGCGCGAATGAGGTTGAGGAAGTGCTGGGTCACGAGCATCGGACCCGCCGCGTTGATCCGGAAGACCTCGAGCAGCTCCTCCTGAGTCACCGTATCGAATAGCGTCGCATCGGGATCCCAGTGCTCGGACTGATGGGAATAGGCACCGGCGCTGTTCACCAGGATGTCGATGCGGTCGACGACGCCCTCGAGGGCCGCGTGCGCATCGATGATCGATTCCATGCTGCCGACATCGAGCCGGAGCTGGACGAGGCGCTCGCCGTGCCCGGCCGCGAGCGCGTCGAGGTCGGGTGCAGGCTGCCGGGTCGTGGCGACGACGCGGTCGCCGCGTGCGAGCGCCTGACGCGCGAGCTCGAGGCCGATGCCGCGCGAAGCCCCCGTCACCATCACGGTCTCCATCGGCTACTCGACTCCGGCGAGGTTGTACATCGCGCGCCAGGCGCGAAACGCCTCGCGATAATCCTCGTGCCGGTACCGGACGGTGCGCGCGGAGGTGCGCACCGAGCCGGGCACGAGTTCCGCCATGTCGGCATGGACGGTGCGCGCGAATTCCGTGTCGATCGTGACCGGCACGGGCGCGACGTACGGCGGGTGCGGCCGGCGGAGCGCCGATTCCGCAGCGGCGCGGATTCGTCCCCGGGCTTCGGCGGGAGCGAGGCAGCGCGCCGCATGCCGGCTCACTGCGCGCTTCACGACGACGGTCTCGACGTGTTCGCCGAAGGTCTCGCGCGCTTCGGCCGCGACGGTCTCGTCCCCGCTCACCAGCGCGACGGGCACGCCGAAATATCCGGCGACCGCCGCGTTGAGCCCCATCTCACCCATCGGCGCTCCGTTGACGCGGACCTCGTGTATCCGGTCCGTGTAGGTGTGATCGATCGTGGAGCGAGCGGTCCCGGCGCGCCCATGGTACCCGATGAAGAAGAGCGCGTCGAAGCCACCGTCGATCCCTTCGACCATCGACAGCGCCTTCGGGCTCCCGCTGATGAGCTCCGCCGCCGGATGCAGCTCCTCGGCCAGCAGGTTCCGCATGAGCCAGTGGCTGTCGTTGACCACCACCGACTCCGCACCCGCTGCGAGGGCGCCTTCGATGGCGGCGTTCGCCTCTCCCGTCATGAGACGGCACGACCGCGCATATTCCGCCGCGAAGCGCGCATCGGTCGGATCGGTCTGGTGCTCGTGCACGACGCCGGCGATGCCCTCCATGTCCACCGAGATGTAGACGCGCATGCCGCTCCAGGTTGCGCAGTGGCGATACAGGGTGCTACGCTCAACGTTCAACTATAGGGAGGGCTGAGGATGCGCGCACCTGCCCGGATCGCCGCGGCGCTCGCCGCCATCATGCTTGCCGGCGCCTGCGAACGTGCGGCGCCTGAAGCCGACGCAGAGGCCAACGGGCGGCAGTATACCCAGTGGTTCTACAGCCAGGAGTTCGATCGGCTCTGGGAGCGGTTCTCGCCGGAAATGAAGGAAACGTTCCCGACGGCGGGGGAGCTTGCCCGGTTCGCGGGCGCCACGGTCGCGGAGCTCGGGGCGGAGCAGGGCACTCCGACCGAGCGCGTCATCGAGGAGGACAGCGTCACGGTCTATACCCGGCTCGCTTCGTTCGAGCGCGCGCCGAACCAGGTCCTGCTGCAGTGGACGCTGGCGCGGGACGGCAAGGTCACGGGGTTCGTCGTCGGTCCGGCGACCGGGGACTCGGCCGCGCCGTAGGCGGCAACGCTTTCAATAGACCCGGCCGCCGAGCGGAACGTCCCGCTCGGCGCTGAGGAGCACGACACGGCCTTCCGCATCGGGGAGGCCGAGCACCAGCACTTCCGACTCGAATCCGGCGATGTTGCGCGTGCCGAGATTCATCGCCGCGATCACCAGCCTCCCCACCAGCTCGTCCGTCGAATACAGCGCCGCGATCTGCGCGCTCGAGCGCCGCTCGCCCTCCGGACCAAAATCGATCCACAGCCGGTACGAGGGCTTCCGCGCCCGCTCGTTGGGTTCGGCGCGCAGGATCCGCCCGACCCGAAGCTCCAGCACGCCGAACGCTTCGGTGCCCGTCACGCGAGGATCAGCTCGCCGCGAAGCGTGGTGACGGCCCGCCCTGACAGCAGCACCCGATCCCCACGAACCGCGACGCGAATCACGCCGCCCCGGCGCGAGGCCTGGAACGCCGTGAACTCGCTCTTCCCGAGCCGGGCCTGCCAGTACGGCCCGAGCACGCTGTGCGCGGAGCCGGTCACGGGGTCCTCCATGACGCCGGCGCCGGGGCCGAACCAGCGCGAGACGAAGTCGTACTCTTCCGACCCGCGGGCGGTCACGATGAAGCCGCGCACCGGCTCCCGGGCGAGACGCATGAGGTCCGGCTCCAGGCCTCGGACGGTGCGCTCGTCCGCGAGCTCGACGACGAGATCGAAACGGCTCCGTTCGAAGTTGACGGGGGGCGCACCCAGCGCGCCTTCGAGCCAGTCGGGCACCCGCTCCTGCGTGCTCGGCAGCGCCGGAAAGTCGAGCTCGATCCAGCCGTCGCGCCGCTCGGCCGTGAGTATGCCGCTCCGGGTGTGGAAGCGGAGGCGCTGGTCCTCGCGCGCCTCGCCCGATTCCCAGAGCGCGTGCGCGCTCGCGAGCGTCGCGTGACCGCAGAGGTCGACCTCCACCTCGGGCGTGAACCAGCGCAGGCTCCAGTCCTCCGTGCCCGGCAGGCGCTGCAGGAACGCCGTTTCGGCGAGATTCATCTCGGCGGCGATCGACGCCATCAGTCCATCCGGCATCGGCTGCTCGAGCACGCAGACGGCAGCCGGATTCCCGGCAAATGGCCGGTCCGTGAACGCATCCACCTGCACCACCCGCTGCAGCGTCATTCGCTTTCCTCCTCGATCAGTGCCTCGGCCTCGATCTCGACGAGCATGTCGGGGTCGATCAGCCGGCTCACCTCCACCATGCTCGTGGCGGGGCGGATGTCGCGAAATACCTCGCCGTGAGCTCGGCCGACTTCCTCCCACCGCGAAATGTCGGTCACGTACATCCGCGTCCGGACGACGTCGCTCATCGAGGCGCCGACCGCTGCGAGTGCCGCGGCGATGTTGGCCAGCGCCTGCGCGGCCTGGGCGTAGGCATCCCCCCGGCCGACGAGCGCGCCGTCGGCGCCGGTGGACGTCGTCCCGGAGACATGCACGACGCGTCCCACCCGGACGGCGCGCGAATAGCCGACGACCGGCTCCCATGGCGTTCCGGTCGAAACCCGTCTTCTCACCGGATCACCGTCCCTGGCGGAGCGCATCGAGGCCCGCCCGGTCGAAGTAGCGCCCGTTGATCATGACGCCGCGGATGCGCTGCGTCTGGCGGATGTCGGTGAGGGGATTCCCGTCGAGCAGGACGAGATCGGCGAGCTTGCCGACGGCGACGGTGCCGAGCGAGTCGGTCGCCTCCAGGAACCGTGCGGGATTCAGCGTGGCCGCCTGGAGTGCCTCGAGCGGACTCAGGCCGGCTTCCACGAGCAGCTCGAGCTCCCGGTGCAGGCTCCGGCCGGCCACGACGAACGGGTTGCCGACGTCGGTGCCCGCCAGAATGGGAATGCCGGCAGCGTGCACCAGCCGCAGCGTAGCGACGGCATTGTCGAAACGTGCGCGAGCCAGCCGCCGATACCCCGCGGATGCTTCGGCAGCCATGCCCCGCCAGGCCTCGAGCGCCCGTGCACTCGCGAGGCGCGCAGTGGCCGTGTCCGCGAGAACGCTGTCGGAAGCCGCATCGCCCCAGGCGACGGCGAGCGTCGGGACCTGCCAGGTGCGATGCCGCGCGAACGCCGCAATCGCACGAGCGCAGCTGCTCGCGGACCAGGTTGAGGTCAGCGAATCGATGGTGGCGTCCCATGCCTCACGGGACGGGCGCGCGAGAAAGGCGGAACGCAGCGCTTCGCCACGCGTCGAACAGGAAAAATCCAGTCCGTCGAAGTGCTCGATGCTGCGCTGGCCCGCGGCTGCGGCCTCCTCGGCGAGGACCGTGAAGGGAACGTGCCCGACGAGGGGCACTCCATTCGCCTTCGCGGCGTCGACGACGGCGAAATACGTTTCGCGCGGGAGCAGGTTGTACACCTTGACGAATTCGGCGCCGCCCGCGACGAGTGAGTCCACCACGCGGCGGGCATGCTCGGGTCCTCCGATCGTCACCGAGCCCGGCTGCGCGGGGCGGGGTCCGTCCACGATCGCGCCGTTCGCCACGAACCTCGGGCCGGCGAGCGTGCCCGCGGTGACTGACCGCCGGATCGCGGCGACCAGCTGGAGCGCCGTGTCCACGGTCGTGTGCATGTTCCGGATGCCGGTGACACCGAACGAGAGGTGCAGCGGGAGCTCCCGCGCCGAGGCGGTGGCGGAATGCGTGTGCATGTCCCAGAGACCGGGGATCAGGTACGCCCCATCGGCAGGCACGACCTGGCTCGCAGCCGGCGTCCGGGCACCGGGAGGCGAGATCGCGACGATACGGTTTCCGCGGACGACGACCGTGCGGCCGGCATCGATCCGACCGGTTTCGACATCGACGATGGACACGTTGGTGATCGCAACGCCGGCAGGCGGCTCCGCCGCGCGTTGCGCACTTCCTGCGCACGCTGCGACGAGCCAGCCCGCAATGGGCAGGGCGGCTTCGATGTTGATTCTCCCCAATAGACTCATCCGGATATCTCCATTGGCTGCCGGGCAGAACCTGCGGCCGTCGCGCACACTGCAGCTATGGGATATATAGCGATGCCCCGAAGACTGCCACGGGTCATTCAACGGTCAACGCAAAGCGGGGAGGCACCCGAAGGCACCTCCCCGCCATGTGGAGCCGCGCGGCGTCAGATGTCGTCGCGGCCGGGATTCGGATCGAGGTTCTGCTTGGCCTTGCCGATCCCCTGCTGCACCTTGCCCTTGATCTGCTGGCCATACCCCTTCAGCTGCTCGCTCTCATCGTCGACGGCGTCGGCGACCTTCGACCGGATCTTGCCCTCGGCCTCCTTCGCCTTCCCCTTCGCCCGATCCTCCGCTCCTTCTGTATGCATGTCTCGGCGGTCAGCCATGGATTCCTCCATCGTTGGTGTGGCCGGCGCGACATTGCGCGGCACCGGTCCAATCTGGCGGAGTCCGGGGGCCCGGGCGGTGAGTTTCGTCACTGCCCGCGCGGCTAGTGCGCGAGCGGACTGGCGGGGGTTTCGGCGTAGTGGCAGGCGGCCAGGCTGCCATGGACCGGGCGCAGGAGCGGGACCTCGCTGCGGCACCGCTCGCTCCGGAGCGGGTGAAAGCAGCGGGTATGGAACCGGCAGCCGGGGGGCGGACTCGACGGGCTCGGCAGGTCACCGGACAGGACGATGCGCGCGCGCTGCGCCGTCGGGTCCGGCTCGGGCACGGCGGAGAGGAGCGCCTGCGTATAGGGATGCCGCGGATCGCTCAGCAGCGTCTCCGTCGGCGCGGTTTCGATGATGTGACCGAGATACATCACCGCGATCCGGTGCGCGATCTGCCGGACGACCGCGAGGTCGTGGGCAATGAAGAGGTACGACAGTCCCCGCCGTTCCTGCAGGTCACGGAGCAGGTTGATGACCTGCGCCTGCACGGAGACGTCCAGGGCCGACACGGGCTCGTCACACACGATGAACGCCGGCTCCACCGCGAGCGCGCGCGCGATGCCGATCCGCTGGCGCTGCCCGCCGGAGAACTCGTGCGGATAGCGCGACGCGTAGCTCGGGTCCAGGCCGACTTCCTCGAGCAGCGCGGCGACGCGCTCCTTCCGTTCCGCCTTCGTGCGCGCCAGGCGATGGATCTCGATTCCCTCCGCCACGGCGTCGCCCACCGTCATCCGCGGGTTGAGCGAGCTGTAGGGATCCTGGAAGATGATCTGCATCCGCCGGCGCAGCGCGCGCAGCGGCTCGCGCTCGAGGCGAAAGATCGCCTGGCCCTCGAAGAGCGCCTCCCCGGACGTCGGCTCCTGCAGGCGGATGATCGTCCTTCCCACGGAGCTCTTGCCGCAGCCCGATTCCCCGACGAGCGCGAGCGTCTCTCCCCGGCCGACCTCGAACGATACGCCGTCGACGGCACGCACCGGCGCCGTGCGCGCGGCGAAGAGCCCTTCGGACGTGTAGTGCTTGACCAGATCTCGCACGACGAGGAGCGGGCCGCTCATCGCGCACCGTCCTCGGCGAGCCAGCAGCGGATCAGGTGATCGGGTCCGACCGGAAGGAGCGGCGGGGCTTCGGCGCTGCGCGGGTGCACGATGGGACAGCGGGTGCGGAACCGGCAGCCGGATGGCCAGGCGCTGGGTGGCGGCACGTTACCCGGGATCGGCGACAGCCGGCCGGTCGCGCCGGTGAGCCGCGGAATCGAGCCGAAGAGTCCCTGCGTGTAGGGATGCGAGGGATTCGCGAAGAGCGCGCCCGTCGGTGCCGACTCCACGATCTGGCCCGCGTACATCACGGCCACCCGGTCGGCCCGTCCCGCGACGATGCCGAGGTCGTGCGTGATCAGCAGCACGGCCATCCCGTGTGATTCGCGCAGCCCGTCGAGCACCTCGAGGATCTGTGCCTGCACCGTCACATCGAGCGCCGTGGTGGGCTCGTCGGCGATGAGGATCTCCGGCTGGCCGGCCAGCGCGATGGCGATCATCACGCGCTGGCGCATGCCGCCGCTCAGCTGATGGGGATACGACTTGAGGCGCGCGAGCGGATCGGGAATCCCGACTTCCTGGAGGAGCGCGGCCGCGCGATCGCGGGCTTCCCGCTTCGGGACCTCGAAATGTGCGTGCACGACCTCGGTGATCTGGCTCTCGACCGTGAAGACGGGATTGAGGCTCGTCATCGGATCCTGGAAGATCATCGCGATGCGCCGGCCGCGCACGCGGCGCAGGGCCTCGCCCTGGAGCGCCAGCAGGTCGGTCTCGCCGAAGCGCACCGTGCTGCCGTCGTCGATGCGGCCGGGCGGCGGCACGAGCCGCAGGATGGCGAGGCTCGTGAGGCTCTTGCCGCAGCCGGATTCGCCGACGAGCGCGAGCGTACGCCCGCGCTCCAGCGTGAACGTGACGCCGTCCACCGGCACGATGCGGCCGCCGCCGGGCTCGGGAAAGGAGACGCGAAGGTTCTGCACCTCGAGGAGCGCGGTCATGCCTCTCGCGGATTGAGGGCGGCGCGCAGGCCGCCGGCAAGGAGGTTCACCGAGAGCACCGTCGCGATGATGGCGAGTCCCGGAAAGATGCTCACCCACGGGGCCGTGGTGAGCACGGCGCGCCCGTCGTAGATCATGCCGCCCCACGACGGGGTCGGCGGCCGCACACCGAGGCCGAGGAACGAGAGCCCCGCCTCGAGGAGAATCACGTCGCCCACAGCGAGCGTCGCCGCCACGAGCAGCGGCCCGAACGTGTTCGGCAGCAGGTGGCGAAACATAACGCGTCCGGGGCGCGCGCCGAGCGCTTCCGCCGCCCGCACGAAATCGGCCTCGCGGAGGCGAAGCACCTCGGCGCGGACGAGGCGGCTGGTGCCGAACCATCCCGTGATGCCGATGATCAGGATGAGGGCGGCGAGCGGCATCCGCTCCCACGCGGCAAGGAGGAGCAGCAGGATGAACAGCCGCGGCACGGCGAGCGCCCCATCCACGACGCGCATGAGCAGCGCGTCGACGGCGCCGCCGGCGTAACCGGCCACGATGCCGATGAGCGTCCCGAGCGTCGCCGAGAGCGCGACGGCGATGGCGGCCACGGCAATCGACACGCGCGCGCCCGCGGCCACGCGCGCGAGCACGTCGCGGCTCAGGTCGTCGGTGCCGAACGGCGCGAGAGCGGACGGCGGCTGCAGCGCCCCGCCGACGATGTCGGGCTGGGCCGCCGGATCGGGGAGGAAGAGCGGCGCGGCGATCCCGAACAGGACGATGGCTCCGACGGCGAGCATGCCGGCGCGGCCGCCGGGCGTCCCGAGCGCAGCCCGGAAGTACGACTGGCGCTCGCTCAAGGCCGCCGCACGCGCGGGTCGAGCGCCGCGTAGGCGATGTCGGCGAGCAGCGAGCCGGCCACGACGAGCGCGGTGACGAGGAGGCTCGCGCCCATGAGCAGCGGATAGTCGCGTGACGCCACGGCATCGGCCGCGAGGGCGCCGAGGCCCGGCCAGGCGAAGATCTTCTCGACGAACACCGAGCCGGCGACGAGGAGCGGGAGCCAGAGCCCGAAGAGCGTCACGACCGGGAACAGCGCGTTGCGCCAGCCGTGCCGCCAATGGATCCGGCGCTCGGCGAGCCCCCGGGCCCTCGCCGCCCCGATGTACGGCTGCGCGAGCGCCTCGAGCATCGCGGCGCGCTGGTAGCGCATCGTGGCCGCGATGTTCACGGCAGCGAGCGTGAGGGCCGGAAGGACGAGGTGGCGAAGGAGG
>JAICNA010000145.1 GCA_025928955.1 Gemmatimonadales bacterium | reverse complement strand
GGGCGCATGACCGCGGGGCTGTGGCAACGGCAGTGACTCTTTCTACAATGTAGAAATACGGCCTGCATGAACGGGCGACTTCAGGGAGCAATCGCCCGGTGCGATCCGCCGGAACGGGCTGTATCCCGTTGGATCGATCGTCGTTCGGATTGGTTGCAGCAGCCGGTGAGCCCGACTCCGGGAGGCCTTACGGCGGGAACAGGTCGGAGGTTTCCGCCGCGAATCATGCGGGTTGAACCGGGTGAATCGCGAAACACGCGAAGCAGCTGGAAACCGCGGAAGGCTTCGCGAGCGGGCCGGCATGCTTTGCGAGCGCTCGGTTGGAAAAGCACCTTGAACCGCAGAGACGCAGAGGCCGCAGATGGTCAAGACGCTTTCGCGGGCGCATCCCGCTTCACGTTTTCGCGATTGGCCCAGGCTGCGCTGGACGCGCCGGCGCTCGATGACGGTGGCGCGGGGGAGACGCGTACTGACCTACCACGCGCCGCCTGGCGCCTGCACATTCCGTCATGCTCACCCCCACTGAACTGCCGGCGCTCCACGCCGCCCTCGCCGCAGCGTCCGATCCCCCCGACGGCTGGCTCCTCTTCGACTTCCGCGGCATCAACCCGGTGATGGCAGCGGTCGTCGGCCCCGAGGTCGTCGGCTCGCGCCGGGCGTACGTCTGGATTCCGCGCGCGGGCCTGCCGACGGCGCTGGTGCATGCCGTCGACGCGGAACTCTGGCGGGCGTGGCCCGCAGAGTGGGAGAAGGTCGTGTGGGTGCGGCGTGAGGAGCTCACCCGCGAGCTGTCGGCGCTGGTCGGGGGGCAGACGGTCGCGATGGAATACTCGCCCCGGGGCGCCGTACCCTACGGCGACTACGTTCCTGCCGGGACGCTCGAGCTCGTCCGCGCGGCCGGCGCGACGCCCGTGTCTTCCGCCGAGCTGGTCACGCGCCACTGCTCCGCCTGGACGCCGGACGACCTCGCGAGCCACCTGCGTGCTGCGCGAGCGATCGCGGCCATCGCGCGCGCCGCGATCACTTACGCCGGCGAGCATGCCCGCACGGCGCATCCGCTCACCGAGCATGCACTCGCGACCTGGATCCTGCAGGCGTTCGAGCGCGAGCGACTCGAAACGATCGCCTCGCCCAGCGTGTCCTACGGGGCGAATGCCGCCCGGGCGCATTACGACGCGCCGGCGGAGGGATCGGCCCCGCTCGTGCCGGGGGCGCTGCTGCTGCTCGATCTCTGGGCCAGGGAGCCTGGCGGAGTGTATGCCGATCAGACGTGGATGGCATCGTTCGGTCCGCCGTCGGAACGCGCCGGGGTGCTGTGGACGATCGTGCGCGGCGCGCGCGATGCGGCCATCGAGCTGCTCCAGGGGCGGCTCGCCGCGGGGGAGGCCGTCACCGGTGCCGAAGCGGACCGCGCGGCGCGGAGCGTCATCGATGCCGCCGGGTTCGGCGACCGGATCATCGGCCGCACCGGCCACTCGATCGACCGATTCGGGCTGCACGGCTATGGACCGACGATCGACGACACCGAGAGCTACGACGCACGCCGAATCCTCCCCGGCAGCGGATTCTCGATCGAGCCCGGGATCTACATCGAAGGCGAGATCGGGCTCCGCAGCGAAGTGAATGCGCACGCGCGCAGCGATGGGCTCGACGTCACGCCCGGTGACTACCAGCACGAACTGATCGTTGTCTAGGCTCGCCTGCGCTGCGCTTCTCGCGCTCCTCGCCGTGGGCTGCTCCGCTCGGGGTGGCACACCGGAATCGCCGGCGTCCGAGCCCTCGCGCCGCCGCGCGATCTTCGCCAGCTTCGACGCGCTCAACGAGCGCCGTGCGCTCGGGACGCTGCCGGCCGACGCGATTCCCGCCTTGCGCGCGCTCTTCAGCGAGGGCGCGTGCGCCGAGTACGCTGTGCCGGCGTGGCCGAGCAAGACGGCGGCGTCGCACGCGTCGCTCTGGACGGGCGCCTATGGTGACGTGAACGGCGTCTCCGCCAACTGGCAGCCGCGCCTGCCGCGGGACCGTCACGCGATCACGGAGGGCGTATCGGGCTATGGGTCCGGAGCGCTACGGGCGGAGCCGATCTGGGTGACGGCAGCGCTCGCCGGGCGGCGCGTGGTGGCGCATCACCCGACGCAGGCACCCGGAGCGCCGGGGTACGCCGCGGAGTCCTCGCGGCAGCAGGATCCCGCCATGGAGGAGGCACGGGGTGCTGCCGTCCGCGCGCTCGCCGCCCGCGATGCCATCGTATTCAACGGCTACAACCGCCTGCACGGGCCCGATCTCGCGATCACCGAGCGCACGTCGCCGCCCCGGCCGGCGATCGGATGGCTCCACCTCGATCGACTCGGGCCAACCGTGCCGCCGAAGGAGATCGCCTGGGCCGTGGCGGGCGATTCGCTGTATGCCCTGATCTTCGGCCGCGGGATGTACCAGTCCGTGCTGCTGTCTTCGGTGCGCGACGCGTCGGTGGGCGTCACGGCGCAGCTGGCGCCCCTCGAGCGGATGCCGGTGCGCGGCCGGCCGCTGGCGCGGCACTTTTCCCCGCCCCTCACGGTCGATGTCGAAGCGGGCCGCGTGCATCTCCGCATCCGCGTCTTCGAGCTGGCGCCTGATGCCTCGCGGTTCCTGATCTTCCAGCCGGCGCCCTCCGTGGTCGAGTCGAATCATGGTGCGGAGGCGCTCGCCTATGTGGACGCGATCGGCGGATGGGTCGGGAACGGCGCCCAGAATCTGCTGATCGGCGGGGCGTTCGGGCGGACGCTGGAGCAGGGAGGGGACGGCACCGCCGAGCTGCGCTACCTCGAGAGCCTCGAGCTCGTCACGCGGCAGTTCATGCTCGGCAGCGAGTGGAGCTGGTCGCGTCGGCCCGACCTGATGCTCGACTACTTCCCGGTGGCGGATGAGGTCGACCACCTGTGGTACGGCCTCGTCTCGCGTGAGTCACCGGCATACCGCGAGCCGCTCGCCGGTGCCGTCGGGGCGATGCGCGCGCGGGCGTGGGAGCTCGTCGACCTCAGGCTCGACGGACTCCGCGGCCTCGTCGCTACCGACAGCAGCGCTGCGCTCTTCGTGTCGGGCGATCACGGCATGCGGCCGACCTGGCGCGTGTTCCGCCCCAACGTCGCGCTCGCGGCGGCGGGGCTCCTCGCGGTGGACGACTCGGGACGCGTGATCCCGTCGCGCACGCAGGCCTACGCGCCGGATGGTCTGTACGTCTCGGTGAATACGAAGGATTGGCTTCACGGGACCGTCGCACCCGATTCGGTGGCGATCATCGCCGGTCGCGCCGACAGCGCGCTTCAGGCCGTGGTGGGCGAGGACGGCGCCCCGGTCGTCATGCGGACCTGGCACGTTCGGGAGTCGGACTCGCTGGGACGGGGCGGGCCGGTAGGCGGGAACCTCTATTACGAAACAGCCGCGGGCTACGTCTGGTCCCGGGGCACGGACGGGCCGGCTGCGGGCGCGGGCCCGATCAGCGCCGACCACGGGTTCCCGTCCATCTCGCCCGACATGCACACGGCGTTCTGTGCCACAGGGGAGGCTATCCCCGCCCGCCGCCTCCCGGCCGCCCGGACCATCGACGTCGCGCCGACCGTCAGCGCCTGGCTCGGCATGCCACCGCCGAAGCACTCGCGGGGATCGGTCGTCGAAGGCATGGCCTCATCGCCGGAACGTGGCACGGAGCGATAGCATCGCCACGACGGCCGTGGCCACCACGAAGATCCCCGATGACGGCATCGCGAGCCAGGCCAGCGACTCCTTCGCGGCGCCGGTGCTGCCGAGTCCCGGCGCCCTGAAGGCGGCCCAGAGCCAGAATAGAGAGTAGCCGAGCCCGCCGATGCCGAGCGCGATCGACAGCACGCGCGTGGGGCCGGGTGCGGTGCCGACGAGGAGGAGCGTCACGATCAGCGCGATCGCCGTCGTGCCGAGGCCGCCGGCGTGCAGGTGTGCTCGCTGGGCGTAGCTCCACGACTTCTCCAGCACCGGCTTCGCCGCCGACGGATCCCCGTGATAGACCGTTGCCTCGACGGCCGCGGCCGATGCGCTGAAGCGGGACTTGATCGCATCCTCGTTGAGCCCGAAGACGATGCCGAGGGCGAAGCCGAAGAGCAGGGTCACGACGGCGAGCGTGAGGCCCGGAAGCGCCGCGCGGATCTCCGGCCGCCATTCCGGGGCGAGTGCAAGGGTCATGGGTGGGCCCGGATCAGGTCGCCGACGAGAACCGCCGCCGGATAGAAGACGTCCTCCTCGCCCTGGGCGTGAAGGGCGAGGGCCTCGGCCAGCTCGGCCGCGTCCGCCTGGTTCTCCTTCCGGGCCGCCTCGCCGAGTCGCGCCGTGGCAGCCCGGATCGCCACGTGCTCCTCGAGCATCCGGGGGAGCTCGGCGCGGAGGGAATCGGTCAGCGGAAGGACGGCCCGCATGCCGGCGGAGAATTCGCCTCGCGCGAGCGGCCCCAGGACACCGAGCGGAGGCAGGGCGATCTGCTCCTCACGCTGGAAGTGCGGGTGCAGCACGGCAGCGAGCTCACGCGCCGCGCGTCCGGTGGCCCCGGGGGTTTTCATGGCCGCTTCGAGGCGGGCGTGGATCTCCTGATGCTCCGCGCGGATCGATGCGGGGATCCCGGGAAGGGTGGGGGTGTGGCCGGCGTGCTGCGCCGCGACGCAGCCCGGAAGGGCGAGCGCGGTGGCAAGGATGGCGGTGCCCCGAAGGGCCGTGATCGTGGTGGTCATGCCGGTAATTTCGTGCGGCGCGGGTGACACCCGGGTGAGGTCTGCGGGAAGATTTCTTTACTGATCAGCATGCCTCGCAACTCAGGGGGGCGTGCCGTCGTAGGGTCGGGATATCGTTCGCACGTTCACGGGTCACAGGAGATCTCGCATGCGAATCAGGATGTTCGCCGCGTTCGCTGCCGCCGCCCTGGTCGTGGCCGCTCCGATGGGCGCGCAATCCGGCAGCCCGCCGTCCAGCGTTACCACGCCATCGCTTCCCGTCATCATCGGCGAGCGCACGACGTTCCGTTCGACCGTCCTCGGCGCCGAATATCCGATCGTCATTTATCGCCCCGGGGGGTACGAGCGCACGACGGAGCGCTATCCCCTGCTGGTGCTTCTCGATGGCGACGGGCATTTCCACCATGCCACCGGTGTGGTGGACTTCCTCGTCGCCAACCAGCGGATTCCGCCGATGATCGTGGTCGGTGTCGGGAATCGGAACCGGACGCGGGATCTGACGCCTCCGACGGACGATCCCCAGATGCGGGGGCGCGCGGGCGGAGCCGATCAGTTTCTCCGGTTCCTCGGTGACGAGCTGATTCCCTACATCGACCAGACGAACCGGACCCTCGACTATCGCATTCTCGTCGGGCACTCGTTCGGTGGCCTCTTCGCCCTGCATGCGCTCACGACGCGGCCGGAGGTGTTCGATGGCTACATCGCCATCAGCCCGTCGACGTGGTGGAACCAGCAGTCGCTCGTCGCCGGCCTGCCCGCGTTTCTCACGAAGCACCGCGACCTCCGCGCATCGATCTTCATGACGACGGGCAACGAGGGCGGCGACATGCTGACGAGCGCGCAGCGCATCGCCGATATCCTGAAGCGGGACGCACCGCCGACGGTGCAGTGGGAGTTCCATCACATGCCGGCCGAGTCGCACGGCTCGATCCCGCACCGCTCGCTCTACGACGGGCTCGAGGCGATGTTCGCCGACCTCCGGCTCGAGCTCGATACGACGGCCCGCACGGTCACGGATCTCGAGCGGCGCTACCAGACCCTGTCCGAGAAGTACGGCTACACCATCCCCGTCACCGAGCCGATGATCAACCGCTTCGGATACCTGCTGCTCGGCCGCAGGCTGCACGCCGAGGCGATCGCGGTCTTCACGGTGAACACGGAGCGCTACCCTCAGTCGGCGAACACCTTCGACAGCCTGGGGGATGCATACGAAGCTTCGGGGGATCTCCAGCGCGCCCGCACGAGCTTCGCCCGCGCCGTGGAGCTTGCCCGCAGGAACAACGACCCGGTGCACGATGTGTCGGCGGAGAAGCTGTCGAGTGTGACGGCGAGGCTCGGGACGTCGGCAGGCCCGTGACGGGTGACTACGGAGTGCCGCCCGGCACCGGAACCGGGAGCGGTTCCGCGCTGTCGACGGTGCCCGATCCGAGCTGCCCCTGCGTTCCAGCCCCCCAGCACCAGACCTCGCCGGCAGGGTCCGTCGCGCAGTAGGTCTGATACTCACCGGCGAGTGTGGCAAAGCGTCGGTCGCTGTCGATGCGGCGCGGAGCGGGGAAGAGGTGGTGGATCTCTGCTTCGGGAAAACCCATCTCGCTGCTCAGGTTGGTGCCCCAGCAGTCGACGAGGCCATCGGACCGGACGCCGCAGGTGGATACTCGACCCGATTCGACCTGGGTATACCGGCCGCCACCTGTCACGCGCACGGGGACGGCACTCTCCAGCGTCGTTGGCCCCGCACCGATCGCGTCGATGCCCCAGCACCATGCGACGCCGGCGGCGGTGACGGCGCAGGTATGCAGTCCACCGGCGCTCAGCTGGACGAAGCGCTCGTCGGTCGCGACGGCGCGCGGCACCGGACTGTCGATCTGGTCGCCGCGCCCGAGCTGGCCCTGGCCGTTGTACCCCCAGCAGACAGCCTCGCCATCGACGGTGAGCCCGCACGCGTGCGCTCGGCCCGCGCTCAGCGTGCGAAGCCGGTAGTCGCCCTGCACCGGCAGCGGGACGAAGGAGCAGCGATTGCCGCTGCACTCGGCGGCGATCGCCTGCCCCAGCTGGCCCACGTCGCCGAGCCCCCAGCACCAGACGGAGCCGGCGTCCTCGAGCCCGCAGGTGAACTGGTCCCCGGCGGCGAGCGCGACGAACCGGCGGTCACCGATGACCGGTGCCGGAACAGGACTGCAGGTTGCCGCGCCGCACGCGACTCCAGCGGATGCCTCAATGCCGAGCTGGCCGAGCGCGTTCGAGCCCCAGCACCAGGCGGCGCCGTCCTCGTCGAGCGCGCAGGTGTGAGACCGGCCGGCCACAACGCTCTCGAAGGTAGCGGCATCGAATACGGCATCAGGCGCTGCGGGTGATGGTTCGAAGGCACCACGACCCAGCTGCCCCTCGGTTCCGCGGCCCCAGCAATGCAGCGCTCCGTCGCCCGCGATACGACAGGCGTGCCCCGCGCCGGCGGCGAGTGTCATGGGCGTGTGCTGAGGGAGCGGGAAGGGCCGGGTCGGCTCCGCGCACGAGAGCAGCGCGGAGAGTGCGAGCGCCATCGGCGGGCAGGAGCGTTGCATGCTGGAGAGACGTACGGCGTTGGCGATGCAGCACGGCGGGTCCGCGGTCATATCCAGGCCCCGATAGATTCCGGGGAGATTCGCGATTCACCGCTCTCATCCGACCCTGGAGCAACGTTGAAACTCCACCCCCTTCTCGCAGCGGCCGTGCTCATTGCCGCCTGTGAGACCCGTCCCGACGGAGCCCCGGCCGCCGGCGACACGACCGCTGCTGCGGCGCAGCCCGATACCAACCCGCCCGCCAACGTCTCTCATGGCGAAGCGCCGGTCGGCCGTCCCGGATCGGCACCGGCGCCGGGCGCCGCGATCCGCGGGCCGGCGGAGCCGCGCCGGCTGCCCCGGCTGCGG
>JAICNA010000234.1 GCA_025928955.1 Gemmatimonadales bacterium | reverse complement strand
CGAACGGATACGTGGTGAAGCCGACGATCGCGACGACGCTCATGCTGTCGCCACGCTGGACGGTATCGACGGCGATGCTGCCGAGCGGGCCGTAGGAAATGAGCCCCTGCGCATCGAGGACCGCGAGTGTGGAGGCGCGGCCGGCGGCACCCAGGTCTCCCGAATGGTTGTTGGCGAGATTCAGGTGCGTGAATCCCGCTTCGCGCAGGCGCGCGGCGAGGCGCGTCGGCGTGCGGAACGCGTAGCAGTTCTCGCGGACCGGGGGCTCGGCCGGCTCGCGCCCCGCGCGCCGCAAGCGGGCGAGGGCTGGGCGATCGATGCATTTCTCGCTCACGCCCGAATCGGCGAAGACGCCCTCCAGGTTTCCCACCACGAGATCCCCCGTGAGGTGCGGGCGCGCGGCTTCGAGGAGTGAGCGGCCCTCGTCGGGCGGAACGCCGGCTGGCAACGTGGTCGTGCCGAGATTGATGTCGCCAGTGAAGGCGAGCGAGACGCTTTCGGGCCAGAGCCGCGCCGGCGGTGGTGCGGGCGGCGCCGGTGTCGTATCGGGGCGGGGGATCGCGGCGACAGTGTCGGGGGGCGCGGGCAGTGGCTCCGGCGCGGGTGGAGGAGCCGGACGGGCGCACGCCCCGCTCATCGCCAGCAGGGCAATACCCGACCACGCGCGCAGCGTCATCGCTCGGCCGCCGCCTTCATGCGATCCAGCGACGCCGAGCGCCCGACGATCGCGAGCAGCTCGTTGACCGGCTCCGACACGGTCGACCCGGTCAGTGCCACCCGGATCGGCTGCATCGCATCGCCAAGCTTTACGCCCGCCCCCTCGGCAGCCGACTTGAGGCTCGCGAGGAGCGGCTCGGGGCGCCACTCCGCTTCTGGAAGCGGATCGAGGGCGGCCACGGCTCGGCGGAGGTTCGCGGCGAAACTCTCGCCCATCTTCGCCTTCAGCGCCTCCGCCTTCGCGTCCAGGGCCGCCGGCCCGCGCAACCGCACGGCGACCTGCTCAGCGAGCTGCAGGATGGTGCGCGAACGCGCCTTCACCGCATCGATCAGCGGCAGCAGCTGCTGGCCCTTCACCGCGATGCCTGCCCGCTCGAGCTGGCGCTCGACGGGGGCGAGGAGATCGGCGGCGGGTGTTGCCGAGAGATACTGGCCGTTCATCCACTCGAGTTTCGCCGCATCGAAGACCGCGGGCTTGCTCTGGATGCCCTCGAGGGAAAACGCCGCGATCATCTCCGCCTCCGGCATGATCTCACGGTCGTCGCCGGGGGACCAGCCGAGGAGCGCGAGGAAATTCCGCATTGCGGCGGGGAAGATGCCCTGGTCCTGATAGTCGCCGACCGCGGTGGCCCCGTGCCGTTTCGAGAGCTTCTTCCCGTCGCCGCCGAGGATCATCGGAACGTGCGCGAAGACGGGCTCCGCCCGCCCGAGCGCGCGGTAGAGCGCAATCTGCTTCGGCGTATTCGAGATGTGGTCGTCGCCCCGGATCACGTGGGTGATCTCCATCGCGATGTCGTCGGAAACGACGGCGTGATTGTAGATCGGCGTCCCGTCGCTGCGCAGGATCACGAAATCGTCGAGATCCCGTCCCTGAAAACTGATCCGCCCATGGACCGCATCGTCCCAGGCGAGCTCCTCATCGGGCATCGCGAGGCGGATCGTGGACGGGACGCCCGCCGCGATCTGTGCCTCCACGTCGGCCGCAGTCCGACGGCGGCAGCGGCCGTCGTAGCGAAACCCTTCCTTTCGCGCCTCCGAGACGGCGCGTTGGGCGTCGAGCTCCTCGCGGGTGCAGAAGCACCGATAGGCGCGCCCCTGGGCAAGCAGCCGCTCGGCGTCGGCGCGGTGCCGCTCGCCGTAGGCACCCTGGAAATAGGGGCCCTCGTCCCAGCCGATTCCAAGCCACTCGAGGCCTTCCAGAATGACCCGGGTGTGCTCGTCCGTGCTCCGCTCCCGGTCCGTGTCCTCCACGCGGAGGATGAACGTTCCGCCGGTGCGCTTCGCATAGAGCCAGTTGAAGAGGGCAGTGCGGGCACCGCCGACGTGGAGGTAACCGGTCGGCGAAGGGGCGAAACGGACGCGGGGGGAGGACATCGTCGTGGTCGTCAGGGTCGGTGACTAGGGAACGGAGAACCGGAAACGGCACCATGAATGACGGGAACGCGAACGGGGAGCCAGGAGAACGTCCGTTCCCCGCTCCCCGTTCCCCTTTCCGCGAATTCACGGAGCGGGAGGGATTCGAACCCTCGATAGGGGTTTACCCCCTATGCCGGTTTAGCAAACCGGTGCCTTCAGCCACTCGGCCACCACTCCAGCTCGTGCGAGGGCAAGAAGTTACCCAGCGGGGCAGCCGGAAGCAAACCCTCGCCCCCGGCTTCGGGCGCAACGCATCGGCATTCGCCGAGTAACGGAGCGATACGCTCCGGAGCGTGCAACGCAGTGCGGCGGGTCGAGGAAGTCGGCCCCCGGGCGTGACTTACCGCGCACCGTCCTCGCGACGGACGGATTGCGCGACTTTTGCCCTGACTCGACGGCACGATCGCGACCCTCGATCACTTCAGCCACCGAGGACCTGATCATGCCGAAACTCGCGAGTGCCTGGTTCCTCCTCTGCGGGGCCATCTCGAGCCCGCTCTCCGCGCAGGTCGCCGATGCGGCGAGCCCCGATGCAAATCTCATTCGCCTGACTTCGCTTACCACAGGCACAGGGAAAGTGACCGGCGCCCCCGTATCCATCGGCGCGGACACCATCCGGCTCGTCCTCCAGGGTGCGACTGATACCATCGCGATCGCGACGTCGGCGCTGCGCCGGATCGACGAGCTCCAAGGCCGGCGATCGAATTTCGACCGCGGAGCCCTCATCGGCGCCCTGACGCTCGGCATCGCCGGCGCGATCATGGCGCCCGTGTACAATGAGGCAATGAGCGAGGGGCGCTCTTCCAATCAGATGGCGGCGGTCGGCGTTGGTTTCGTGGCCGGCGCAGCCTCAGG
>JAICNA010000141.1 GCA_025928955.1 Gemmatimonadales bacterium | reverse complement strand
CCTGCCAAAGACCACTGGCTCCAGATCGAGCGCCTTGGCGGCTGCGTTGAGGCCAGCGACCAGGCCCTGCCCTGCAGCTTCCTCATAACCGGTCGTTCCGTTGACCTGCCCCGCCAGAAAAAAGCCCTCCAGGTCACGATACTCGAGCGTTGGGCCGAGCTGGGTCGGAGGGAAGTAGTCGTATTCGATCGCGTAGCCCGGCCGGGTCATGTGGACGCCCTCGAGCCCGGGGACCGTCCGGAGGAACTCCAGCTGGACCTCAGGCGGCAACGAAGTCGACAGGCCGTTGACGTACATCTCCGAAGTGTCGAGTCCCTCCGGCTCGAGGAAGATCTGATGCCGAGGCGCATCGGGGAACTTCACGATCTTGTCCTCGATAGAGGGGCAGTACCGCGGCCCCCTCCCTGAGATCGCGCCTCCGTACAGTGCGGATTCCCTGAGGTGCCGGCGAATGATGTCCTGCAGCTCGCTGCCGGACCACGTGAGCCAGCAGGGCAGCTGGGCCGGGTGCTCGGCCCGCCCGAAGAACGAAAACCAGTAGCCACCGGCGTCACCATCCTGTCGCTGTAGCGACGCTGTGTTGACAGTTCGGCCGTCAATACGAGGTGGAGTGCCGGTCTTGAACCGCTCGACCTTGAGGCCGAGCCCCTGAAGCTCCTCCGCGAACTCGAGTGCCGGAGCGTCTCCGGCACGGCCCGCAGGGATCCTGGCGGTGGTGCCGAGGTGAATCTGGCCGCGCAGGAATGTCCCTGCGGTCAACACAACAGTGGCACCATCGAAGCGCCGTCCGTCCAGTGTCGTGACACCGGATACCCGTGTCCCGCTGATGAGGAGACGCGCGACGGTGCCCTGAACCATCTCGAGCAGGGGCTGCCGCTCCAGAAGTCCGCGGACCGCGCGCCGGTAGAGGCCTCGGTCGCACTGGGCGCGCGGGGACCAGACTGCCGGTCCCTTCGAGCGGTTCAGCATGCGGAACTGGATTCGGGCCTGGTCGGTGGCCCGACCCATGATCCCGCCGAGCGCGTCCACCTCGCGAACGACCGTTCCCTTGGCGATTCCCCCGATCGCCGGGTTGCAGGACATCTGGCCGATCGTCTCGAGGTTCTGCGTGATGAGGAGCGTGCGCGCGCCGGAGCGCGCGGCAAGCGCCGCCGCCTCGGCCCCCGCGTGCCCCCCTCCGATCACGATCACGTCATGGCGGCTCATGGCAGGAATCTACGCATCGGTCCGTACGGAGGAGAGGGCGCCGATTGCGCGCCCGCGGCGCGGAACGTATTTCTACGGCCTACCCACCAACCTTTGCAGGAGCGCGTATGCCCATCCGACTCGGCGACGAGGCGCCAGACTTCACGGCGAACACCACCCAGGGAACGATTTCCTTCCATGGATGGAAAGGAAATTCCTGGGCGATCCTCTTCTCGCATCCCAAGGACTTCACGCCCGTCTGCACGACGGAACTCGGCGCCGTGGCCGCGCTCAAGCCGGAGTTCGAGCGGCGCAATACCAAGGTCATCGGGCTCAGCGTCGATCCCGTCGAGTCACACCTCAAATGGGAGAAGGACATCGAGGACGTGACGGGGCACGCCGTCAATTTCCCCATGATCGGCGACCCGGACCGCACGGTCTCGACGCTCTATGACATGATCCACCCGAACGCGGGCGATACGATGACGGTCCGCTCCGTGTTCGTCGTCGGCCCCGACAACAAGGTGAAGCTGTCCCTCACCTATCCCGCGAGCACGGGCCGCAACTTCCAGGAGCTGCTCCGCGTGCTCGACTCCCTGCAGCTCACCGCCAATCACTCCGTTGCCACGCCCGCCGACTGGAAGGATGGAGAGGACGTGATCATCGTGACGTCGGTGAGCGATGAGGACGCAAGGAAGAAGTTCCCGGCCGGATTCACCGCGAAGAAGCCCTACCTGCGGGTGACGAAGCAGCCGTCGTAGTCGGACGGTCGGACTGTCGGTCGGTCGGACAAGATCAAAGCGATAACGGCGCCGAGGGTCGAGGCGCCGTTTCACTACCAATCGTCCGACCGTCCGACCCTTCCCTACCCCTCCCTCACCCACCGCACCACGTCCCGGAAGCTCGCCTTCTTCCCGTAGCTCAGGATCCCGACGCGGTAGATCCGTGCGGCGATCCAGATGACGCCAAGGATGCCGAGGATCATGGCGACGGTGGAGGCGAGCAGCTCGGTCCACGGCAACGGCGCAAAGGAATAGCGCACCGGCGTCACGAAGGGCGCGACGAACGGAACGAGGCTCAGGGTCCGCGCCAGCGGCCCCGCCGGCTCGCTGAGCAGCGCGAACATGCAGAAGAGCCCGGCGGCGATGAGCAGCGTGATCGGCGTGTGCGACTGCTGCGTCTCCTGCACGGTGCTGCACATCGAGCCGACCGCGGCGTACGCTGCCGCGAAGAAGAGAAAGCCGAGACTGAAGAAGAGCAGGAAGACGATGAGCATGTCGGGGCTCACCGCCGGGAGCGGCAGGTCCGATACCGTGGCCGGGGAGGCGCCGAACAGTGTCGCGATCTGCCCGCCGAAGGTCGTGAGCACCATCGCCGTGCCGGCCCAGATCGCGATCTGCAGCAGCGCGACGAGCCCGACGCCGACCACCTTGCCGAGCAGCATCTGGAATGGCGTGAGGCTCGAGACGAGCACTTCCATGATGCGTGACGATTTCTCCTCGACGACCGAGGACATCACCTGGATGCCGTAGAGGAGGAGCGCAAAGTACAGCATGAACGACATGACGTAGGCGAGGAGGAAGGACGCCTCGCCGCTGTCGCCGGTGACGCGGCCCTCGCTCACCTTCAGCGTCTGGAAATCGATCGGGCGGAGGGCGCCCATCACGACGATCGGATCGACGCCCGCCTCGGTGAGTCGTGCCGACTTGACGAGCGGGTCGAGCGCGCGGCGCAGCGCACTCATGTCCGCCGGGCTGCCCACGTTTACGCCGAGATACTGGATCCGTCCGCTCGAGAGTGTCGTGTCGTCGATGACGAGCACGCCATCGAGCGCCCGCGTCGGCTCCGAGGCGCTCCCGGTGAGGGCGACGAGCGAATCGCGCACGCGCTGGAGCGAGCCCGGGTTCACGGCCAGGTGCGTGATGCGATAGCGGGGCCGCGTCCGCGTGACGGTGTCCCGCATCTCGCCCCGCAGCCGCTCCGCGGTGAGCCGTCCGAACTCGCCCCGCGCCGCATCGAGCACGACGATCTGCTTCGGCGCCGTCTCGCGGCGCGAGAGGAGGATCGGGAGCACGAACATGAATCCCATGAGCAGCGGCCCGAGCACCGTTCCGATCACGAACGCCCGCGTGTGCACGCGCGTCATGAACTCGCGGCGAATCACGGCAAGGATCTTATGCACCCGTCACCTCCGCGACCGCGGTCGCCGCGGCGGGCCCCACCTTGGCGATGAAGATCGACTCGAGCGACGGCTCGACGATGGCGAACTGCGACAACCCCACGTCGGCGCTCACGAGCGCGCGGAGGAGCCGCTCGCCGTCCGTGCCAGGCGCCAGCTCCACCTCCGCGCTCGCGCCGTGGTCCTCCGCGCGCAGCACGAGCGCGCGGTCGAGCAGCACGCGCCGCGCCGCATCCCGGTTGCGGGTGAAGGTGAGTCGCACGTGGCGCGCACCCGCTTCGCGCTTCACGTCCGCGACGGCCCCGTCGACCACCTTCTCTCCTCGTGCGATGATCACGATGTGGTCGCACATCCGCTCCGCCTGCTCCATGATGTGCGTCGAGAAGAGGACCGTGCGCCCCTGGCGCGCCAGCTCGACGACGACGTCCTTCATCACCTTGCTGTTGACCGGATCGAGCCCGCTGAACGGCTCGTCGAGCACGATGAGGGCCGGGTCGTGCAGGAGCGTTCCGATGAACTGGACCTTCTGCTGCATGCCCTTCGACAGGTCTTCGACCCTGTGCTTCGTCCAGTCGCCCAGGCCGAGGCGTTCGAGCCACGCCCGGCCGCGGGTCTGCGCCTCCCTGCGACGGAGGCCCTTGGTCTCCCCCAGAAAGGCGAGGTGGTCCAGCACCTCCATCTTCCGGTAGAGTCCCCGCTCTTCCGGGAGGAACCCGATCCGGTCCGCATGCGCGCGCGAAGCGGGCTCGCCGAACAGGGTGATCGTTCCCTCGTCCGGAGTCAGGATGTTCATGATCATCCGGATCGTGGTCGTCTTCCCGGCGCCGTTCGGGCCGAGGAGGCCGAAGATCCCGCCGGAGGGGACACTCATCGACAGGCTGCGCACCGCCGTATGGCCGGAGAATCGCTTGACCACCCGGTCGAGACGCAGCAGGGGATCGGGCATTGCTGCTCCTGGTCCGTGAAGGGAGAAAGGCGCGCCCCACCTACGGCGAGGGAATCCGCAGGGTTTCCGGGAGGGGTTTCGCCGCCCGACCCCGATTCGTATTATGGCGAATGCCCTACAGAATCCGGATCGATCGGGAGCTGTGCAGCGGGTATGCCGAGTGCGTCGGCCTCGCGCCCGAGGTGTTCGAGCTCGATACCCGGGAGAAGTCGGTCGTCGTCGACCCCGAGGGAACGGACGATGAGTCGATCCTCGACGCCGCGCGCGCCTGCCCCGTGGATGCCATCATCCTGATCGACGAATACGAAGAGCAGGTCTGGCCGGCGTAGACGGCCCATGCCTTCCGCGCCCCGCGACGCCGCCCGGGTGCGGGTCCTCCCGCCCGGCGTTCCGCTCATCACGATCCTCCTTGGCCAGGTTCTGCAGCGATTCCGGCCGATCGCCCCGACGCTCGAGCTCTCGCCACTCGTCCGCTACGGCCTCGGGGGCGCCATCGTGCTCGGCGCCGTGATGGGCCTGGGATACCGCGCGGTCCGAACGATGCGCCGCACCGGGCAGGACGAGAATCCCTGGAAGCCCACCCCGAGCATCATCGAGTCCGGCCCCTATCGCTTCACCCGCAATCCGATGTACCTGCAACTCGTGATCATCTGTATCGGCTTCGCCATCATGCTCCGGAACCCATGGATCCTCCTGCTGACGCCGGTCGCCGCCTGGGTGCTGCAGCGATTCGCGATCCGGCCGGAGGAGGAGTACCTCGAGCGGAAGTTCGGGGAGACCTATCTCGCGTACAAGCGGAGAGTGCGGCGCTGGCTCTGAGTGGCCTGCGCGGTGGAAAGATGGCGTGCTGGTGAAAGAAAGGGACCGGGTGATCACCCGGTCCTATTCGTCTCTCCGTCATCCCGCGAGCCGCTCGATATCCCCGGCTTCGTCCTCCGGGACCACCAGCGTGCGATGATCCACCTTGATGCCGAACTTCCGGAGTCGCGCCATCCATTCGTCCCGTGGAACGCCGGATGCGGCGTCGTGCACGCCGACGTCGTGCAGGACGACTCCCCGCGCGCCGCGCTCGTGGTAGCGCCCGACGTAGGTTCGCCCCGACGCGCCGTGCACCACGACCGTCACGCCGTGGAGCTCTTCGTGGCCGGGATGAAAGACATGCCCGGTCATCAGACCGTGGCGCCGCAATAGCGGTCGAACGCCGCGGTCAGCTCGGCCGCAACCGCCTGCGGGCTCCGCCCCTCGATCTGGTGGCGATGGACGAAGTGCACCACCTCGCCGTCCCGGAACAGCGCCATCGAAGGTGAGGAAGGCTGGTAATCACTGAAGTACTGGCGCGCCCGCGCCGTGGCCTCGACGTCCTGCCCGGCGAAGACCGTCACGACCTCCTGCGGCCGCGCAGCATGCTGCAGCGCCATGGCGAGCCCGGGCCGGGCATTCGCGGCGGCGCAGCCGCAGACCGAGTTGACGAAGACGAGCGTGGTGCCCTTCTGGTCGCCGATCGCCGCATCGACCTCCGCGGAGGTGGTGAGCTCCCTGGCGCCCATCCGGGTCATTTCCGCACGCATCGGGGCCACGAGGGCCGGGGGGTAAGGCATCTGGCAGTGCTCCTGAAACAGTGGATTGAAGTTATTCGGTGCTTACGACGGCATCGGGACGCTCGAGCGCGGCCCTGAGCGCGTGCCATCCGAGGATGGCGCATTTCACCCGCATCGGAAAGGCGCTCACGCCGGCGAAGACCGCCATCTTCCCATGGCCTTCTCCGGGCGACTTGCCCGTCACGACCTCGTGGAATTCCTCGAAGAGCGCGCGCGCTTCCTCGACGGACTTCCCCTTGACCGTCTGCGTCATGATGGACGAAGACGCCTTCGAGATGGCGCATCCCTCGCCTTGGAAGCTCACATCCTCGATCCGGCCGTCCCCGCTCACCTTGAGCCAGACGTGGACCTTGTCGCCGCAGAGAGGGTTGAAGCCTTCCGCCTGGCGCGTCGCCTCCGGCATCGCGCGGTAGTTGCGCGGTGTGCGATTGTGATCGAGGATCACCGTCTGGTACAGCTCGCTCATCGTCGCCATCAGGCGAACACCGCGCGCACGCGCTCCAGCCCGTCGGCGAGCGCATCCACGTCGCTCCGCGTGTTGTAGGCCGCGAAGGACGCCCGTGCGGTCGCGACAAGGCCGAGCCGCTGCATGAGCGGCTGGGCGCAGTGGTGCCCGGCGCGGACGCAGACCCCCACACTGTCGAGCACCGTGCCGATGTCGTGCGGATGGATTCCCGACATGGTGAAGGAAAGGACCGACGCCTTCTCGCTCGCCTGTCCCACCACCGTGACGCCTGGAAGGTCGGCGAGCCGCGCGGTGGCATACGTCAGGAGCTCGTGCTCATGCGCGGCGACCGCGTCACGCCCGAGGCCCTCGATGTAGTCCACCGCGGCACCGAGCCCGACGGCGCCGGCGATGTGCGGTGTTCCAGCCTCGAACTTGGCGGGAAGCGGCGCCCACGTGCTCTTCTCGAACGTGACCGTCGCGATCATGTCGCCGCCACCCTGCACCGGGGGCATCGCGTCGAGGAGCTCCTCGCGCCCATACAGCACGCCGATGCCGGTCGGCCCGTACATCTTGTGCGCGGAGCAGGCGAAGAAGTCTGCGCCGAGCCCGGCGAGGTCCACGGGAAGGTGCGGAGCCGCCTGCGCCCCGTCGAGCAGCACCGGCACCCCGCCCGCATGCGCCATTTCGATCATCGCCGCGACCGGATTGACCGTGCCGAGCGCGTTCGACACGTGGGCCACGGCAACGAAGCGCGTCTTCGGGCCGATGAGCGCCTCGAAAGCATCGAGCTCGAGCTCGCCCCGCTCGCTCACCGGGGCCACGCGCAGCACCGCCCCGGTGGCGGCGGCGGCAAGCTGCCAGGGGACGATGTTCGAATGGTGCTCGAGGGCGGTGATCAGGATCTCGTCGCCCGGCCGGAGGCGCGGGCGCACGAAGGACTGCGCCACGAGGTTGATGCCGTCGGTGGTGCCGCGCGTGAAGATGATCTCGTGCGGGTGCCGCGCGCCGAGGTATCGCCCCACCCGGACGCGCGATTCGTCGTACGCTTCCGTGGCTCGCGCACTCAGCTCGTAGACGCCGCGATGGATGTTCGCGTATGAGGTCTCGTAGAACGTCCGCTCGGCGTCGATGACCTGCCGCGGCTTCTGGCTGGACGCCGCGCTGTCGAGATAGACGAGCCGGCGGCCGTGCACCGGGGTCCCGAGGATCGGGAAATCGGCGCGCACCGCCTCGACGTCGAGCGCCGTGGGCGGCACCGCGGGCCGGGCCGGCGCGGCGATCGCCATGCTCAGACGAGCGTCCCGAGCCGCTCGAGCACCAGGCGGTCGAGCTCCTCACGCACCGGCGCGAGCGCGACCTCGTCCACCACTTCCGCCGCGAACGCGTACGTCAGGAGGCGCCGTGCTTCGGCGGCGGGAATGCCGCGGCTCCGTGCATAGAAGAGCGCGACGTCGTCGAGCTGGCCGACGGTGGCGCCATGCGTGCAGCGCACGTCGTCCGCGAAGATCT
>JAICNA010000036.1 GCA_025928955.1 Gemmatimonadales bacterium | reverse complement strand
GGGGCGCGGCAGATCGAGGTTCGCCGGGCCGGCTCGGCGTCGGAGGCGTTCGAGCATCTGCAGGGCGACGTGCCCGACCTCGTCATCGCCGCGACCGACCTCCCCGGCGGGGGTGGGCGGGCGATGGCGCGGCTGGTCCGGCAGACCGCGCGCTGCTCGGGCGTGCCGGTGATCCTCCTGGGGCAGGCCGAAGGCGGGGCCGCGCTCTCCGCGCTCGGCGAGGGCGCGGAGGATGTCGTCGCGGGAATTGCCGATGCGCGCGCGCTCGCCGGCGCGCTGCTCGCGCGCGCGGAGCGCGGCCGGCGGGTGCGGGAAGTCCTCCGGCGCGATTCGCTCACCGGGCTCCTGAATCATTCCGCGCTCGTCGCCGAGCTCGAGCACGAGGTCGGCCGCGCGGCCCGCCAGGGGACGGCGCTCAGCTTTCTCCTGGTCCGCCTCGAGCGCTTCAGCGAGGTCAACGAAGCGCACGGCCACGTCACCGGGGACCGCGTGCTGGCCCATGCCGCCTCCGTCGTGCGCGGCACCGTGCGCGCCAGCGACCCGATCGGCCGCCATGGCGGGCGGAGCTTCGGCGTCGTGCTCCGTGGTGCGGGGCGCGACGGCGCGGCGCGCATTGCCGGCAAGCTCCGCACCGCCCTCGCCGAACACCCCTACGAAACCCGCGACGGCGGCACGGTTCCGCTGAATGTCTCCGTGCAGTTCGCCGTGCTCGGTGAGGACGCGGCGACGGCGGGGGAGTTGCAGAGGAGGGCGGAGAAGAGGTAGGAGTCGGACGGTCGGACGGTCGGACGGTCGGACGGTCGGACGGTCGGAGCAAAGATACAAAAGGACGGAACGGGATGGCCCGTTCCGTCCTTTTGCGTCACGCCGTCGTCCGACTGTCCGACCGTCCGACCGTCCGACTACCTAATGGTGATACCCCGCCGCCAGCGGCGTCACGTCGCGGGGGTTTTCGTCTCCGAAGAGGAGGCGGCCTTCGCGGAAGGAGGCGCCGCGCAGGGTGAGGGCGAGGACCTCGCCGAGCTCCTGGACGAGCGAGACGTCGATCCGGTCGAGCACTTCCTTCGGCAGGTCGACGAGATCGGCCTCGTTCTCCTTGGGCAGGATGATCCGCGTGATGCCGGAGCGGACCGCGCCGAGCACCTTCTCCTTGACGCCACCGATGGGCAGGACGCGGCCGCGGAGGGTGATCTCTCCGGTCATGGCGATGTCGTTCCGCACCGGACGGTTCGAGAGCGCCGAGACGATCGCCGAGGCCATCGTGACGCCGGCGGACGGACCGTCCTTGGGGATCGCGCCCGCGGGCACGTGCACGTGCAGGTCGCGGTCGAACATCTCGTCCGGGATCCGCAGCGCCGTCGCGTGCGAGCGCGCGTACGTCCACGCGGCGCGCGCCGATTCCTTCATGACGTCGCCGAGCTGGCCCGTGAGGACGAGCTCGCCCTTGCCGCGCATCGAGCTCGCCTCGACGAACATGATGTCTCCGCCGGTCGGCGTGTAGTACATCCCGGTCGCGACACCCACCTGGTCGGTGCGCGCCATCTTCTCGGGGTGCACCTTCGGCCGGCCGAGCAGGTCGTCGACCAGCTCGCGATCGATCGAAAGCCGCTCGACTTCCTGCGCCGCGATCTTGCGCGCCACCTTCCGCGCGAGCCGCCCGATCTCGCGCTCGAGCTGCCGCACGCCCGATTCGCGCGTATACCCCGTGATCACCTCCGACAGCGCCTCATCGGTGATGTCGAGCTGCTCGGTCGAGAGCCCGTTCTCGTTGAACTGGCGCGGGATGAGGTACTGCCGCGCGATCTGCTGCTTCTCGCGCTCGGTATAACCGGCGAAGTCCACGACCTCCATGCGGTCGAGCAGCGGCCCCGGAATGTTCTGCAGGAAGTTCGCCGTAGCGATGAACAGCACTTCGCTCAGGTCGAACGGCACGCCGAGGTAGTGGTCGACGAAGCTGTCGTTCTGCGCCGGGTCGAGCACCTCGAGGAGCGCGCTCGCCGGATCGCCCTGGAAGCTCACCCCCAGCTTGTCCACCTCGTCGAGCAGGAAGACGGGGTTCTTCGTGCCCGCCTGCTTCATCCCCTGCAGGATCCGGCCGGGCATCGCGCCGACGTAGGTGCGCCGGTGGCCGCGGATATCGGCCTCGTCCCGCGCGCCGCCGAGCGAGATGCGCACGTACTTCCGTCCCATCGCGCGGGCGATGCTCTTCGCGATGGACGTCTTGCCGACGCCCGGGGGGCCGACGAAGAGGAGGATCGGCCCTCGCGCGGTCCGGTCGTCCTCGTTGCCGAGCGCCGGGTTGTTGGGGGCGGGCACCGTCGCGGTGGCGACCGGCACATCCGTCGCGGCACCGGCCGCGATCTCCGCCTCCTTCTGCTGCGCGAGCACCTCCGCCGCCGCCTCGGCCCGCTCCGCCGCATCCTGCTGGGCCCGAAGCTGGCGGACGGCGAGGAACTCGAGCACGCGGTCCTTCACGTCGCCCAGCGCGTAGTGGTCCTCGTCGAGGATGCGCGACGCTTCCCTGAGGTCGAGGTGCTCCTCGCTCCGCTCGTTCCACGGCAGCTCCGCGACGTTCTCGAGGAACGTCCGGATCACCTGCGACTCCATGCTCTCGCGGCCGATCCGCGAGAGGCGTCCCATCTCGCGATCGACCTCCTTCCGCGCCTCGGGCGGCAGCTCGAGCGCGGCGAGCTTCTGCTTCAGCTCCTCCAGGTCGTCCCGCTCGTCATCCTCACCCAGCTCCTGGCGGATCCGCTTGAGCTGTTCGCGGAGGAACATCTCGCGCTGGCGCTCGCCGAGCTCCTCCTGCACCTGCGACTTGATGTCTTCCTGGGCGTCGAGCACGCCGATCTGGCGCTGCACATGGACGAGCACGCGACGGAGCCGCTCTTCGACCGACAGGGTCTCGAGCAGGCTCTGGCGCTGTGCCGGCGTGATGTCGATGTACCCGGCCACGAGATCCGCGAACCGGCCGGCCTCGTTCACGCCCGCGAGGACCTGGTTGACGACCTCCTCGGGGAGCCCCGACTTCTGGCCGAGCTCCGCGGCGCGGGCGCGCACCTCGCGATGCAGCGCGACGAACGCGGGGTCTTCCTCGCTGAGCGGGGCCATCTCTTCCGCCTCGCGGACCACCGCCTGGAGGAACCCGTCCTTCTCGGTAAAGTGAATGGCGATGCCGCGCTGCTCTCCGTGCAGGAGCAGCTGCATCCCGGCGAGCCCGCGCTGCAGCTGGCCGATCCGCGCGACGGTGCCGATGGTGTAGAGCGCTTCAGGGGTGACGGTCTCGACGTTCTCCCGCTGGGAGACCGCGAAGACCAGCTTCTCGGGCGTCTGCAACGCCGCTTCGATCGCGCGCAGGGTGGCGGGGCGTCCCGCGCCGATCGGCGCGGTGACGCCGGGAAAGAGCACCACTTCGCGCAGCGGAAGAACCGGCAGTGTCATGCGTTCGGACATCAAGACTCCTTGCGTGCCCCATGGGGCGGAATGGCAGTCACGACCACGAATCGGCTACTCGAATGCACCGGACGTGCCAGCCTGGTCCCCTAAGCATAACCTCAGTGTTCATGCGACTTCGACGCGGAGATCCCGGCGGGCGGATGGCGCGGCAGCCCGTATGTGACGAAGCTGGCCGACCCGTGGGCGCGCTGCCTGCCAATTTGACGTCATACGCCACGGCGGCCGCCATTCCGAATCCCGGGGGACGTTTCCCTCGTACGAAGGCGGTCGGCGTGTTGCCGGATCGGTCCCGACCGGTCAAATTGGGGGCTGTAACCGCCATTGCCCGAGATACATCGCTCCTTCCGCGCGGAGGCAGACCGCCGAATGACCGACTCGACCGAGAGGCCGTTGCCTGCCCGCCTTGCCGCGGCGCTGGGTGATGCTTACACGATCGAGGGGGAAATCGGCCGCGGCGGCATGGGCGTGGTGTATCGCGCGCGCGACGAGCGGCTTCAGCGCCGGGTCGCGATCAAGGTCCTTCCGCCCGAGCTCGCGTTCCAGCAGGACATCCGCCAGCGCTTCACGCGCGAAGCGCAGACCGCGGCGCGCCTCTCCCATCCGCACATCGTCCCGATCCACTCGGTCGGCGAGGGCCAGGGCCTCGTCTACTTCGTCATGGGGTACGTGGACGGCGAGTCCGTCGGCGCGCGCATCAAGCGGCGCGGCCGGCTGCCGGTCGAGGAAGCGCGCCGCATCATGCGTGAGACCGCCGACGCGCTGAGTGCCGCACACGCCGTCTCGGTCATCCATCGCGACATCAAGCCGGACAATATCCTCCTCGAGGGGACGCGCGGCCGGGTGATGGTCACCGATTTCGGCATCGCGAAGGCCCTCTCCTCGACCTCGGGCGCGACGCTCACCGGCGTGGGCGTGGCCATCGGCACGCCCCAGTTCATGAGTCCCGAGCAGGCGGCGGGAGAGCGCGAGATCGACGGGCGCTCCGACCTCTACAGCCTCGGGATCGTCACGTACCAGATGCTCGTGGGCGAGCTGCCATTCACGGCGCCGACGGTCGCCGGCATCCTCATGAAGCAGATTACGGAGCCGGCGCCGGACCTGCGGCTCCGCCGGAACGACATCCCCGAGGATCTCGCCCTCGCCGTGCTGCGCTGCCTCGAGAAGGATCCCGAGAATCGCTGGCCGACGGCGGATGCGCTCCGCCGTGCCCTCGAGAGCCGCGTCGTCACCGGCTACCAGCCGACGGGGCTCGGATGGCGTGCCGCACGTCCGCCGGCCTCCGCGGGACGGGCGGGCACCGGCTCGGCACGGGAGGAGGTTCGGAATCGCGTGCGGGGCGAGGGGCTCCAGCCCGCGGCACCGCGGCCGCTGTCGCCGCGGCCGCTCGCCCCGCGGCCGCTCGCCCCGCGCGACCCGATGTCGCCGCGCTCCTCGTGGGAGTCGCGGCGGCCGTCGCATCGCCGGGATCAGGACACCCCGGTTCCGGACACCGGCGAGCCGAAGATCGTGCAGCGCGTGCGCGGCCAGTTCGCGAGCTGGGCGGCCGTTTCCGTCGGATGCCTTGGCATCAACGTCGCCACCGGACTCGATGCGCCCTGGTTCCTCTTCCCGACGTTCGGCATGGGGATCGGGCTGCTCAAGAACTACGCGAAGCTCTGGCAGGCGGGGTACAGCTGGCGCGACGTCCTGAGCCGCCCGTCCGCGCCCGACGCAGTCGAGACGAAGATGCGCGTCGGCGCGGGCGGCAAGCTGCCGCGCCAGCTGCCGCTTCCGAAGCGGGAGGAGTTCGGGCTGCACTATCAGGAAGTCGAGCAGGTGTACAAGGACCGCCAGGCGATCCTCCGCCGGTACGAGAAGCTCGCGCCCGCGGTGCGGAAGGACCTCGCCGACATCCACGAGACGGTGGACGGCCTCTACAACCGTGCCAGTGAGCTCGCGCGCACCCTCCACCTCATGGACACCGATATCCAGGGCGAAGGGGACATCGCGCGGATCGACGAGAAGCTCGCCGCGCTGCAGGCGGAGCCGGAGCGCGACCAGCGGAACCGGCAGATCGACCTGCTCGAGCGACAGAAGCGGACGCTCACCGGCCTGATGGCGCAGCGCAGCCAGGTGGCGAGCCACCTCGAATCCTGCGTGCTCGCGATGCAGAACCTGCGGCTCGACCTGCTCAAGCTCACGTCGTCGAACGTCTCCGAGGTGATGAGCGACATCACCCAGGCCACCCAGCAGGCCCGCGCCCTGAGCCGCAACATGGACAACGCCATCGAGGCGGCGGCGGAGATCAGGGAGGCGATGCGGTAGAGGTTGGACGGTCGGACGGTCGGACGGTCGGACGGTCGGACGGTCGGACGGGGGCGAAAATACGAAGGACGGAATGGGATCACCCGTTCCGTCCTTCTGTATTTTACGTCGTCGTCCGACTATCCGACCGTCCGACTTTCCCTACCGCCTCACCAGCTCCACCCGCCGGTTCTGCTGCCGTCCCTCGGGGGTCGTGTTCGGCGCTGCGGGCTTCGTGTCGCCGAGGCCGGCGGTCTCGATGCGGGCGGCATCGATGCCCTTGCTCACGAGATAGGTCTTGACCGCCGCTGCGCGCTGCTCGCTGAGCGACTTGTTCGACGCGGCGCTGCCGACGTTGTCGGTGTGGCCTTCGATCGTGAGCTTGAGATCGGCGTGCTGGGTCAGCATGTCGGCGATCTCCTGGAGCGTGGGCGTCGATTCGGGCTTGATCCGGTCGCTCCCGGTATCGAAGAGGATGCCCTGCGTCGCGACGCGGCCGTCGGCGGAGAGCGCGTCGTACAGCTCGCGTCCGCCCGCGTTGATCCGGACATTGGCGATCATCCGCGGCTGCTCCGCGCTCCAGCCGTTCAGATAGACATAGATCCGGTTCGAGCGGCCGAGCTTCGCATTCGGAACGTTGAGCGCCCGCTTCTCGTTGGCGTAGAGCTTCAGGTAGTCGCCGTCCACCGCGATCCGGATGCTGACGGGCGCATCGGTGGTCTTGAGTCCGAGGGAGCCCTCGCCCTGGACGGAGCCGGAGCGGAGATACGCGCTGTGCGCATTGATCTCGATGCGGTGCTCGCTCCCGCTGGTCGTGTCGACGAACGCGATCTGCATGGCGTTGCCGTGGCCCCAGAGCTCGAACTCGAGGGTGAAGCGCTCGGGAAGCGTCTCCGGCAGGTTGATGAGGAACTCGCCGCTCTCTCCCCGCAGCCAGCGGCGGCCTTCCCACTCGACGATCTCCATGTTGCCGCTCTTGAACTCGAAGCGGCGCGGGAAGTTGCCGACGCGGTCCGCGGTGAAGTCGTCAGCGAAGAGGACCCGCTCACCGGGAACGAAGTCGTAGTTCGCCCAGGCACCGGTCCCGGGATCCTGCCGTGCTGCCGCGCCACCGGCAGCTGCCGCACCTGCTGGCGCCGCAGCGCTCCCGCCTGCACTCGCCGCGGGCGCCTCCGCGGCCGGTGCCGCACTCGAAGCCGTCGTCGGATCGGCCGCATCCACCGCGCGCTCCGCCGCTTCCTCTTCCTTCTGCTCGACCCGTTCCTTCGCCTTGTCCCTGAGGCGACGGCCGAGGCCGCCGAGCTGGGCCTCGGCCACAGCCGGGACCAGGAGCAGGACACACGCAAGGCCTGCCACGGCCAGTTGGCCGGACCTTCTCGATCTCATGATATCTCCGGAGGTAGTTCGTGTTGCGGGGGTATAGAGCTTCGGCCGGACCGCGCCGCAGGCAAAAGTCGCCTGCGGTACCGTCGGCGTCAAGCAAGCAGCGCGCGAGCGGGGCCGGTCAGAATCGCGCCAGCTCCTCCATCGCCGCGCGCAGCGACTCGGCCTGCGGCAGGATCACGTCCTCCAGCTCTGGGGCGTAGGCCACGAACGTGTCGGTGGCGGCCACGCGGCGGACCGGCGCGTCGAGGAACGCGAACGTCTCGTCGGCAATCCGCGCGGCGATCTCGGCACCGTAGCCCCAGCTCATCGAGTCCTCGTAGGCCACGATGACGCGGTTGGTCTTCCGCACCGATGCGTAGATCGTTTCGTAGTCGACCGGGCTCAGGGAGCGGAGGTCGATGACCTCGACGGACACGCCGTGCCGCTCCTCCATCTCCTTGGCCGCGACCAGCGTCCGCTGCACGACGGCGCCGTACGTCACGACCGTCATGTCCGTTCCCTCCCGCACGACCTTCGCCTTGCCGAGCGGGATCATGAAGTTCGGGCCCGGGTTCGGCGCCTTGTTGTAGGTCTGGCGGTAGAGATGCTTGTGCTCGAGGAAGAGCACCGGGTCGTCGCAGCGGATGGCCGTGCGGAGCAGGCCGTTCGCATCGAGCGCGGTGCTCGGGCAGACGACCCGGAACCCGGGGATCCCGGTGAAGATCGCAGCACCGGTCTGCGAGTGATAGATCGATCCGCCCTTGAGGTAGCCGCCGTACGTCGCGCGGACCACGACCGGGGCGGCGAAGGCATTGTTCGAGCGCCACCGCATCAGTGCGAGCTCGTTCCGGAGCTGCATGTACGCGGTCCAGATGTAGTCGAAGAACTGGATCTCGACCACCGGCTTGAGGCCTCGCGCGGCCAGGCCGATGGCGCGGCCGATGATGTTCGCTTCCGCGAGGGGGGAGTTGTACACGCGGTTGCCGCCGAACGCCTTCTGCAGCCCCCACGTCACCTTGAAGACGCCGCCCTTCCCCTTCACGTTCGGCAGGTTCTCCTCGCGGCTGCAGTCCGCCACATCCTCGCCGAACATGACGATGCGCGGGTCCCGCGTCATTTCGTCGCGGAGGCAGGCGTTGAGCAGGTCCACCATCGTGGTCGGCTCGCCCGTGAACTTCGGATCGTCCTCGGTGTCGAACTGCTCGCTCGTCGGGTCGACGTCGGGGGAGTAGACGTACCGATGGATGGTGTCGAGCGCCGGCTGCGGGGAGGCGAGCGCCACGTCGGTCGCGACCTCCACCTCCTCCTCGACTCGCTGCCTGATCGACTCGATCTCGGCGTCGGTCGCGATACCCTGCTCGATCAGGTAGCGCGGGAAGGTGATGATCGGATCGCGCGCCGCGTCGGCCTCACGCTCCTCGGCGGTCCGGTAGAACACCTCGTCGTCCGAAAGCGAGTGGCTGTAGGGCCGGATCACGTGCGCATGCACGAGCGCCGGGCCCTTCCGCTGGCGGCAGTACTCGACCGCGCGCGTCAGCGTATCGTACGACTCCAGGACGTTGCAGCCGTCGCATTCCTGGATGAAGAGGCCGGGAAACCCCGTGAGCAGCTTCGAGATCGACCCGCCCGGGGTGTTGACCTCCACCGGCACCGAGATCGCGTAGCCGTTGTCCTCCACGAGGAAGACCACCGGGAGCCGCAGATTGGTCGCGGTGTTGAGCGCCTCCCAGAATTCGCCCTGGCTCGTCGTGCCGTCCCCGGTGGAGCAGAAGACGACTTCATCGGACTGGATCGGCTTGTCGGCCGGCTCGATGCGGTCGTTCTGCGAATACCGGAGCCACGCCTCGGCGCAGCCGACCGCCTGGAGGAACTGCGTGCCGGTCGGGCTCGAGGCGCTGACGATGTTGTAGTCCTTGTGCCCCCAGTGCGAAGGCATCTGGCGGCCGCCGGAGTTCGGGTCGTCCGCGGCGCCCACCGCGCTGAGCAGCTGCTCGGTGGCCGTCATGCCGAGTCCGAGACAGAGCGCCCGGTCGCGATAGTAGGTGTAGAACCAGTCGTACCCTGACCGGAAGACGCGGGAGGCCGCGGCGAGCACGGCTTCGTGGCCGGCGCCCGAGATCTGGAAGAAGATCCGGTTCTGGCGCTTCAGCTGGATCTCCTTGTCGTCGATCCGACGGGAGAGCAGCATGATCCGGTAGAGCTCGAGGAGATCGGGCTTGTCGAGCCGGCTGGATGCGGCGGCCTTCGAGCGGCCGGACGTGCGAGTGGCCATGAAACCCTGCGACTGGCTGGAGGCGGACGACTATGCGGTCACCCGAAAAAGATACCGCCATACCCCCGGAGGGGGGAACGTCGTCGTCCGCCCCGCGGAGCTGAGGCCCCGGGGGAGGAAACCGGGCTGGGCGCCCGGGTTATTGCCGCGCCGGCGCTTCGTACACCACGCGCCCGTCCACGATCGTCGCGCGCACCTGCGCGTTGCCGATGTCTTCCGGGCGGATGGTCGTCAGGTCGCGGTCGAGCAGGACCAGGTCGGCCTTGTAGCCGCGGCGAAGCATGCCGCGATTCGCCTCGGCGAAGACGGCGAAGGCGTTGTTGACGGTGTAGGCCCTGAGCGCCTCGTCGAGGCTGATCTTCTGCTCCGGAATCCAGCCGCCGGGATTCGCGCCGTCGAGCGTGCGCCGCGTGACCGCCGCGGCGAGTCCGAGCATCGGATCGATGGGGGCGACGGTCCAGTCCGAACCGAAGGCAAGACGCGCGTTCGCGTCGATGAGCGAGCGGAAGACGTAGCTGTTCCGGACCCGCTCCGGCCCCAGCCGCTTCCCTGCCCAGCGCCCGTCGTCGGCTGCATGGTAGGGCTGCATCGAGGCGATCACGCCCAGCTGGCCGAAGCGGGCGACGTCGGCCGGCCGGAGGTGCTGCGCGTGCTCGTTCCGGAAGCGCCGGTCCCGCGCGCCGTGCGCCGTGGCCACGCTGTCGAAGATGGCCAGGAGCAGCGCGTTGGCCCGTTCGCCGATCGCGTGCACCACCACCTGCAGTCCGGCCGAATCGGCGCCGCCGATCCAGCGCCGCAGCGAATCCTCGGGCGTCACGAGGAGGCCGAACGTGGTCGGGTCGTCGCTGTACGGCTCGAAGAAGAGCGCCGTGCCGGAACCGAGGGAGCCGTCCACGTACCCCTTCACGCCGGCCGTGCGGATCCAGTCGTCTCCGGCGCCGCCGGTCCGGAACGAATCGGCCATGCGCCGCCAGTCGCCGAGGGGCACGTACACCGAGACGCGGGTCTTGAGCGTGCCCGCGGCCCGCGCACGCCGAAGCGCGGCGATCTCCGCCCACGGCGCCGAGACCGACGACACGCCGACGACGCCCTTCGACGCGGCCCATTCGGTCGCGCGCGCGATGGCCGAGTCCATCTGGGCCGCGCTCGGGGCCGGCATCGCGGCGTACACCGGGTTCTGGGCCTCGTCCTTGAGGATGCCGGTCGGATTGCCGGCCGAATCGCGCACGATCGTACCGCCGGGGATGTCCGCGGTGGAGCGCGTGATGCGCGCGGCGCGGAGGGCGAGGCTGTTGGCGAGCCCCATATGGCCATCGAGCCGGCTCACGAATACCGGATTGCGCGGCGTGACGGAGTCGATCCACTCGCGCATGGGGAGCGGCGCCCCGACCCAGCGCTCGTGGTCCCAGTCCCCGCCCACGATCCATTCGCCTTCGGGGCGCGTCGCCGCGTAGGCCTTGAGGCGCGCGATGAACTCCTGCGGGTTCGCCGCGTCACGCAGGTCCACGCTGGCGAGCTGGAACCCGCCGCTCGAGAAGTGGGCGTGCCCGTCCATGAAGCCTGGGGTGATCATCCCGCGCGCGTTGTCGAGGATGCGGGTGTTCGGTCCGACATACGCGCTCACGCCCGCGCTGTCGCCCACCGCGACGATCGTATCGCCGCTCACCGCCACCGCGCCGGCCCACGGCGCCGCGGTATCGCCGGTCCAGACCCGTCCGTAGGCGACGAGGTCGGCCGCCGGCGGCGGCGGGATCTCGGGCTCACGCTCGATGGCGTTGCAGCCTGCGAGGGCGAGGGCGGCCAGGGCGGAGCAGAGCCTCATGCGTCGCACACCTTTCAGCGGAGTTTGGTGAGGCGGCGGAGCGCCTCGAGCTTCTCGAGCGCGGTGCCCCCCGAGGCCGCGGGGGCGACGGAAAAGAGGTCGCGGATGTCGAGCAGGATCTCGAGCATGAGCTGGTCGCGCATGTAGGCGTTGTCGAGGTCCGCCATGCGCGCACCCGAGCCGTCGGTCCGCGCCCGCTCGTATGATTCGCGGTAGATGGATTCGAGATTGGCGAGAATGCGGTCGCGAGAGCGCATCTGGCTATAATACACTCGAACGACGGCAGGAACGAGCATCGACGACGGGAGCGCGCGAATGACACGGCTGGCAGGACGGACGATCCTCTTCTTCGCGGGTCCGCAGTACGAGGACCTGGAGCTCTGGTACCCGAAGATCCGGCTGGAGGAGGAAGGCGCCGCCACCGTCGTCGCCGGCATCGGCGAGCGGGTGTATCAGGGCAAGCACGGCTATCCCTGCACGGTCGACGCGCACGTGGACGAGCTCGACGCGGCGCGCTTCGATGGCCTCGTCATTCCCGGCGGCTTCGCGCCCGACAAGCTGCGCCGCGTCCCGAAGGTCCTCGCCCTCACCAGGGAGATCTTCGACGCCGGGAAGCCGGTCGCCTTCATCTGCCACGCCGGATGGGTCCCGATCTCCGCGAAGATCCTCCGTGGCCGCCGCGGCACGAGCGTCGGCGCGATCCGGGACGACCTCGAGAACGCGGGGCTCGTCTGGGAGGACCGGGCCGTCGTCGTGGACGGCAACCTCATCTCCTCGCGGACCCCGGCGGACCTCCCGGAGTTCTGCCGCGCGATCATCGCGGCGCTGAGCGGGGAACGGGGAGCGCCGTGACCCTCCGCGATTCCCAGTCCCGTGTCGACGCGTGGATCTCGAAATACGAAGAAGGCTACTTCCATCCGCTCACGAACCTGGCGCGCCTGACCGAGGAGGTCGGGGAGCTCGCGCGGGAGATCAATCACCGGTACGGGGAGAAGACGAAGAAGCAGGAGGAGCCGGACGGCGACCTCGGGATGGAAATGGCCGACATCATCTTCGTCCTCGTCTGCATCGCCAACCGTGAGGGGATCGACCTGCAGGAGGCGTTCGACCGGATGATGGCGAAGGTGGAGCACCGCGACGACGCGCGTTGGACGAAGAAGCGCTAGCGGGCGGCGCGCCTATTCCCACTCCTCCGGCTCCGATTCCAGCTCGGTGAGGAGCACGCGATAGCTGTCGAGCCGGTCCGCCGCGACGTCGCCCGCTGCCACCGCGGCCTGGATCGCACACTTCGGCTCCGAGACGTGGCGGCAGTCGGGGTAGCGGCATTCGCCGATGAACCGCCGCATCTCCGGAAAGCAGGAAGCGAGCTCCCGCGGCTCGATCCCCCAGAGTCCCACCTCGCTGAATCCCGGCGTGTCCACCAGGAATCCGCCCCGCTCGAGCGGAATCATCACGGCGCCGACGGTGGTGTGCTTTCCCCGCCGGAGCTTCTCGCTCACCGCACCGACGCGCAGGCTGAGGCCGGGCTGGACGGCGTTGAGGAGGCTCGACTTCCCGGCGCCGGACGGGCCGGTCACGACGGCCGTATGCCCGGTGAGCGCCGCGATGAACTCGGGCATCCCCTCGCCGGTGCGGGTGCAGGTCCGGAAGACGGTATAGCCGGCTCGGCGAAACCGGTCGGTGAGCGGGTCGGGATCGGCGAGATCGATCTTGTTGACGACGACGGCTGCGGGAATGCCGTTCGCCTCCGCCACGACGAGAAGGCGGTCGAGGAGCTGCAGGATCGGCGGGGGATCCGCCGTGGAGGTGACGACGAAGACCTCGTCGATGTTGGCGGCGACGGGCCGGGTACCCCGCCCCTCCGGGACGCGCCGCTCGAGCAGCGTGCGCCGCTCGCCCACGGCCGTGATGCCGTAGAGCTCGCCGCCCGCCTCCGGCTCGAGCGACACCTCGTCTCCGACCACGACCTTGGGGGTGTCCCGCTTCGTCTTGCCGCGGAGCACCGCGCGGCGCTCTCCCGCATCCGTCGCGACCCGGTAGACCGCGCCGTCCCGCTCGAGCACGACGCCGCGGACCGGACCGCTCACCATTCCCCGGGCGCCGCCGCGATCGCCTCGTCGAGCGCGGCCTTCACATCGTAGAGCGAGAGCGCCTTGATCCGCTCTTCCGCCTCCTCCCGTGTCCGTCCCCAGGCGAGGGGGGCCGTCTCGACGTGGCCGACCGGGCGGTCACCGCCGGCGGACCAGCGCACGAAGAGCAGCGAGGCGCCGAAGCGCGCCTGCGCGTCGGGCTCGTCCTCCACATAGACGGCCACCGAGTACGCCTGGCCGTCGCTGCCGCCGAACGCTGCCGCGCGCTCGTGCTTGGCCATGTACCCGCCGAGCGTCACCTCGCTCACCTGCCCCTCACAGTCTCCTTCATCACGTTTCCCATGATGAACGCGATGTTCGCCGGGCGCTCCGCGAGCCGGCGCATCAGGTACGGGTACCACTGCGTGCCGAAGGGGATATAGACGCGCATCCCGTGGCCCAGGCGGCGCAGCTCGTCCTGCAGGTCGCGGCGGACCCCGTACAGCATCTGGAACTCGAATCGATCGCTCGCGATCCCGTGGCGCTGGACGAACTTCCTCGCGTGCGCAATGATCGCTTCGTCGTGCGTGGCGATGCCCGGATACCGGCCGGCGGTGAGGAGCTTCTCCATCAGCCGCACGTAGTTGCGGTCCACGTCCGCCTTGTCGGGAAACGCCACGGCCGGCGGCTCGAGATAGGCGCCTTTGCAGAGCCGCACGCGCGCGCCGAGCGCGATCAGCGCGTCGATGTCGGTTTCGGAGCGCCGGAGCGCCGACTGGATCACGACCCCGCAGTGCGCGCCGAACTCCGGGAACAGATGGCGGGTGAAGAAATCGAGGGTTCGCTGCGTGTACTCGGAGCTCTCCATGTCGAGACGGACGAAGCCGTCGTGCTCCCGCGCCCGCGCCACGATCTCGCGCATGTTCCGCTGGCAGAGCGCCTCGTCGATGTCGAGGCCCATCTGGGTCAGCTTCACCGAGACGTTGACCTCGATCGTGCCCGCGGACTTCATGCGGTCGAGCATCGTGAGATACTCGGTCTTCGCGGCGATCGCCTCCTCCGCGCGCGTCACGCTCTCGCCCAGGAGGTCGAGCGAGCTCGTGATCCCGCGGGGAGCGAGCTCCTGCGCCGCGCGCACGCCGTCCTCGATCGTCTCGCCGGCGACGAAACGCAGGGCGAACTTGCGCGCGAGCGGATTCGAGCGGACGAACGAGAAGATGCTGTTCTGCTGCGAGAGCCAGAGAATGCCTTGGCGCAGGATTGCCATTCGGTTCCTCGAGAAGGCCAGCCGCCCGGCGGGCCCGGTTGCGGCATCCGAAGGTAGCCGGAGTGTGATGCGGGCTACAAGCGTGATGGCCCTCACCCACGGCGCTTCCGCTCGGCTCTATTGTCGGTCATCGATATGGCGACAGCACGCAAACGCCGCCGCACGGCGGACCCAGCCCGGAAACGGACCGCAGCCGCGCCACCCGAGAACGGTGACGCCGTCGAGCACGCCGAGGCGGCCGGCCTCCGGTACGTCTCGGATACGTCACCCGGGATCCGCCGCGTCGCGTCGGGCAGGGGGTTTCGCTACGTGGATCCGAAAGGCGCCGCGCTCCGCGACAAGGCGACGCTCGCCCGGATCCGCGCGCTCGCAATTCCTCCCGCGTGGACCGACGTCTGGATCTGCCCGAGCGCGAAGGGCCACATCCAGGCCACCGGCCGCGACGCGCGCGGCCGGAAGCAGTATCGCTATCACGCCGACTGGCGCGCCGTCCGCGACGAAACGAAGTTCGAGCGCATGCTCGCGTTCAGCGGCGCGCTCCCGGGCATCCGGCGCACGATCGAGGCCGATCTCGGCCTGCCTGGCATGCCGCGGCGGAAGGTGCTCGCGACGGTCGTCCGCCTCCTCGAGTCCACCGGCATCAGGATCGGGAACGACGAGTATGCGAGGACCAACGGCTCCTACGGCCTCACGACGTTGCGCAACCGCCACGTGGAGGTGGACGGCTCCCGCCTCCAGTTCGAGTTTCGCGGCAAGAGCGGGAAGGTGCACGCGGTCGATATTTCCGATCGCCGCCTGGCGCGCATCGTCGCGCACTGCCAGTCGATTCCCGGGGAGGAGCTCTTCCAGTACATCGACGAGGAGGGAAACCGGCAGGTCGTCGGCTCGGGCGATGTCAACGACTACATCCGCGAGATCGCCGGCGAGGATTTCACGGCGAAGGACTTCCGCACCTGGGCCGGGACGATGCTCGCGTGCGAGGCCCTGCTCGGGATGGGTGCCGCGACGAGCGAGCGGGAGGCGAAGGCGAACGTGAACGCCGCCATCGACCAGGTGGCGGAGCGGCTCAACAATACGCGGGCGGTCTGCCGGAAGTATTACGTGCATCCCGCGGTGCTCGAGGCCTATGCCGATGGCCGGCTCGCTCGGGCACTCGGGCGGGTCAGGCGCAGCGACCTTGCCCGGCTGGAATCGGGCGTGCTCAAGCTCCTGCAGAAGCGGGCAGCGTGATCAGAGCGGCAGCCGGCTCTGCGCCGATTCGGCCGTTTCCGGCGCCTTGGCGCCGGCGACCCACGTCACGTGCACGGCGGGCCGGATCTGGATCCGCACCTGCCCGCGCGACGCCATCGGATCGAACCTGACGATCAGCGACCCGCGGCCCCGGTAGCGATCCACCTCGAGCCCGGTCACCCGTTCGAGGTCGAGATAGACCAGCTCGCGGTCGCGGCGCACCCAGCGGAGCGTGAGCGTCTGGTACGACGGCTCGATCACGCACTCGATCGTGTCGGGGCCGATGACGGACTCGAAGCTGAGGACGTTCCGATTCCAGGGGAGGTCGGGATCGAGCAGCGCCGGGTCGGCGCCGAAGAGGTCGCGGAGATCGGAATCTGTGGGAAACGGATCCATCGCGACCTCCATGGAGATCAGGCGCTTCTGCTCTGCCCCAACAGTGGCCATTCCGGACGCCGCCGCCGTGCGATGGATCACGCTGCCCGGCAACTCGAGCGAAGGGAGAGGCAATGACCCGGACGTACCGCGCCGCCGATCACCGCTTCTGGACCGCGCTCGCCCGTGCGTTCGCCGGCGCCGTCGTCTTCTCCCTGCCCCTCCTCATGACCGCCGAAATGTGGGAGATCGGGGCGACCGTCGAGCCGCACCGCCTCCTCGCCCTGCTCGCCGGCTCCTTCCCGCTGCTCGTCGGCCTGTCGTACATCGCCGGCTTCGAAGATACGTTCAACGTCCTCGAGGACACGCTCGATGCCGCCGTCGCACTCGGCATCGGGCTCGCGGCGAGCGCCCTGCTGCTCTGGCTGTTCGGCGCGTTTCACCCGGGGATCCGGCCCGCGGAGGCGCTCGGCATGATCGCGCTGCAGGCGGTCCCCGGGGCCATCGGTGCCCTCCTCTCGCGGAGCCTCCTCCACGAGAGCCGAACGGATGATCGCGTCGCTCGCCGCCGGCAGGAGGCGAGCTACCGCGCGGAGCTGTTCACGATGGTGGTCGGTGCGCTCTTTCTCGCGCTCAACATCGCCCCGACGGAGGAGATCCAGGTGATCGCGCTCCGGCTCGACGAATGGCACCTGCTCCTGCTCATGGCCGTTTCGCTCGTGGCCATGCACGGCTTCGTCTACGGCCTCGAGTTTCGCGGCGGCACCGGGGCGCCGGAGGGGAGCTCCCTTCTCGGCGTCGCCCTCCGCTTCACCGCGCCCGGCTACCTGGTCGCCCTCGTCGTGAGCCTCCTCGTGCTCTGGGTCTTCGGCCGCACCGAAGGGCTCTCGTTCGCGCCACTGCTCGCCATCGTCCTCGTGCTCGGGCTCCCGGCTGCGCTCGGCGCCGCCGCCGCGAGGCTCGTCCTGTGAGCGACCGCGAGTCGGCCGTCGCGACGAAGGGCCCTCCGCTCGCGGAGCGGATCATCGGCGCCGTGAGCGCCGCCGTGATCCTCGGCCTCATGGTGTTCCTCGGCGCCCGCGCGCTCGCGAACAACGGGACTCCGCCGGACATCGTCGTCGAGCTGCGCGGCGTGACCCAGGTCGGGGCCGGCTGGCTCGTCGAGGTCGAGGCGACCAATCTCGGCAGCGCGGCTGCCACCGACCTCGAAATCGAGGGCGAGATGCCCGCGCCGGGCGGCAGCGAGCGCCGAAGCGTCGTTCTCGAGTACGTGCCGCCGCGATCGTCCCGCCGCGGCGGCCTCTACTTCACCGGGGATCCCCGGACGCGCCCGCTCACGCTGCGCGCCCTCGGCTACCGGTCCCCGTGATCAGCGCGTGCTCTCGGTCGATGCCCGCGCCGGGGTCGGGCAGCTCGGCCACACCGACTGCTGGCCGTCGCGCCCCGCCGGCATGATGCGCCGGTCGCGCGGCACGAGCTCGGGATCCTCCGACGCGAGGTAGGCCAGCATCGCCGTGAGCGTCGCGTTGTTGCGGATCTCGTCGAACACGATCTTGTCGAACGTGTCGCGGTTGGTGTGCCAGGTGTAGGTGCCGTAGTCCCAGCTGATCGAGCTCAGGCTGAAACCGGGCGCGCCGTGACAGACCACGGACGCCATGTCGCTGCCCCCACCGGGCGGGTTGCCCGGCGTCGACAGGTCGATGTGCCGCGCGATCTCGGTCGGGATGCGCGCGAGCCACCGCCCGAAATGCCCGCCGGCGTTCACGAAGCCGGACATCGAGATCGTGGTCACGCGGCCGGTGCCGTTGTCCTGGTTGAAGAGCGCCTGCAGTCCGCTCACGATTTCCGGATGGTCCGCCATGAAGGCGCGGGAACCGTTCAGCCCCTGCTCTTCACCGCCCCAGTGGCCGACGAGGATGGTGCGCTTCGGCCGCGGATAGACCTCGCGCAGGATCCGCATCGCCTCGAGCATCGTGACCGTGCCGGTCGCGTTGTCGGTGGCGCCGGACGATCCGTCCCACGAATCGAAGTGGGCCGAGAGCATCACGAACTCCTCCGGCTTCTCGGTGCCGGGGATCGTCGCGATGGTGTTGAAGACCGGGACCTCGCCGAGCGCGCGCGCATCCGCGCGCAGCCGGACGACGGGGCCCTGGTTCCGCTCGGTGAGCCGCCAGAGGAGGCCATAGTCCTCGCAGCTCACGTCCACCACGGGGACCTCGTTCACCCGCGTCCCGAAGATCTTCTGCACGCCCCACCCGTTCGACCAGTTCGACGTCAGGATGCCGCGCGCGCCCGCGGCGGCGATCGCATCGTGCATCGCGGCGGTATTGAGCCCGGTCTTCCGCATCCGCTCCGCCCAGGCGGTGCGCTCCGCCTGCCGCTCGTTGGTGATCTTCTCGTAGAGCTCGGGGGTCGCGAACTCCTTGATGTTCGCGTCCGCGCGGCAGGTCGCCTGCGGCATCGACGCCAGCACGAACTTGCCCCGCACGGAGGGGAGCCAGGCACGGAAGGCCGCGGAGTCGGCGCCGTCGGGTAGGGCGACCATGCCGGCCTCGACGTTCCGCCCGCGGGTGCCGGCGCTCCATGCGAGGAGCATCGCCTCGAGCGAGCGCACGCGCGGCTGCACGAGATCGAGGTGCGTGACGCCGCGGTCCCATCCGCGCCAGGTCCCGTACTGTTCGTTGCGCGCCTCGATGCCCCACTTCCGGTACATCGCGACGAGCCAGTCGTTGCCGGCCTTGTGACCCGGCGACCCGTTGAGCCGCGGGCCGATCGAGTCGGTCAGCGTCTGCGCCAGCGACCAGGTCGTCGAGCTGTCCATGCCGAGCGCCCAGATCCGCTGCAGCGTGGCGTCCTGCACGGGGAGGGTCTGGGCCGCGAGCGGCAGCGCTGCCGCGAGCAGCGCGGCTGCGAGCACGGCGGCTCGGCGCGTCACACCTGACATTCGTTTCTCCTGGCAAATGGAACCGAAGGATGCACGACCAAGATACCCGCGCTAACTTCCGCGCACATCATTCCACGAGGCGCCGTGACCCGTACCGCCGTCCTGCTCGTCCTCGCGCTCACCACGGCGTGCGCGGACCGCGCCGACCGCTCCTACACCTATCGCGGCATGTCCGCAGGGATGACGCTGCAGGACCTCCGCGTCGCCGCCGCGACGGCCGGCGGGATCGAGTGCCGGTCGCTGGTCGTCGTCGGCATGCCGGCCGACCTCCTCTGCTATTCCCCCGACACGTCGAACTCGGCCATCCGGATCGCCGCGGCGGTGAACTCGGGGGACAGCACCGTCCCGTACGTCACCATCCGCGAAGCGCTCACCGCGCCCCAGGTACTCGACCGGCTCGAGCGCGAGTGGGGCGGGCCCGACACGATGGTCGGCAGTGCGCGCCGCTGGACTCGCGGCCGGTGGACCGCCGCGGCCGACACCGCCGTGGACATCCTCACCGTCTGGCTCAGCGACACCGCGACGGATCGGCACGTGGCGCTGGCGTCCGCCCGTGAGCTGATCGGCGGGCCCGCCGACACCGTGCCGATCTTCAACGACGACGATGCGGTGCTCGAGTCCCTGCTCGCGGACTCGATCGGCCGCGCGCCGCCCGTCGCCGCGCGCGATCTCGCCGAGAAGCCGGTCGTCCGCTCGTGCACCGCGGAATCGCCGCCCGAGGCACTGGCCGGCGTGGACGGCGCGGTCGTCGTCGCGTACATCGTCGATACGCTGGGGCGGGTGGAGCCGGC
>JAICNA010000018.1 GCA_025928955.1 Gemmatimonadales bacterium | reverse complement strand
GATGCGGATGCCATGCTCGCGGCCGCGGACCGTGTCGTCCTCCTCGACCGCGGCGCCATGGTATTCGACGGGCCGCCCCGCGAGCTCCTCGGACGGGAGCTCGCATGGGAGCGCGGCCCGGGCGGCACGTCGATCGCCAGTCTCGGCCGCGCGGCGCTCGCGCGCTGCGCGTCGGCGCGCCTTGCCGAGCCGTATCCACTCGATGTTCGCGAAGCGGTAGCCCGCTGGCGATGACCGACCGGCAGCGGATCCTTCGATTCACGGCCGCGCGCTTCCGCTTCCCGGGGGCCGACGTACCGGCGCTCGATGGCGTCACGCTCGATGTCGCTGCGGGGGATGGGGTGGCCCTCTTCGGCTCCAACGGCGCGGGGAAGACGACGCTGCTCCGGCTCGCGATGGGGCTCGTGAAGGGAGCGGAGGGCACCGTCGAGCTCGGGGACACCGCGCCCGAGGCGGATCCGGAAGACCGCGCCCGGGTGGCCGGATATCTCTTCCAGCAGCCCGAAGCCCAGCTCTTCGAGCGCACCGTTGCCCGGGAAGTCGCCTTCGGGCCCCGGATGCTCGGCTGGAACGAGCGCGAGATCGCGCGGGCGGTACGTGATGCGCTCGACGAGGTCGGACTCGCGCATGCCGCGGACGAGCACCCCTACAATCTCGCCGCACCGCACCGCCGCCTCGTGGCACTCGCGACGGTGCTGGCGGCGAATCCACCGCTCCTGCTCCTCGACGAGCCCACCGCGGGTCTCGATCGGGGCTCGCGTGCCGTGGTTCGGGACGCCGTCCAGCGGCGCCGGGAGGCGGGGGCAGCGGTCCTGGCCGTGACGCACGACGGCGAGTTCGCCCTCGAGGCGCTCGACGATGCGGTGGTCCTCGAGCGCGGGCGAATCGTGGCATCCGGGAGCGTGGCGAGCCTGCTGGGCAGGGCAGGTGCCCCGGCCGTTCCCGCAACGGCGCTGCTGGCGCGCGAGCTGACCCTGCCGGTGCCCGTCCCGCGGTTCGAATCCGTCGTCGCGGCCCTCTGCGCGACGTTGCCGCATCCTCACGCTGGGCATTAGCTTACCCGGGCAGTTCCTCTTTCCCGGCTCAATGACCGCACCGTCGCAGTTCGCCCACGATTTCGCATCCATGCTCTTTCTCCTCCGGGACCGCCCGGAGGCCAGGGACGAGCATGCACGCGTGTCCGCTGCCCTCGTCGAGGGTCTCGGCGGACGCGGTATCGATCTTCGCGCGACGGACGAAGGGCTCCGCGTCTACGGCGAGCCGGTTGCGGATTCACAGCCGCTCGCGGCGGCACTCCGGACGCACCTGCTCGATCGGGGCATCGGCGAGCTCAGGATCGAGCCGACCGCCACGGCCCGGGACGTCCTCGAGGTGCTGCGCGCACTCGTGCCGCCGCCGGCCGTCTTCCGGTCGATTCACGAAATGTCGATGTCGCTCGATGCCGCTGTCCGCGACCGCGTATTCATCGCCCCGCCCGCGCCCGACGAGATCGACAGGTCCGGCCCGTGGAGCGCGTATCGCTCGATCTCGCCGGAGATCGTGCGCCAGGCGGATTCGCTCCAGCGGCCCCTCGCGGAGGGAAACGTCGCGCAGATGCCGGAGCTCCTCGCCGACATCGAGGAGAACCCCGATGACCCGTCCATTGCCGACCGGCTGAACGACGTGGTCCGCGCGAGTGACGACCTCGCCGCCCGGAAGGACTGGCTCGGCGTGCTGCGGGCGGCCTCGGTCGTGGTCTCGGCCGAGCGCCGGGCGCGTGAAGGGAGCAACAGCCGCGTCTTCGGCATCGCCATCCGGCGCATGCTCCCCCGGTCGATCCTGGAGCAGATCGCGCGGCTCACCCCCTCGCCCGATCACCGCAACGAGGTGGTCCCGGTGCTGCAGCGCCTCGGTGCCGACTCCACGGAGACGCTGCTGGGCCTCCTCGCCTCGGCGGAGCGGATCGAGGAGCGACGAGCCTACTTCGCCGCGCTGCGGCAGATGACGGAGGGGACGGACCTGCTGGTGAACATGCTCACGCACGACGAGTGGTACGTCGTCCGGAACGTGGCGGATCTCTGTGGGGAGATGCGGCTGGAATCGTCCGTGTCACGCCTCGCCCGGCACGCGTCGCATCCGGACGAGCGGGTGCGTCGCTCGGTGGCCGGAGCGCTCGCCAAGATCGGCACGCCACCGACGGTCGAGCCGCTGCGGCAGCTGCTCCGCGATGCGTCGCCGGCCGTGCGGCTGCAGGCGCTGCAGAACGTATCCGAGCAGAACCGCGGCCTCGCCATGAGCATTGCCGTCCTGCTCGACTCGGAAGCTCACCCCGACGTGCTGCGCGAGCTGATGATGGCGCTGGCCCGCATCGGGACGTCGGATGCGGTGCAGGCGCTCGTCCGAGCGTCGGAACCGGGGGGCCGCCTCTTTCGCAGGAAGCCGCAGGCCACACGGCTCGCGGCGGTCGAGGCGCTCGGAGCGGCAGGAAGTACCGCGGCGGCCGCCGCGCTCCGCAGCCTGACGAGCGACCCGGACGAGTATGTCCGCCGCGCCGCCGAGCGCGCGCTGGCCACGGCGGCCGAATAGCGGTCAGCGCGGCACGAAGTCGCTCCGGTCGTCGATCCTCCGTGCGAACGCCGCCAGGAGCCGCGCCGTGCGCTCCAGGTCCTCCAGGGCGACCATCTCGTTCGGACTGTGCATGTAGCGGTTCGGCACCGACACGAGCGCGGTCGCGATGCCGCGGCCGGCGTTGAAGATCCATTCCGCGTCGGTGTGCGTATCCCGCGACGCCGCTTCGATCGAGTAGGGAATTCCTTCCGCATCCGCGGTTTCCGCGAGCATCGAGAAAACCCGGTCGTTCACCGACGATCCGCGTGAGAGCACGGGGCCGCCTCCGAGCCGGTACTCGCCATGGCGGCGCTTGTCGATGCCCGGGTAGTCGGTCGCGTGCGTCACGTCCACCACGATCGCGACGGTGGGGTCGAGCCGCACCGCGAGCGGCCGTGCCCCACCGCCGCCCGACGCGATCTCCTCGCGCGTAGTCGCCACGGCCGTGACCGGCGCCGCCGCTCCCCCTTCGTCATGGAGCAGCCGCAGCGCCTCGAGCACTACGAACGAGCCGATCCTGTTGTCGAGGCTGCGGCTCACGATGCGGCCGTTGGGCATCTCGAGCACGCTCGAGGCCAGGACGCCCGGATCGCCTATCCGCACCCGCTCGAGCGCCTCCTTCCGGCCCGCGGCACCGATGTCGATCCAGAGGTCTTCCACCTTCGAGACTTTCTCGCGGTCATCCTTCTCCATCAGGTGAATCGCCTTCTTGCCGACGACCCCGGACACGGTGCCGCCGGCCGCGAGCAGCACCACGCGCTGGCCGACGAACACCTGGCTGTCCCATCCCCCGATGGTGTCGAAGCTGAGGTAGCCGTCCTCGTCCACGTGGGACACCATGATCCCGATCTCGTCCATGTGCCCGGCCAGCACGATCCGATGCGCACCGCCCCCGGCCAGCGCCGCCCACGAATTCCCGCTCACATCCACGCCGATGTCCTGCGTGAGCTTCTCCGCTTCCGCGCGCCAGATCCGCGCAGGTGCCGATTCGAACGCCGAAGGCCCGGGTGCGTCGAGGAGGCGCTTCAGGAAGGCGAGGGACTCAGGGCGCACGCGAGGCCAGCGCTTTCTCGACGCGCGCACGGTAGCCGGCAAAGAGCGCGCGGCCCGTGGCGGTCTCTTCTGCGACCCACTGCGTACTCACGAGCACCGGCGTGGCCGAGACGCCGCGGATCGCCTCGACGAACGGCTGCACGCGCGCGTAGAAGAACATTCCCTCGCTGTTGTTCTCCACGAGGTACTCGGCGTGCACGATCCCGTGCCGGGCCATGCCATACGCCATCTCCCAGTAGCCCGATACCTGGCGGAACGGGGCATTGAGCGGGTGCTCGTTCCTGAGCACGGCCAGCGCCTCTTCAGCGGTCGCGGGCCAGAACTGCCGATTGATGGCGCTGCGGGACTCGCGCATGACCGGTTCCCGCCTCAGCTCGTAGAGCTTGATGACGAGGTCCGCGTCATGGTGGTCGGGCATGTCCTTCTGGAGTTGCATGCGGTGATATCCGGAATGGGTGGCTGGAGGACCGACGGAAGGTAGGAGCCGGGCGTGCGACCGTCCAGAACCGGAGCGCGCCGACGGGGAAATGGTATGTTCATGGTCGGGCAGGCCTGGGTGCACCCGTTTCCGGAGGCTTCAATGAAAGTGGCGACTCTCGTCGGCATCCTGCTGATCGGGCTGGGCATTTTCGGGTTCGTGACCGGCGGCTTCTCGTTCACCAAGCGGGAAAAGGTCCTCGATGTCGGGCCGATCGAGGCGACGGCCGAGACGGAGGAGAACGTTCCGATCTCGCCGATCCTGAGCGGGATCGCGCTGGTTGCCGGCATCGGGCTCGTGATCGCGGGGACGCGGCGATCGGTCTAGGCAGGGGAGGGCAGAAAAAAAGAGGGGGCCAGCTGGCCCCCTCTGTCGTTTTCGCGGCGGCTAGTTGCCGGCGGGTCCGGGAAGCGGTCCCGGCGTCGGGGCGGAGTCGCCGCCGAGCTGGACCTCCACGTCCGTGGCGCTTTCGACCTCAGCCGGAATGACCACGCCATCGGCGCCGAGCACGCGGAAGAGCTGCCACTGCTGCTGGCGCGCCGCCGAGGTCTTCCGGCCGTTGTACATCAGCGAGACGATCAGCACGCCCTCGGCACGGCCGAGGTAGCCGACCACGGTGGAGACCTCATTCAGCGTGCCGGTCTTCGCGCGGACCACTCCGGACTCGGGCAGCCCCGCCGCGAGGCGCCGGAGCGTGCCGCTGCCGTTGGCCGGCAGGAGCAGCGGGAAGTTCCGCCCCGCGGCGGTCGCCGGGAAGCGCGCGAGGTAGGACACGAACGTCGAAGGCGCCACGCGGTCCTCGTAGGAGAGCCCGCTGCCGTCCACGAGTCGGACGTGGGTCGCCGTGCCGGTCACGCGCCGCACGTGCTCGGTGAGCGCGGCGGACGCCTCGGGGCCGCGACCGGCCGCCCACTGCAGCAGCAGCTCCGCCCCGATGTTGAGGCTCCGGCGGTTCACCTCGCTCGCCACGGAATCGAGCGGAGGGGACGTGACCTCCGCGAGGACCCGAACCTGCGCATCGGTTCCGCGGGAGGGCACGGGCTTCTCGGCCCATTCGATGCCCGCGCGGGCGAGTGCCGACGCCCAGACCGCCCGCAGGACGGTCTTCGGCTTGTTGGCCGTTGCGCCGTACTGCCGTGCGCCGGCCCGGACGCCGAGCGTTCCGCTGATCACCCACGATCCGTCGGGCTGCGCGAGGAAACGCAGGCGCGAGCGCCGCCCGGCGACCGTCTTGGCGGTGATCTTGAGCAGGCTGCCGACGCCTTCAGGCGCCGCGGCGGTCAGGCGGACGCGCTGGCCGACCTTCGCGCCGGGGCGGACCGTGAAGGAGACGACGTTCTCGTGGAGCGTGACCGGCCCGATGAGCGGCGCGAAGAGCCGGCCCCGGTGGCGGGCGGCCCACACCGTCGGCCAGGTGGCGTCCGCGACACCCTCGGAGGTCTTCACCTCGAAGGGGCCGCTGATCCGGCGGATGCCCTGCGCGTGCATCTGGCTGGCGAGATCGGAGAGCGACGGGCCGTAGCCGGCGCCCCGCTCGAGCGTCACGTCCCCATTCAGCTCCAGCGCCCAGGTCCCGACCCACTGACCCGTCGACCGGTCGAGGTGTCCCTCGCCGACGACACGCGTCGCGCGACGAGCATCGCTGCCGAGAACGCTGCGGGCGAACCCCGTGGTGAAGAGCTTGACGGTCGAGGCGGGAACGAGTGGCTCGTCGGCGGCAACGCTCCAGATGATCTGTCCCTGGTCGTCGGCGATCGCGATGCCCCAGTTGCCCGGTGCAAGACGCGATGCATCCTGCCACCACTCCGCCACCTGCGAGCGCACGGCCTCGAGGTTGCCCTGCGCCCGGAGCGGCTGCGCAACGACAAGCGCGATGGCGGCGGCGATTACGCCGGGGCGCCAGCTGCTGCTACGGGACAAAATGCGACGCAGGGACACGGGCTTGGCCTGCCTCCGGTTCCGGTGATTCAGGGACTTCGAGCTTGTCGGCGGCGCTGCTGGCGGGGTCTCCATGCAACAGTGCTGTGCAAGACGCGCACCAGACCATTATGCTCAGCCGTTCGGCTAAACTCAAGGGGCGATTGTTCTTGATTCGGCTCGCCCTCGTCGACCCCTACCTGACGTGCCGGCGGGGAAGCCGGATTCAACCGCGCCGCTGATCAAGGGGGCAAGTTCCACACCCCCCGGGACCCCGGATTATGATGGGTCTGGCCGGCGAGTGCAGGCTGTGAGCAACGACTGACTGGCCGGCCAGTCCGATACTTGACCGCAAGAAACCCCCGGTTCCCCGGGGGTCATGCGCTCCGGGTCCAGCGTTACCGCAGGATCGCCTTGGCGATCGTCTGCAGCTGCATGTTGCTCGTCCCCTCGTAGATCGTCCCGATCTTGGCGTCCCGGTAGAACTTCTCCGCCGGATACTCCTTCGAGTAGCCGTACCCGCCGAAGAGCTCGAGCGACTGGGAGGTGACCCGGTCCGCCACCTGGGAGCTGAAGAGCTTGGCCATCGCCGCCTGCTGGGCGAACGGCTCGCCTGCCTCCTTGAGCCGGGCGGCGTTGTAGACGAGAAGTCGCGCCGCCTCGATATCCGTCGCCATCTGCGCGATCTGGAACTGGACGCCCTGGAAATCGGCGATCGGCTTGCCGAACTGCTTCCGCTCCCGGATGTAGGCGATCGCCGCCTCGAGCGCTCCCTGGGCCACGCCGATCATCTGCGCGCCGATCCCGATGCGCCCTTCGTTCAGCGTCTCGATCGCGATCTTGTAGCCCTGCCCGACGGGACCGAGCACGTTCTCCGCCGGCACCTGACAGCCCTCGAGGATGAGCTCCGTGGTGCTCGACGCGCGGATCCCGAGCTTGTTTTCCTTCTTGCCGACGCTGAATCCGGGAAAGCCGCGCTCCACGATGAACGCGGTGATGCCCTTGTAGCCCTTCGAGAAATCGGTGTTGGCGAAGACGATGAAGAACTCGGCCTCGCCGCCGTTCGTGATCCAGAACTTGCGCCCGGTCAGCTCCCAGCCCCCGTTCTTCTGGTCGGCCCGCGTCTCGAGCGCGAAGGCGTCGCTGCCGCTGGCCGGCTCCGACAGCGCAAAGGCGCCGAGCATGTCGCTGGTGAGGCGCGGGAAGTACCGCTCCTTCTGCTCGTCGTTGGCCCAGCGGAGGATCGCGTTGTTGACGAGGGTATTGTGGACGTCCACGTAGATCGCCGCGGAGGCGTCGACGCGCGCGAGTGCCTCGATGGCGAGCACCGCGAGAAAGATCCCGCCGGCGGAGCCACCGAGCGCCTCGGGCACCTCGATGCCCATGAGGCCCATCTCGAAGAACTTCGGGATGATGTCGGCGTGAAACTTCCCCGCCTCATCCATCTCGCTCACATGCGGGCGCACCTCGGCTTCGGCGAAGTCACGCACCGCATCGCGGAACATCGTCTCCTCTTCGGAGAGCAGCGTGAGCGGGTGCGGGGCGGTCGAGAGTTCCTGCATGGGAGAGTTCTCCGCTGGAGTCCGGGCCATCACTGGTGGGAGAAGATACCGCCGCCGCAGTCTCCCCTCAACGTAACCCGGCGCCGCCGCCGATCACTTCGAGCGCCACCGGCACGCGGCCCAGGGGGGCGGACACCTGGACCCCGCGCACCCGGCCGCGAACGGCGGCGAGCATTTCCCGGGCGATCGTCACGCCCTCGGCGAGCGCCGCCTCCTTCCCCAGCGCGCTCGCTTTCCGCATCCGATCCAGCACCGCCTCCGGCACCGAGATGCCCGGCACCTCGTTCGCGAGGAACTCCGCGTTCCGGAGCGAGACGAGCGGCCAGATGCCCGCGACGATCGGGATGCCGAACGGCTCCACGCGCGCGAGGAAGCGGTCGAGCTGCGCGAGGTCGAACACCGGCTGGGTGACCGCGTATTCGGCGCCGGCCTCGACCTTCCACGCGAAGCGCTTGAGCTCCCGCTCGAGGTCGGGGGCCGCCGGATTCACCCCGACGCCGATCACGAAGGTCGTCGCGCCCCCGAGCGGGTTGCCGCCGGGGTCGAGACCCCGGTTGAGGCGGGAGACGAGATTGGTGAGCCCGATCGAGTCGATGTCGAAGACGGCGGTGGCATCGGGATAGGGGCCCATCTTCGGCGGATCGCCGGTGATGAGGAGCAGGTTGTCGAGCCCGCTCGCCGCAGCACCGAGCAGGTCGGAGAGCATGCCGAGGAGGTTGCGGTCGCGGCATGCGTAATGGACGACCGCCTCGATCCCGACTTCGCGCTGGATCAGGAGCCCGGAGAGAAGGGCTCCCATGCGGCTCTGCGCGCGGGGTCCGTCGGGCACGTTCACCGCGTCGACGCCCGCTTCCTTGAGCTGCCGTACCTGGGCGAACATCGGCGCCGGATCGATCCCCTTCGGCGGCACGATCTCGACCGTGGTGATGAACTTCCCCGCGGCGAGCCGGGCTCCCAGTGCCGTGCGCTCGGCGAGCGGCACCGGCTCGAGCGCGGCGGCGGGGAGCGGCGCCGCGGCGACGACGGCGACGTGCCGGGGCGATACGCTCTGCACGAAGCCGACGATCGCCTTGATGTGCTCCGGCGTGGTCCCGCAGCAGCCACCCACGAAGCGCGCGCCCGCCTCGACGATGCGCCGCGCGTAACTGGCCATGTACTCCGGGCTCGCCATGTAGATCTTGCGGTCACCGACCTCGCGGGGGAGGCCGGCGTTCGGCTGGGCGGACAGCGGCACGGTGACGACGCGCGCGAGCGCCTCGATCGCTTCGAGCACGCCGTGGGGCCCGACCGAGCAGTTCACACCCACCACGTCCACGCCGAATGCCTCGAGCGCGGGGCCGAACGTCGCCGGGTCGGTGCCGTAATGCGTGCGCCCGTCGGTGCCGACCGTCATCTGCGCGATGATCGGCAGGTCCGACTGCCCCCGCACCGCGGCGACGGCGGCACCGAGTTCCGAGACGTCGCTGAACGTCTCGAGGATGAACCCGTCCACGCCGCCCTCGAGCAGCCCGCGCACCTGACGCGCGAAGGCGGCTTCCGCCTCCGAGAGCGCGAGCTCACCGAACGGCTCGACCCGCACACCGAGCGGTCCGATCGCGCCCGCGACCGCCGCGCGTTCCCCGGCGGCCTCGCGCGCGAGCGCCGCGGCCGCGGCATTGATCCGCTCGGTGTCGTCCGCGAGGCCGTGGCTCGCGAGCTTGAGGGGATTCGCACCGAAGGTGTTCGTCTCGAGCAGCTCGGCGCCGGCGCGGACGTACCCGCGGTGAATATCGCGGATCAGGTCGGGCTGTCGGAGGTTCAGCTCGTCGTAGCAGACGTTCAGGAACACGCCTCGGCCATACAGCATCGTCCCCATCGCCCCGTCGACGACGTGGACCCGGCCATCGGCCAGCAGATCACGCAGCGTGCGCATGCCCGACGCTCCCGGTCACCGTTCGTATCCGAGGTTCGGCGCCAGCCAGCGCTCCGCCTCCCCGAGGCTCCACCCCTTCCGCCGCGCGTAATCCTCGACCTGGTCCCGCCCGATCTTCCCCACGCCGAAGTATCGCGACTCCGGCCGCCAGAAGTAGTAGCCGCTCACCGATGCACCGGGAATCATCGCGCAGCTTTCGGTGAGCTCGATGCCGATCGCATCTGCGCCGAGGAGCCCGAAGATGGTGCGCTTCTCGGTGTGGTCGGGACAGGCCGGGTAGCCGGGGGCAGGGCGGATGCCCTGGTACGCCTCGCGGATCAGCTCGGCGTTCGCGAGCCGCTCGTCCGGGGCGTACCCCCAGAACTCGGTGCGCACGCGCTCGTGCAGCCGCTCCGCGAACGCCTCCGCCAGGCGATCGGCGAGGGCTTCGGCGAGGATCGCGGAGTAGTCGTCGTGCGCGGCACGATAGCCGGCGATGATCTCGGCCAGCCCCGCGCCGGCCGTGACGGCGAACAGGCCCACGTAGTCGGGTACTCCCGCGCTCGCGGGCGCGACGAAATCGGCGAGCGCGTAGTTCGCACGCCCCTCCGCCTTGGCCATCTGCTGGCGGAGCGTGTGGAGCGTGGCGAGCACGCCACCCCGGTCGTCGAGGAGCTCGATGTCATCACCGGCGGCGCGGGCGGGATGGAAGGCGACAACCCCGCGCGCGCGAAGCTGCTTCTGGTCGACGATGCGGCCGAGCATCCTCCGGGCGTCGTCGTACAGCGACGAGGCGGCGGCCCCGACGTCGGGGTCGGTGAGGATCGCCGGATAGTGCCCCCGAAGCTCCCAGGTCTGGAAGAACGGCGTCCAGTCGATCCGCTCGACCAGCTCGGGAAGGGGATACTCGTCGAAGCGCCGGACGCCGGTGAAGGCCGGCGCGGGCGCGGCGGTCCACGCGACCTCGGGGCGCGCGCGGCGCGCCGCCTCGATCGGCTGGAGCCGCTCGCCGGCGGCGCCGGCGCGCGCAGCGCGGAGCGTGCGATACTCCTCGCGCATCGTCGCCACGTACTCGTCCCTGAGCGTGTCGCTGAGCAGGTTCGATGCGACGCCGACGGCGCGGGACGCGTCGAGCACGTGGATGGTCGGCCCGCGACGGTAGCCCGGCTCGATCTTCACCGCCGTGTGGGCGCGGGAGGTCGTCGCGCCACCGATCAGGAGGGGCGTCTCGAACCCTTCGCGCTCGAGCTCGGTGGCCACGAAGGCCATCTCCTCGAGCGACGGGGTGATGAGCCCGCTCAGTCCGATCAGGTCCACCCGCTCCGCGCGCGCCGTCTCGAGGATCCGCGCGGAGGGCACCATCACGCCGAGGTCGATCACGTCGAAGTTGTTGCACTGGAGGACGACGCCCACGATGTTCTTCCCGATGTCGTGGACGTCGCCCTTCACGGTGGCCAGCAGGATCTTGCCCTTCGGCTTCGCGTCCCGCCCGTTGCCCCGGAGCTTCTCCGCTTCGATGTAGGGGATGAGGTGGGCCACCGCCTTCTTCATGACGCGGGCGCTCTTGACCACCTGCGGCAGGAACATCTTGCCGGCGCCGAAGAGATCGCCCACCACGTTCATCCCGTCCATCAGCGGGCCCTCGATCACTTCGATGGGCCGCGCGTACGCCTGCCGCGCTTCCTCCGTATCCTCGATGATGAAGTCGGTGATGCCCTCGACCAGGGCGTGGGACAGCCGTCTCGCCACCGGCAGCGCCCGCCAGCTCAGGTCGGCGCCCTTGGCGCCGGGGCCACCCTTCACCTGGTCCGCCACGGCGAGGAGGCGATCGGTGGCATCGGCGCGCCGATTGAGTACCACGTCCTCGACCAGCTCGAGGAGCGCCGGGTCGATATCGCTGTAGATCGCGAGCTGCCCCGCGTTGACGATCCCCATGTCCATCCCCGCCTCGATGGCGTGATAGAGGAACACGGTGTGGATCGCCTCGCGGACCGGGTCATTGCCGCGGAAGGAGAAGGACACGTTGCTCACGCCGCCGCTCACCAGCACGTGCGGCAGCTCCGCCTTGATGCGGCGCACGGCCTCGATGTAGGCCAGGGCGTACCCGGCGTGCTCCTCGATGCCGGTGCCGATGGCGAAGATGTTCGGATCGAAGATGATGTCTTCCGGCGGCAGCCCGACGCGTTCCGTGAGGATCCGGTAGCAGCGCCGGCAGATCTCCACCTTCCGGTCCGCGGTATCCGCCTGCCCCTGCTCGTCGAACGCCATCACCACCACCGCCGCGCCGTAGCGGCGCACGAGCTCCGCCTGCCGGACGAACGCCTCCTCGCCCTCCTTGAGCGAGATGGAGTTGACGACCGACTTCCCCTGCACGCGCTTGAGGCCGGCCTCGATCACCGACCACTTCGACGAGTCGATCATGACCGGGACGCGGCTGATCCCCGGCTCCGACGCCACGAAGTTGAGGAACGTGCCCATGGCCTGCTCGGAATCGAGCATGGCCTCGTCCATGTTCACGTCGATGATCTGCGCGCCGTTCTCCACCTGCTGGCGCGCCACGTCGAGCGCGGACTCGAACTGTCCGTCGAGCACCAGCCGCGCGAACCGGCGGGATCCCGTCACGTTGGTCCGCTCGCCGACGTTCACGAACAGCGAGTCGGGTCCGATGGTGAGCGGCTCGAGGCCGGCGAGGCGGGTCCGGCGCTCGATGGCCGGCGGCCGGCGCGGTGCCCGGCCCTCGACGGCCTCCGCGATCGCCGCGATGTGCGCGGGCGTCGTGCCGCAGCAGCCGCCCGCGATCGCGAGCAGCCCGTGATCGGCCCATTCCCGGATCTGCACCGCCATCGCCTCGGGCGACTCGTCGTAGGTGCCGAACTCGTTCGGCAGCCCGGCGTTCGGGTGGGCGCTCACGTGCACCGGAGCGATGCGGGCGAGATCCTGCACGTAGGCGCGCAGCTGCTTCGCGCCGAGGGCGCAGTTGAGGCCGATGGACAGCGGCCGCGCATGCGCGACCGAGTTCCAGAACGCCTCGACCGTCTGGCCCGAGAGGGTGCGGCCGCTCGCATCGGTGATGGTGCCGGAGATCATGACCGGAAGGCGGGCGCCGCGCTCGGCGAAGAGCTCCTCGAGCGCGAAGATCGCGGCCTTCGCGTTCAGCGTATCGAAGATCGTCTCGATGAGGAGCAGGTCGGCGCCCCCCTCGACGAGGCCTCGCGCGGCGTCGAGGTACCCGGCGGCGAGCGCGTCGAAGGTGACGTTGCGTGCCGCCGGGTCGTTCACGTCGGGCGAAAGCGAGGCCGTGCGCGTCGTGGGGCCAAGGACCCCGGCCACGTACCGCGGGCGGGAGGGGTCGCGCGCCTCGAACGCGTCGGCCGCGGTGCGGGCGAGCCGCGCCCCCGCGACGTTCATCTCGCGGCTGAGGCCCTCCATCCCGTAGTCCGCCATGGCCACGGCATTGGAGGTGAAGGTGTTCGTTTCGATGATGTCGGCGCCGGCCTCGAGATACTCACGGTGGATGCCGGCGATGATCGCGGGCTGCGTGAGCGAGAGGAGGTCGTTGTTGCCGCGCAGGTCGAGGTGCCAGCCGGCGAACCGCGCGCCGCGGTAGTCGGCCTCGGTGAGGCGATGGGCCTGGATCATCGTGCCCATCGCGCCGTCGAGCACGAGGATGCGCCGCGCCAGGAGCGCGTCGAGCTGCGCCAGGCGGGATTCGCGGGTGAAGGGCGATGCAGCGGGCAAGATGTTCCGCGATCCGGTGTCGAGGGTCGTCACTCCGGCGCTGGCCGCAGCGGCGCGGAGCCCCGATGCGACAAACCCGGCGCCAAAACGGCGCCGGGTTCCCGGGGCGTTTTAGCGGATTGTTTAACGTGGCCGCAAGCTGCGCAAATCGCCACGGAACGGTTGTACGCCAAAGATAGCGCAGATTCCGCCGGGCGGGCAGGGCTCAGCCGACGCCCAGCCTCGCTGCGGCCTCGGCACTCGTGATGCCCGAGGCCAGGACCGTCTTGCTCCGGCTCGTGAGCCCGCTCAGGATCGTCACCGATCGCTGCGGGACCTGCAGGCAGTCCGCCAGGAACCGGACCAGTGCCTCGTTGGCGGCACCCTCCACGGGTGGGGCGGCAAGCCGGATCCGGAGCCGGTCGCCGTGCAGGCCGGCGATTTCCGACTTCGACGCACGCGGCCTGACCTGCACGTGGATCCGGACGCCGTCCTTCGTCGCATCGATGGCGATCACGGGAGGAGCACCGAGAACACGATCCGCTCGAGGATGAACAGCAGGAAATACGCCGCGAGCGGTGAGATGTCGATCGGGCCGAACGTCGGGAGCACGCGCCGGAGCGGAACGATGATCCAGTCGGTGAGCCTGTGCGCCGCCCGCAGCCACCAGCGGTGGGGCGAAGCGCCGAACCAGGATGCGATGACCCGCACGACGATTGCCACCTGCAGCACGGTGAAGATGAGCTGCAGCGCCGCGACGGCCCACGCCCTTGGCCCGCTGTGCGCGAGCAGGTAGAGGCCGAGGACGGCGCCGGTGGCGAGGCGGAAGAGCCAGAGGAGAATGAGGCCCGCGACGACGACGATGGCGAGCAGCCAGAACGGAGCGTCCTGCGGGTTGGCGCCGTAGCGGACGATGCGCCGCTCCACGGGCACCAGCACGGGGTCACTCGCGCGGCGCACGAGGCGCGGCCAGCGCCCGAACGGCTGCAGGCGACGTGAGCGGACGGCCCAGTGCGTGGCTGCGACGAGGCCGGCGGCGGCAAAAGCCGCTACGATGATCCCGCGGAGGATCAGGTCGGCGGTCGGCAGCACCCCTACTCCCCGCCCGCCGTGATCTCGCGGATCTCGCCCGACGTGGTGACGCAGCGCAGCACGTACCGCCCGTCGGCGATGGCCGCAGCCTCGAGCAGCTCGAGACCGCCGGCGCATGACCGGAGCGCGTGGCCCTCGGGGCGGCGGAACGAGACGGTCGCGATCGCGCCGCTGCCGGCGATCGTGAACGAGCGCGCGAATTCGGGCGTCAGGCTGTCGACGCCGAGATGACGGAGGGTGCGCGGAAGTCGGTTGCGGTTGGCGCCGCGATACTCGGCGAGTTGATCGAGGAGGCGAAGCACTTCACGGCCGAGGCGGCCCGCATCGGCCTCGGCGGTCGGCGCCGCCGGGGCCTCGATGCGATCGGTCGCGGGTTCGGCGCGGCACCCGGCCGCCAGGCCGGCGGCGAGGAACAGCGCGGCGAATCGCGTCATTCCATCGCGAATTCGCGGTTGAATACGACCTCGAAGCTGAAGGTCTTGGGCCGCGAGCGGCTTTCCATCGCATCGGCGATGCGGCGGAGGCGATCCGGAATCCCGAGGATCTTCTCCTGCGCCTTGCGCCCCATCTCGTTCAGCCCGGTGAGGGCGTCGATCTTCCAGTACTTGATCTGCTCCTGGACGATCCGGAGATAGTCGCGCGGGCCATAGATGCCGGAGCGGCGGATCACGTCGGCCAGCTCGCGGAATCCGGGCATCGTGACGCCCGGCATGTCGATGCTCGGCAGGATGAACGAAGCCGAATGAAGCGCCTGGTCGGGATCGCGCTTCAGGATCTCGTTGAAGACCGAGCGGTAGAACGCGAAATGGCGCGCCTCTTCGCGGGCGATCCGGTCGAGCACCATGCCGAGGGTGGGATCGTGCTCCTGCACGATCCTGCCGGTGGCCGCGTGTGAATGCTGGGTCGCGCGCTCCTGCACGGTCGTGTAGGCGAAGACCCGGTACGGATCCTTGTCCCACTCGGGGTGGAATCCCGCCTTCAGGTATTCGAACTGCATCTCCTCGATGCGGCGCTGCTCGAAGATGCGGGTGTCGCGCGTATAGTCGTGCAGCACCTGCCCGTGGCGGTCCTCTTCGGCGGTCCAGAGGTTGTTCCAGTGCCGCCAGTGACTGTCGTCGCCCAGGTGCACGGCGAGCAGCCGGTGAAAGTGGGGAAGGCCTTCTTCGGTGAGCGTGTTCAGGGCCAGCGCGGCGCGCGCATGATCCGGAATTCCTTCGGCCCGCTTCTGCATTGCCCGCCGGTGCGCCTCGGGGTCTTCTCCCGGAGGGGCGCCGAGGAGATCACTGGGAAACCAGAGCTCACGCTTCGCTTCGTGATCGGTCCGCATCTCCCTCACGATCGGTTCGAGGTCTTTCAGGACCTCGACCTTCGCCAGGGCATCCCGTTCATCCTGCGTCAGGCTCATAGTTACTCGTGGGCGGCCGGAGGCCGCTCGTCAGCGAGGAAATGTTGGTTCGACCGGCCCCCAAAAAAGCGTGGACCGGCTCCGAAAGGTAATCGGGCCGGTCCACGTACCGCCAATTTCGCGGCTATTCCAGCGCTTCCAGCCGCTTCTCCATGAGCATCCAGGTGCTCTCGCCGAAGTAGCGCTCGCGCATCAGGATCTTCGTCCAGCCGAGCGCGGCGAGGAGGCCCTCGGCGCGGAAATCGTCCGTCCAGAACTCGGCGAGATGCGCAGCTTCCTCGCGCGCGCGCTGCTCGAACGCCGCCAGCAGGCGATGCGCGTGACCGCGCCCACGCTCCTCGGGTGCCACGGCCACGTCGATCAGCTGGGCCACCCCACCTCGCAGCGAGAACCGGAGCCCGCCGATCCAGTCCCCGATCTCGTTGCTGAGCACGAGGTAGCGCTCGTCGGCGGGGCCGACGCGGCCCGAGCCTTCGGCCTCCAGCTCCAGCAATTCGCGGAACCAGTTGCCGAAGTCCTCGTCCTGCCCAAGATCCCGGATGATCAGCTCGCTCATGGTCTGCTCCCGGCAGTTCCTGCCAGAAACCTCCTGGCATTTCGATATGCATATACGATGCCGGGTCGGCCGACGGTGATTGCCAGCACGCCCGACCACCCGCAACCCGCGCTATGGTTCCCGGGCGAGGCGGCGACGCCTCCGGCCCGAGTCCGAACCGCGCGTGGCGTGCCCGGTTGTGGTGCCTTCCTGCGGCGCCGGGCCCACATGACATGAAAGGAGATGCCATGGAGAAGCCGGGGCACACAGCGCCCGCCATCGTCAGCTGCCCCAGCTGCGCGAAGCTCAACCGGGTCGACCTCGGCCGGCTCGCCGCCGGGCCACGGTGCGCCGCATGCGGCCGGGCGATCCACCTCGACCGTCCCCTCGCAGTGACGGACGCGACGTTCGACCGGGTCATCGGCGGCACCGCGACGCCGGTGCTCGTGGACTTTCACGCCGACTGGTGCGGACCCTGCCGGATGATGGAGCCGATCCTCGACAACTTCGCCGGGGCGCACGCCGGGAAGCTCCTCGTCCTCAAGCTCGATACCGACGCCAACCCGGGCATCGCAGGCCGCTTCGGTATTCGCGGAATCCCGACGATGATTGCATTCCGGAACGGGCGGGAAACCGCGCGGCACACCGGAACAGCCGATCTGCCACTCCTGAGCCGGCTGGCCGGCGTCTGAACCGGGAGTCTAGTCGAGTCCGATCGCGATCGCCGTGGCCACGGCCGCGGCGCCGAGCAGGAACAGAAGGAGGAAGAGCGGGACCGCGAACCGGATCCAGCGATTGAATGGAACTCCCGCGGCAGCCAGCACCGCCATCAGCGCGCCGTTGGTCGGCGTGATCATCTCGCAGAGGCCGGCGCCGTACTGGTACGCAAGAACCGTGACCTGCCGCGAGATGCCGAGGAGGTCCGAGAGCGGGACGAGGATGGGCATCGTCAGCACGGCCTGGCTGCTGACGCTGGGAACCGGAACGTGCACCGCGACATGCACGCCCATCATGCCGATCGCGGAGGCGGTCCGCGGAAGCTGGTCGAGGGGCGCCACGAGCCCCTGCACGATCGTGTCGAGCACGATTCCCTGCTCGAGGACGACCGAGATCGCCTTGGCGAATCCGATGAGGAGGGCGGCGCCGGCCATGGCGCGAAATCCCTCGGCGAACGCGCTCGCCGTTCCGCTCGCGCCCATGCCCGCCACCAGCCCCGCCGCCACGCCGACGATGAGGAACATCGCCGAGAGCTCGTCGAATCCCCATCCCAGCCGCTGCAGCCCGATCGGCACCATGACGAGGGCGGCAAGGGTGAGCAGGAGCACGACATCGAGCCGACGCGTGAGCGCAGGGTCGGGCGCCGGCAGCCCGTGCGCCTCTGGCAGCTGCCGGTTCCGGGATGCGTGGCGCCAGGTGCCCCAGATCCAGAGCGCGAGCGCCAGGAGCAGCACAGCGATCCGGAACGGCCAGCCGGATCCGGGGGGGAGCTGCGCGACCTTCTGCGCAATGAGAACCTGGAACGGGTTGACCGGGCTGAACGAGGCGCCGACGATGGCGGCGCCGATGCTCATCGCGGCCGCGGTAAGCGCGTCGAAGCCGAGTCCGCGGGAGAGGAGAAGCAGGACCGGGACGAGTGCGATGATCTCCTCGCCCATGTTCTGCGTGGCGCCGCCGGCGGCGAATGCCACCGACGTGATGGGAATGACGAGGGCTTCACGGCCCTGCGCCGCCGCGGCGAGCGCATCGACCCCCCGGCGGAGCGCCCCGGTCTGCTCGATGACGGCGAAGGCGCCGCCGACGAGGAACACGAGCGCGATGACGTCGGCGGCAGCGGCGATTCCCTTCGGAATGGCGACGACCGCTCCGAACGCGCCGACCGGTTGGCGCTCGACGCGGGCGAAGGTGCCGGGCACGACGACGTCCCGGCCGGTAACGGGATCCGACCGGCGCTCGTAACGTCCGGCCGGGAGGATCCATGTGAGGGCGGCGGCGAGGAGAATGCAGGCGACGAGAAGTACGAACGGGCTCGGAAACCGGTTCGCGGGTGCGGTCATTTCGCCTGGCAGACCTGGCGTACCGGCTTGACGTTGCCGCAGGCGATCGATTCATCCATCCCGAAGGCGATCGTTCCGCACGCGGTCGACTGCGCCTGCCGGGCCGCATCGGCTTCCGTGGCGGCCGAGGCCGTCGCACTGTCGATGCGGCCGCGGAAATCGACGACGACGAAGCACTCCGCCGCCTGGCTCTCGAGCGTTCCGTAGAGGAGGAACGCGGCGAAGCCCGCTGCCGCCACCACCCCGATGATCGTTCCCTTCGACACGGAGGCCTCCCGCTCAGGTGAAGAGGAGCGCCGGCAGCGCCCCGAGCACCCACATCACGACCGCTACGCCGATCGCCTGGTTGCGGGTGGCATTGCCCGTGACCCGGACCCCGATGGCGATGAGGACCGCGCTCCAGATCGTGAAGAGGTCGATGTGCCCCACCAGCGCATGCATCTTCGACGCGGCGCCGCCGAGAAAGCGCGCCGGCCCGAGGCTCAGGCTGTAGCGCGACGTGATGCTCTCCTCGGGCAGGAATGCCGCCTGAATCGCGTTGACGAGACCTTCGATGATGAGTGGGAAGAGCGCGAAGACCGCGACCGTGATCGCCGCGGTGAGCGATTCGCGCACGCCGAACACCTTGCACACGATCCAGAGGACGACGCCGGCAATGAGCGGCCCGAGGAACGTCGAGAAGAAGATGCCGACGATCGCAAACGTCTGCGCCATGCCCTTGCCCTGCTCGAGCTGCTCGGGCGTGATGCTCGGGTTCTGTGCGCGCATCTTCGCCGCGCCGCGCGCCCACTCGGCATCGAACACCGGCTGCATCACGTTCTTCGTTGCGTAGAAAATCACGGCCGACGCGACGAAGAGGACGAGGAGCGGGAGCCAGAAGCCTCCCTCCCGCCGGCGTTCGAAGACTTCGGTCGGCGCGTAGAAGATTTCGGCGAGGTCGGACGGGCCCGCGGCGGATCTGGTCTCGGTCATCGGAGGCTCGCTGTGTGGGTTACCCGACGCTCTCGACGATCCATCGGAGGTAATCCTCCGATCCGTCGAGGGGTACCGCGACGATTTCCGGGAGCTCGTAGGAGTGTCTGGCGCGGATGGCGGCGATGAGATCCGCCAGGCGCGCCCGCGTCGTCTTCAGATGACAGTACCATTCCTCGGACCGCTCCACCCGCCCCGCCCAGCGGTACGTGCTGTGGAGCGGGCCCACGACCTGGGCGCAGGCCGCGAAGCGCTCGGCCACGAGCTCGGCGGCGAGCCGGTCGGCGGCCTCGCGCGTGCCGAGGGTGGTCGTGACCTGCAGGCACTCCACGCGGTCAGCGGGCGGGTGTTCCCGCTCCGGGGAGGTTCGGCGTCTCGGATCCGCGCTTGCCGTCGTCCACCGGGTTGACCATGGTGCGCCATCCGCTGCGGAACTGGAGGGTGATCCGGTGCCCGAGCGAATCGGCGTAGGCCTCGGACACGTCGGGCAGGGTGCGGGCGTAGATCAGGGTGCTTTCGGCCGCGGCCTGCAGGTCCGCGCGGGATTCACCGCGGTGGAAGTAGCCGTACTCGCGTGCGACCGCCATCGCCTGTGCCTGTTCCTTCCCATATCGCGCGTAGGTATCGGCATCCACGAGGCCACCCTGGTCGCTGAGCTTGGGATACTCGTGGTACGTCGGGCAGGCGGCGAGGAGGACGGCAACGGGAAGCAGCGCGAGCGCCCTGGGCATGGAGTTCCTGAGGGTTCGGGTTCGTGCGACGCCTTCATGTTACTGCCCTCCGCGCCGCGGCGGCAACCTGTCGCCGGGGCGCGAACGGGAGCATTGTACATCACCCTCGACCGGCGGCCCGCGACGAATGCGAAATTCCCGAAGCCTGCTCGCCCTCATCCTCGTGCTGTCCGGCTGCCGGCGGGACCGGGACGTGCCGGAGGAGCGGGCACTCACGGTGTTCGCGGCAGCATCGCTCGTCGAGGCGTTCGGCGAGCTCGAGGCTGCGTTCGAGCGGCAGGACTCGTCGCTCGACGTCCGCCTCAACATCGCCGGTTCGCAGCAGCTCGCGTCGCAGCTCGTGCGCGGCGCGGTGGCCGATGTCTTCGCCGCAGCGGATCGGGAGGCGATGCAGTTCGCGGCCGACCGCGGCCTCGTGCTCGCGCCGGAGGTCTTCGCGCACAACCGGCTCGTGGTCATCGCAGCGAGGCGCCCCGACGTCGACGACATGCTGGTCGATCTGCTCAACCTCGCCACGCCGGGGCTCAAGCTCGTCCTCGCGGCGCCGGAGGTTCCGGCGGGGCGCTACGCGCGCCAGGCGCTGCGCAACCTGAGCCGCGCGCCCGGCTACGGGCCCGACTTCGCCGATCGCGTGCTCGGAAACGTCGTATCCGACGAGGTGGACGTTCGCTCGGTGCTCACGAAGGTCCGCCTCGGTGAGGCGCACGCGGGGATCGTCTATGCATCCGACGTCTCGGGTCCCGATTCGCTCCGGCGGCGCGAGGGGATCCGCGTGATGCGGATTCCCGCGGCGTACGACGTGCGGGCCGAGTACGTCATCGCCCGGCTCCGGTCGGTCCGGGACTCGGCCACTGCCGATGCGTTCCTCCGACTGGTGCTCAGCGCGGACGGCCAGGCGATCCTCGAGCGCTTCGGATTCGAGCGGTCGGGAGCTCCGTGAGACCGGGCCCGGTCTTCGCGAGGATTGCCGGCGGCACGGCGATCGGCGCCGTCGCCGCGTTCCTCCTGCTGCCGCTCCTGGCACTCGTCCTCCAGGTGCGGCCCGCCTCGCTCGCTGCGGAGCTCGCGGAGCCCGCGGCGCTCGACGCGCTGCGCCTGAGCCTCCTCTCGAGCGCGGCCGCCACGATCGTCGTCGTCGTGCTCGGCCTGCCGGTGGCGCTCCTCCTCGCGGCGCGCGACTTCCGAGGCAGGCGAATCGTCGAGACGCTCGTCGCGCTGCCGATGGTGCTTCCCCCGACCGTCGCGGGGCTGGCGCTGCTCCTTGCCTTCGGCCGCGCGGGGCTCCTCGGCGGCGCACTGTCGCTGATCGGCATCACCGTGCCGTTCACGACGCTCGCCGTGGTCATGGCGCAGGTCTTCGTCGCGCTCCCGTTCTTCATCGGCGCCGCGGCTGCGGGGTTCCGCGGGGTGGACCGGTCGTACCTCGAGGTCGCGGCGACCCTGCGCGCCTCGCGACCGTACACGACCGCGCGAATCCTGATCCCCCTCACGCTCCCGTCGCTTTCGGCCGGCGCCGCGATGGGATGGGCGCGCGCCCTCGGCGAGTTCGGCGCCACGATCACCTTCGCCGGCAACGTGCCCGGCGTGACGCAGACGATGCCGCTCGCCGTGTACCTGAGGCTCGAGACCGATTTCGAGGCCGCCGTGGCGCTGGCGCTCGTGCTGCTCGCCGTCTCGTTCGGGGTGCTCCTCGCCGTCGGGGCGGGGCCGTTCGCGCTCGGTCGTGCTCGTGCTGCAGGCGCGCCTCGCTAGCCGGCGCGGCGAGTTCGCGCTCGCCGCCGAATTCACCGCCGAGTCGGGATCGACCCTGGTGCTCGTCGGGCCGAACGGCTCGGGAAAGAGCACGGTGCTGCGGATGCTCGCCGGCCTTTCGCGTCCGGACGCGGGCGAGGTCCGGCTGGATGGGGAGATCTGGGGCGACACCAGCGCGGGCATCTGGCGTCCCGCTGCCGAGCGGAGTGTCGGCTGGCTTCCGCAGGACCTCGCCCTCTTCCCGCACCTGAGCGCCATCGAGAACGTGGCGTTCGGACTCCGTGCCGCCGGGATCGGCTCCGCGGCCGTGGCGCGCGCCCGTGATGCATTGCGTGCGCTCGGGCTCGATCGCGAACTGGAGCGCAAGCCCGCGGCGCTCTCGGGAGGCGAGCGGCAGCGTGTGGCCCTCGCGCGCGCCCTCGTGGTCGAGCCCCGCCTGCTGCTGCTCGACGAGCCGCTCAGCGCCATCGACCCGGCCGCGCGTGCCGCGCTCCGCGGGCTCCTCAAGCGCGTGCTCGCCGAACGGCGGGTCACGACCGTGTACGTCACGCACAGTCCGCTCGAGGCCCTGGCGCTCGGCGGTCGGCTGGCGGTGATGCATCAGGGAAGCGTGGTCCAGGAAGGGATGCCGACGGACCTGCTGCAACGGCCTCGCTCCGAAGCGGCGGGCGCGTTCATCGGCACGAACTTCTTCCGGGGAACGCTCGAGAAGCGGGACGGCTCGGGCCTCGTGGCCATCCGCACGCCGGCCGGCGAGCTGCTCGCGGCGGATCCGGGGCTCGAGGGAGAAGTCTTCGTCGCGATCGACCCGAGGGAGATCGTGCTCTCCCGCGACGCACCATCGGGGAGCGCGCGGAACGTCTTTCGTGGCCGAGTGGTGGAGATCGCGCCCGAGCCGCCGCGGGGCGACCGGATTCGCGTGGCGCTCGCGACCCGACCCCCGCTCGTCGCCGAGGTGACCCGGGAGGCGATCGAGGCGCTCGGACTCACCGAAGGCGCCGAGGTCCATGCCGCCTTCAAGGCGACGGCACTCGAGGCCTACCAGTAGTTATCTTCCGCGCTCGACACCCGAACCCCGGACAGGTCCGAGCACATGAGCGGTATCGCGAACATCCCCACTCCCCGCAACGAGCCGGTCAACTCCTACGCCCCGGGCACCCCGGCACGAGAGGCGCTGAAGGACGCCCTGAAAGCGCAGGGCGGCGAGCGGGTGGACATCCCCGTGGTCGTCGGCGGCGAGGAAGTGCGCAGCGGCAAGGTGCAGAAGGTGGTGGCGCCGCACCGCCACGCGCACGTGCTGGCGGAAACGCACCAGGCCGATCCGGCGGCGATCGCCAACGCCATCACGGCCGCCGTCGAGGCACAGAAGGAGTGGGCCGAATGGCGGTTCGAGGACCGCGCGGCGGTCTTCCTCAAGGCCGCCGATCTCCTCGCCGGCCCGTGGCGCGCCAGGATCAACGCGGCCACGATGCTGGGACAGAGCAAGACCGCCTTCCAGGCCGAAATCGACAGCGCCTGCGAGCTGATCGATTTCCTCCGCTTCAACGTCGCCTTCGCCGAACAGCTCTACCGCGAACAGCCGGCAAGTGGCGCCGGGATGTGGAACCGCCTCGACCACCGTCCGCTCGAGGGCTTCGTCTACGCGATCACGCCCTTCAACTTCACCGCGATCGGCGGGAATCTCCCCACCGCGCCGGCGCTGATGGGGAACACGGTGATCTGGAAGCCGGCGGCCACGGCATCGCTCAGCAACTGGCTCTTCTTCGAGCTGCTCCGCGAGGCGGGGCTGCCGCCCGGCGTGATCAACTTCATTCCCGGGCCGGCTGCGGACATCTCGGGCGCGGTGCTCTCGGACCCGAATCTCGCCGGCATCCACTTCACCGGCTCGACGCCGGTGTTCCAGTCGCTCTGGCGCACCGTGGGTGAGAACCTGCCGCGCTATCGCAGCTATCCGCGGCTCGTCGGGGAAACGGGCGGCAAGGACTTCGTCGTGGCCCATCCGAGCGCCGACGTCGATGCGCTGGCCGTGGCGCTCGTGCGCGGCGCCTACGAGTACCAGGGCCAGAAGTGCAGCGCGGCGTCGCGCGCCTACATCCCGAAGTCGATCTGGCCGGCGGTGCGGGACCGGATGACCGGCATGATCGAGGGGATCCGGATGGGCGACGTGGCCGATTTCCGGAACTTCATGGGCGCCGTGATCGACGCGAAGGCGTTCGGCAAGATCCGGGAATATCTCGATGCCGCGAAGACCGACGCCGGGGTGACGGTCATCGCCGGCGGAAATGCGAACGACGCCGAGGGATACTTCATCGAGCCGACGCTGATCCAGGCGGAGGATCCGGGATACCGGCTGATGTGCGAGGAGATCTTCGGCCCCGTGCTCACGGTGCACGTCTATCCGGATGCTCGCTGGACCGAGACGCTCGGCATCGTGGACCGGACCAGCCCGTACGCACTCACCGGTGCCGTCTTCTCCCAGGACCGGCGGGCGGTGGTCGAGGCGATGTCGGTGCTCCGGAACGCGGCCGGCAACTTCTACGTCAACGACAAGCCGACGGGCGCGGTGGTGGGGCAGCAGCCTTTCGGCGGCGCGCGGGCGAGCGGAACGAACGACAAGGCGGGCTCGATCCTCAACCTGATGCGGTGGATCTCGCCGCGGAGCATCAAGGAAACCTTCGATCCGCCGAAGGACTACCGTTATCCGTTCATGCTCGAGGAGTGAGGCGAGCGCGCGGCGAGCTT
>JAICNA010000246.1 GCA_025928955.1 Gemmatimonadales bacterium | reverse complement strand
GTCGCGCCGCCGGCGGATGCGATGGTGCTGCTCGGCGATGTTGGCGAGGCCCAGGAAGTGGGCGAAGGCGCGGGCCACGGTAAGCGACTCGGGCACCGAGAGCCCCTGCAGCGTGCGGGTCAGTTCCTCGCGCGCCACCTTCCCGGCGCGGACGTCCTTGGCCAGGGCTCGCACGTGCTCCACCGTCTGGTACAAGGCGTCGCCCTCCTGCTCGCGCAGCGTAGTTCCAAGGATCTCGCCGAGCAGGCGGACGTCGGCGTGGAGCGGGGCGTGGGGGGATGGCATTGTGGAGGGGAAAGCTATCAGGGCGGGGGGCCGGGGGGCGGACGAGGCGGACGAGGCGGAAGCGGCGGACGCGGCGGACGCGGCGGAAGCGGCGGACGCGGGAGGAGGGACGGGTTGGGAAATGTCACCCCGGAGCGATAGCGACGGGGGCCGAAACCAGGGGCATTCCTTCAATCACCTCCAGCGCCAACGGCGCGTCTCAGCGCTCCGCACGCCAGCGCAGCTGGAACTCGAGCTCGTCCAGGCCGCCGGTCCGCTCGTGCTCGATGTTGAAGGTGACGTCGGCAGGAAGCCGCATTCTCTCTCCGGCTACCTGAATGGTGAACGGCGCTTCCGTTTCGAGCGCGTCCGCGAGACGGCGCAACTTGGCGACGAACTGTGCCCGGGAATAGCTGCGCTCGATGTCGCGACGGCGAGGCTTTGCCATGAGTTCACAACTCCCTGAACATGATGAAGAGGTCCACATACCCGAGCCGCGCGTGCCGGAACCCCTCCGGCACGGTACCGATCACCCTGAAGCCGAATCGCTGCCACAGGGCGACGGCCCGCGTGTTGGTGCTGACGACGGCGTTGAACTGCATTGCCCGGTACCCTGCCGCACGCGCCTCGGCGAGCGAGTGCTCGCAGAGCGCCGCGCCGATCCCGCCGCCGAAGGCGTCGGGCCGCACCATGTACCCCGCGTTCGCCACGTGCGCACCGAGGCCAGGCTGGTTCGGCTTGACGAGGTAGGTGCCGACGATGTCCCCCTCGCGCTCGGCGACGGACGTGATGTAACCGTCGCCGATCCAGAGCCGCCGCGCTTCGGCCTCGGACGTGTCGGGCGCGAACGTGTAGGTGTCGCCGGCGCCGACCACCGCGGAGAAGATGCGCCAGATGGCGGGCCAGTCGTCCGGGACGGCGCGGCGGATGCAGATCGGCGTCACGTGAGATAGGTCCACGAATCGGGGTCCGGGCCAAGGAAATGCCGCCAGTCGTCCCGGACGCACTCCAGGAAGGCGGTGAAGCTGTCGGCCACGATCATGAGCCCGGGATCCGCGGACGACACCTCAGGGCGGGAGCCGCCGGTCTCGTGGTTCCATCGGAGCACAGGTGTGGCCGCCCCCAGCCTCAGGAGAAAGACATTGCCGCCACCGTCCCCGGCAACGGGAAGCAGGGTGGCAGTGCCGGCTCCGCTGATCACCCGCTTCGGCGTACCGGCGTCGCGGACCATGCGGGCCGCGAGCTCGGGCGTGTGCACCGCGTAGCCGTTGTGAAAATCCATCGCCTCGAATCCGGCGCACCGGCTCAGGAAATACCGATAGTCCGGCGGAAGCGTCTGGGCGGCAACAGCAGCGAGCTGGTCGATCCGGGATGCGGTCGCACCCTCCTCGAACACCGCCTCCTCCACCGGATAGCCGAAGTCGAGGTCACCGATCCCGGCGCCGAGGAGCCGGAGGTCGCGAAGCACGTCATCCACGCGCGTGAACATCACGGCTCGAGTTCCAGGCGAAGGTTGATGAATCCACAGATGACACAGATGGCTCGGCGTTCC
>JAICNA010000026.1 GCA_025928955.1 Gemmatimonadales bacterium | reverse complement strand
TCGTCCTCGCGTCGCACGCCGAGGAGGGAGAACTCGTCCGTGCGGGTCAGCCGCTCTACCGGATCGCGAACCTCGACACGCTCGAGCTACGCGCCTACATCAGCGGTGACCAGCTCGGCTCGGTCCGGCTGGGCGCTCCCGCCACCGTTACGGTCGATATGGGCGAAGGCGAGCGCGCGTCCCTGGCAGGCGAGATAAGCTGGATCGCGTCCGAGGCGGAGTTTACGCCGACGCCGATTCAGACGCGCGATGAGCGCGCAGACCTGGTCTATGCGGTGAAGATCCGGGTCGTGAACCGCGATGGGATCGCGAAGATCGGAATGCCGGCCGATGTGCGCTTCGGGAGCGCGCCGGGATGAGCGCGCCGGCCGTCGTCGCAGAGTCGGTGACCCGGCGCTTCGCCGATGTCGTGGCACTCGACGATGTGTCGTTCGACGTTCGCGCCGGTGAGCTCTTCGGCTTCGTCGGGCCGGACGGGGGCGGAAAGACGACGCTCTTCCGCATTCTCGTCACGCTTCTCCTCGCCGACTCCGGGCGCGCATCCGTCCTGGGCCTCGACGTGGCGCGGGACCTCTGGGCCATCCGGCGGAAGGTCGGCTACATGCCGGGGCGGTTCTCCCTCTACCCCGACCTGAGCGTCGAGGAGAATCTGCAGTTCTTCGCATCCGTCTTCGGCACCACGGTCGAGGCCGGCATGCCGACGATCGCGCCGATCTACGATCAGCTCGCCCCGTTCGCTACGCGCCGTGCGGGCGCGCTGTCGGGCGGGATGAAGCAGAAGCTGGCGCTCTCCTGCGCCCTGGTTCACCATCCCGAGATTCTCTTCCTCGACGAGCCGACCACCGGCGTGGACGCCGTGTCCCGGCGGGAGTTCTGGGACCTCCTCGCCGACCTGCGCGGGCGCGGGCTCACGATCGTGGTGTCCACGCCCTATATGGACGAGGCCGGGCGCTGCGACCGGGTCGCCCTCATCCAGCGGGGGAGGCTGCTCGGGGTCGACGAACCCGCCGCCGTTGCCCGATCGTTCTCGGGCGCGGTGCTCGAGGTCCGTTCGCGCGAACGCTACCGCGCGCTGCTCGCGCTCAGAGCCTTCGAGCACACGGACACGGTGCACCTCTTCGGGGAATGGCTGCACTATACGGACCGTCGCGCCGGAAACGGCATCGCCGCCGATGTCGTCGCTCATCTGCGGACGAACGGCATCGTGGCCGACGTCACGCCGATTGCGCCGACGATCGAGGACACCTTCATCCAGCGGATGGGCGCGCCGGAGGCGGCATGACCGGCGTGGCGATCGTGGCAAAGGGCCTCACCCGGCGCTTCGGTGGGTTCACCGCCGTCGACGCCGTGACGTTCGATGTCCGGGCGGGGGAGGTGTTCGGCTTTCTCGGCGCGAATGGCGCGGGGAAGACGACGGCGATCCGGATTCTCACCGGCCTCCTCGCCCCGAGCAGCGGGGCGGCGTCGGTCGCGGGATTCGACGTCTACCGCGAGCGCGAGGCCATCAAGCGAAGCATCGGCTACATGAGCCAGCGGTTCTCCCTGTACAACGATCTCACGGTACGGGAGAACATCCGGCTCTACGGTACGATTTACGGCCTCTCCGCGAGCGTGATCCGGGCACGCACCGACAACCTGCTGGAGCGCCTGCGCCTCGGCGAGTCGGGGTCGAAGCGGGTGGGGACGCTCCCGCTCGGATGGAAGCAGAAGCTCGCCTTCTCGGTGGCCCTGCTGCATCAGCCCCGAATCGTGTTCCTCGACGAACCGACCGGCGGCGTCGACCCGGTGACGCGCCGCCAGTTCTGGGAACTCATCTACGGTGCGGCAGGCCAGGGGACGACCGTATTCGTCACGACCCATTACATGGACGAGGCCGAGTACTGTGATCGGCTCGGCATCATGGTCGCGGGTCGGCTCGACGCCCTCGGCACGCCACATGAACTGAAGGAGCGGTTCGGTGCCGGTTCGATGGACGAGGTGTTCCTGCGCCTTGCGCGGAGCGGTGCACCAGCGGGCGCTGCCGCGTGAAGCGCTCGAGCGCATTTCTCGGCCTCCTGCAGAAGGAAGCGCGGCACATACTCCGCGACCGGCGTACGCTCGCCGTGATCGTTCTGATGCCGATCATCCAGGTGGTGCTGTTCGGATACGCGATCCGGACCGACGTCGAGGACATCCGGCTCGCCATCGTCGATCCGGAGCCCGACGCTGCCACTCACGCGCTGCGGACCCGGTTGGGAGCCTCCGGGCTCTTCCGCATCGTCGCCGTCGAGCGCTCCACGGACGGCCTGAACGCGCTCTTCGCCAGCGGCGCGGCACAGCAGGCCGTCGTGTTCGAGCGCGGATTCGGGGATCGCCTCGAGTCGGCGCGCGCCGCGCGAATCCAGATCATCACCGATGCAGCCGAGCCGAACACCGGCACCGCCATGCAGAACTATGCGGACGCGCTGATCCGCGATCATGAGGGGGAACTGCGGGAAGGCACCGGGCCGCCGCCGATCGCGGCCGACGTCCGGATGCGGTTCAATCCCACGCGGGAAAGCTCCAATCTCTTCGTCCCGGGCCTCATCGCGTTCGTCATCACCATCATCTCCGCGCTCATGACCGCGATCTCGCTCGCCCGGGAGAAGGAGACGGGCACCATGGAGGTGCTCCTCGTCTCGCCGCTCCGCCCCGTCGAGATCATCGCGGGCAAGGTGGCGCCCTATCTCCTCGTTGGGCTCGCGACGGTGGTCCTCGTGATCATCGAGGCGCGTCTCATCTTCGGCGTCCCACTCCGGGGAAGCGCCGTCCTGCTGCTCGCCGAGGGTGTGCTCTTCACCGTCACCTCGCTCTCGCTCGGAATCCTCATCTCGGCGCGAACGCCCTCGCAGCGCGTGGCGATGACCGCGGTGCTCGCGGGGACGATGCTGCCGACGGTCATGCTGTCGGGATTCATCTTTCCACTGGAGAGCCTGCCGACACCGCTCCGTCTCATCTCCGCGGTCATCCCAGCGCGCTGGTTCGTGGAAATCGCGCGGGGGATCATGCTGAAGGGGGTCGGGCTCGATCACCTCTGGCAGGAGAGCCTCGTGCTCGTCGGGATGACGGGGGTGCTGCTCATGGCGAGCATGCGATCGTTCCGCGTGCGGCTCGACTGACATGCGCCGGCTCCTCTACCTCTCGTGGGTCGAGGTCCTGCACGTCGTTCGCGACCGGGCCTCACTGGCGCAGCTGCTCCTCGTGCCGTTCATCCAGCTGGTCATCCTGGCGAACGCCGCCACCTTCGCGATTCACGACACGCCGGCTGCGATCGTGGACCTCGATGCAACCGCGGCCTCGCGGGCCCTGTCGCAGCGCTTCGCCGCGTCGCCGCATTTCCGGATCATCGGCGGGCCGCGCTCCGTGGCCGGGGCGGACGAAGCGCTCCGCTCGGGCGAGGCGACCATGGTGCTCGCGATTCCGCGCGGGTTCGAGCGCGCGCTGGTCCGTGGCGAGGGCGCGCGCGTGCAGGTCCAGCTCAATGCGGAGAAGGGAAGCGCTGCCGGTATCGTGCAGTCGTACGCGCAGCGGATCATTGCCCGGTTCGGCGCAGAGCGCGGCGAGCGGGAGGGAACGGCGCCCGCTCTGCGGAGGATCGACGTCCAGACGCGCGGCTGGTACAACACCGAGCTCGATTACCGGCAGTACATGGTGCCGGGTATCCTGGTGGCGCTCGTCACGCTGGTCGGCACGCTCTTCACGGCGCAGAACATCGCGCGGGAGAAGGAGCTCGGAACACTCGAGCAGCTGAACGTCACGCCGATCTCCCGGGCCGAGTTCATCGCGGCGAAGCTGCTGCCGTTCTGGGTGCTCGGAATGGCTGAGCTCACCCTGGGGCTGGGCCTCGGTGCCGCGGTCTTCGGCATGCCGGTACGCGGGAGCCTCCTGCTGCTCCTGGGCGTCGCAGCCGTCTATCTCGTCGCGGCGCTCGGGATCGGCCTCCTGATCTCGACCGCTGTGGATACGCAGCAGCAGGCGATGTTCGTCACCTTCTTCATCATGATGATCTACCTGCTGATGAGCGGACTCTATACGCCCGTCGACAGCATGCCGGGCTGGGTGCGCATGGCCGCAGAGGCGAACCCTGTGAAGCACTTCGTGGAGGTGACGCGCGCCGTGCTCATCAAGGGCGCGGGTGCAGCGGAGATTGCGAAGCCGGTCGGGATGCTGGGAGCGTTCGCGGCGGGGTTCTTCGGGCTGGCGGTATGGAGGTACCGGAAGACGGCTTGATCAACGGCGGTCGCGCTCCGCCTAGCCGGTCACGCCTTCCTTGGCGGGGCCGACTTCCTTCACGTACCTCACCGTCTCCGGCCGGAAGCCGAGGTGCTCGTAGAAGCCGCGGGCGCGGCGGTTGGCGCAGAAGACATTGAGGTCTACCCGCACCGAGCCCCGGGTGGACGCCCAGCGCTCGACCCGATCCATCAGGCGGCGGGCGAGGCCGCGGCCGGCGGCGGCCTCGCTCACCGCGAGGACTTCGATGTAGGCGATCGGCACCTGCGTGAAATAGTCGCGCTGCGTGTTGGCAAAGACGGTTCCGAGGGGCGTGCCGGCGTCATCCTCTGCGTAGAGGAAAAGCACATCCTCACGCGGCTGCCGCAGCTGCGCGACGAGAATGGGATGATCCGCACGCGCGATCTCGCGAGCCGTGCGACCCGGAGGGAGCTCGAAATCGGCGAGGCGTTCGGCGAGCGCGTGAATGGCGGTGAGGTCGGCCAGCGTCGCGGGCCGGATGACCTCGGTCGTCACCGCTGCTCGCCCAGCTCGATCACGAATTCGTTGCTCAGGATCGGCTCCGATTCGTCCCCGACCAGCACGGCGGCGCTGACGCGCCAGGTCCCCGGCACGAGGCCGTAGGGAACGCCGAGCGTTTCCGCCGCGGTCTCGCCGGCCGGCAGCTTCGCGAACGCCGGTGCGCAGAGTATGGTCTCTTCGAAGCGCTCCCACCGGACCCCGACTTTCCGCTCCCAGAATCGCTGGCAGAAGTTGTACCCGACTTCGGCCGCCGACTGGTTCGAGAGCTCCAGGGTGATCGGCCCGCCCGCCTCGAAGCGGGTGCCCTCAGTGGCAAGGCGGAGCCCGTCATCGGACGGTGCGGTACTGCCGCAGGCGGCAAGGAAGGCGAGCGAGGCGAGAATGAGTCGAGTGCGCATGGGTGTACGGGGCTGGAGTGTTCGACGCGATGGAATCTACCGGGAGACGCCGGCAGCGGCCCGGCCTGCACCTCAGCCGAGCGCATCCGCGGCGTGGCGGCCCGATCCGATGGCTCCGTCCATCGTGGCGTTGAGCCCGCCGCCGGCGCACGCCTCACCGGCCAGGCAGAGCGTGCGCTCGATCGGTCGCGACAGGGTCCGGTGCGCCGAGGCTCCTCCGACGCCCACATAGGAGTAGGCGCCTCGGGCAAAGGGGTCGCCGAGCCAGTCGTGATGGAAGGCCGCGACGACCTGATCGGCGATCTCCGCGGAGGAGAGTCCCAACGTTCCGGCCAGGGAGGCTACGGCGACTTCGGTGAGTCGATCTGCATCGTACCCCGCCAGTCGCTGCGCACCGGGCCCTCCGACCCACGCGGTGAGCCGGTTCTCCGACGGATCGGGGCCGGTCCACCAGGTCGGGAAGGGCTGGCCCGGCGCCTGGAGGAAAAGCGCATCGCGGAGCGGCTCGCTGGCGCGCCAGAACGGCTCGCGAAATTCGAGGACGACCTTCACGACCGCGCCCATCTCGAGGAGCGCTGCCACCGCCCGGACCTCCTCGAGCGGGGGATCGAAGCGCAACGCCCCGGCGTCATCCTGGGGCGCTTTCAGGATCGAGAGGGGAACCGTGACGATCGCTGCTTCAGCTTCCCAGCGACCGCCGTCGCTCGCGGCGACGACCTTTCCCCTGGTCCAGCGGATCGAGCGGACCGGCGTATTGAAATGGATGGAAACCGCCGCATCGAGACCAGCCGCGAGCGCCTGCACGAGACGGCCGGTGCCATCAGAAGTCCGCAGCGACGAGGCGTCCGCCGGGTGCGCGGCTTCGACTTCCGCGAGCCACCGCACGCTGAGCCGTGCGGGATCGGCGGCGTGGAAGCCTTCCGCATACGAGAGCAGGAGCGCGCGCGCTTCGGCGAGCTCGCCGCCGCCGCAGCAGTCGGCGAGCGCCGCGGCGAGCGACCGGTCATCTCCCCGGCCCGGATGCATTCGGGCAATGAGGTCGGCATTCAGCTCGGGAAGTGCATCGAGGCGTTGCCAGCCGCTGCCAGCCCGCCTCATCCAGCTGCCGTGCGCCGTGACGAGACGGAGACCCGCCCCGCGGGAGAGATCACGAACGAGTCCCTCGTCTGCGACCCACTCGGCGCCCAGCTCGACTGGGGAGACGCCGGGCCGCTCGACACTCCACGCTCGCCCGCCGAGCCGGTCGCGCGCCTCGAGGAGCGTGACACCATGGCCTCGCTCGCGGAGACGGGCCGCCGCGGAAAGCCCCGCGAGCCCGCCCCCGACGACCAGGAATTCTCGCGAGCTCAATCCCTCACGCCCCGAAGGAACCTGATCACCTGGGCCACCACGGCGTCGGGCTGCTCGATGTGGGGGAGGTGGCCGGCGGAGTCGACGGGGACGAAGACGGTTTGCGGTATCGCGGCGATCACCGAATCGCTGCCTGCGATCGGAACGATCCGGTCCTGGCGGCCCCAGACGAGCAGGACCGGACGCCCCGATGCGCCGATGCGGCGCAGCTGCGGCATCTGGTTTTCACTCGTGGCGATTCCAAGGTGGGAGGCGCGGATGGCCGCGCGGGTTCCCCGGAACCGTTGCTGCTCGCGGTAACGGGTCACCCAATCAGGGTAATTCTCCGGGTGCAGGAAGTCCGCCATCTGGCCCGTCGCCATGTCGTCGGTGCCGCCACCGAAGACCATGTGCAGGTTCCACGCGAGTGCGGAGCGATGACGTGACCGCGGCCTCGCCGGCGCGACGAAACTCGGGTCGACGAAGATGAGCGAGCCGATGCGTTCCGGATGCCGGTCGGCGAAGCTCGTGATGGCGGCACCTCCGAACGACAGCCCGGCGAGATCCACGGGTCCGCGAATCCCGAGCGAGTCGAGCAGCTGGGTCAGCTGACGGACGTAGAAGTCCTGCGTGTATTCACGCTCCGGCCGGTCCGACCACCCTCGCCCGAAATAGTCGTAACGGATGACCCGGAACCCCGAATCGGCAAGCATCGAGTAGAGCGGGTCCCAGATGTACGCCGGGACCGAGAAGCCGGCGGCGAACACCACGGGGCGGCCCGAATCGGCGCCGGCGACCTCGAAATGAGTGAGCCCATCCTCGAGCATGACGAACTGACCGGGCGCGCGTGCTCGTGCCGCGTTATCGAGGGCTGCATCTTCCGGATCCAGAAGGACATAGGCACCGACCACCAACGCGGCGATGGTGAGCAGCAAGGCAAGGAGGTGGCGCATCTCGAACCTCGTCTCCTGGCCGGGGTCGACCCCGGTGTCGTGTCGGGCTGAGCGTCTGCGCCTTCAGCAGGAGGGCCCGGCCGTGGCCCTCTTTCCAATTCCGGGCGATTCCGTAAGTTGGCATCGCTTCCCCTGTTCGCCAGTCCGCAGCCATCTGGAGGTTCGCAATGTCCGACCCGAAGCTCACCCCCCGGAGGGGATTTCTCGGTCGTGTCGCCGCGGGAGCCGCCGCTCTCGGCATCGGCACCGCCCTTCCCGCGCCGCTCGCCGCCACGACCAGCAATTCGAGTCCCGCCCGCGACCCGAAGCTCGAGGCGTGGTTCGGGAAGCTCAAGGGAAAGCACCGGATGGTGTTCGATTCGCCGGCGCCGCACGAGGGGATGATCGCCATCTGGCCGCGCGTCTACCTCAACACAATGAACGAAACGCACGGCGAGAAGGACGGCGCCAGCGCGATGATCATCCTGCGCCATCACTCGCTCGGCCTCGCCATTCAGGATTCGATGTGGGAGAAGTACGAGTTCGGCAAGGTGTTCCACGTGGACGTGAACGGCCAGCCAGCGACCAGGAATCCCTTCGCAAAGATCGAAGGCCTTCCGATCACGGGCCTCGGCATCACCGAGCTCCTCGCGTCGGGCGTACTGGTCGGAGCGTGTGATGTCGCGATGACCGTGTACAGCTCCGGTGTGGCCAAGGCGCGCGGACTCGATGCCGCCGCCGTCCGGAAGGAGTGGGTGGACGCGCTGCATCCGGGGGTCCAGCTCGTGCCGTCGGGCGTGTATGCGGTCGGGCGCGCGCAGGAGCTCGGGTGCGGGTACTGCTTCGCGGGGTAGCGCTCCGTCGCTGAGCGCCCTCTGTCAGCAAGCCTCACCGCTGTCATCCCGAGCAAAGCGAGGGATCTTCTCGATGGGCAATGACGCTCGTCGCGAGGATCCCTCGCTCACGTGTTCCCTCCTCCCGGTCTCCCGAATCATGCGCTCGCTCACCGTTGCAGTCGGATGGCTCTTCGTTGCCTTGCCCGTCGTCGCGCAGCAGCCTGCCGATACGGGGCGGTCCATGCTGCTCGTTCCATCCGCGGTCTGGGACGGCGTCGCGGATGCGCCGGCCTCGGGCTGGGTGGTGCTGGTGCGTGGCGACCGGATCGTTGCGGCCGGTGCGGCAGGTTCCGTCACGGTGCCGCCCGGATCCGAGCGGGTCGAGCTGCCTGGAACGACGCTCATGCCGGGTCTCATCGAAGGGCATGCGCACCTCTTCCTCCATCCGTACAACGAGGCGCTCTGGGACGATCAGGTCCTGAAGGAGTCGGCGGGGTATCGGATGGCGGCAGCGGTGGGGCACGCCGAGGCGACGCTGCGCGCGGGCGTCACGACCATTCGCGACCTCGGCACGGAGGGACTCGGAGACTTCGACGCGCAGCTTCGGCGAGCCATCGATCGAGGTCTCGTGCGCGGCCCGCGCATCCTCACCTCGAACCGCGCGATCGTAGCGACCGGGAGCTACGCGCCGCGGCGAACGGATTACGCGTTCGACCCACCACAGGGTGCCGAGGAAGCGAGCGGCATCGACGAGATCGTGCGCGTGGTGCGTCGGCAGGCCGCAGAGGGTGCCGACTGGATCAAGGTGTATGCAGACTTCAGCGTCGGGCCGCGCGGGGAGGTGTTGCCGACGTTCTCGACCGAGGAGCTGCGCGCTCTCGTCGAGGCCGCGCACGCGCTCGGGCGCCCGGTCGCCGCGCATGCGAGCTCGGCGGAAGGGATGCGCCGCGCCGCGCTCGCCGGCGTGCAGACGATCGAGCACGGCGACGGCGGAACGCCCGAGGTGTTCCGGCTCATGAAGGAAAAGAAGGTGGCCTGGTGCCCGACGCTGGCGGCGTCTGAGGCCTATGCCGAGTACTTCGACGGGTGGCGGAAGGGCGAGGGTGACCTGCCGGCGCGCGTCGCGCAGAGCCGGGCGGCGTTCCGCGCCGGGCTGGCGGCCGGCGTGACGATCTGCTTCGGCGGGGATGTCGGCGTGTTTTCGCACGGCGACAACGTGCGGGAGCTCGAGCTCATGGTCGCGGGCGGGATGACGCCGCTCGCCGCGCTGCGTGCGGCGACCAGTGGCAACGGCCGCACCTTCGGGCTCGAGCACCGGTTTGGACGGATTGCGCCAGGATTCGCTGCCGACCTCGTGGCGGTGCGGGGCGATCCGACCCGCGATGTCGCGGCGCTCCGCAGCGTGGAGGCGGTCTTCATTGGTGGCCGCCGGGCCCGCTGATTCAATTCACGGTCCTGCCAGGTCCGTCTCCAGATGGCGCAGGGCATTTCTCCGGCCGGACCAGGGCCAGCTGGATTCGACAGTCGCGGAGGCAGCTGACGATGAGAGTGGTGCGGGCGATGGTGCTTGTGGTTGCTGCAGCCGGCGCGCTCGCTTGCCGGCCGGGTCGAGCCGACGGTCCGGGCGTGGTAGCATTGCGCACATCGGTGACGCTCGTCGCCGACGAGCCGGACGCGGCGCTTGCGATCCTGGCGGCACGGGCGGAGGGCTCGGTTGACCCGCAGCTCTGGGAGGCGCTCTGGTCGAGCACCGGCTATCGCCGCCTGGCGCGCCGGGAACGAGCGATGGGTCGCAGCTTCACCGATTCGGCATTCCGACGCTTTCTCGAGTCCGACACGCTGGCCGCATTGAGGCCATCGCTCGAGACCACGCTCGCGAGCTGGAAGCGGGCGGACGTGGCGCGGGCGGCCCGGAAGGCGGCCGCGTACCTCCCCGCGGGCACCGAGCTCCGCGCGCTGCTCCTTCCACTCATCAAGCCGCAGCCGAACAGCTTCGTTTTCGACGTGGGCACCGATTCGGCAGCGATCTTCCTGTATCTCGACCCCTCGGTCACGCGTGACCAGCTCGAAGTGACCCTGGCGCACGAGCTGCACCATATCGGCTACGCCGTCGCGTGCGAGGCGGGAGACGATCCTGGCACGCTCACGGAGCCGCAGCGCACCGCACTCACCTGGCTCGGGGCGTTCGGTGAGGGTGTCGCGGTGCTCGCGGCGGCCGGGGGTCCGGATGTGCACCCGCACGCTTCCAGCGACAGTGCCGACCGCGCGCGTTGGGATCGCGACTTCCGACAGGTGGGCACCGACTTCCCGCGCGTCGAAGCGTTCTTCCTCGATATTCTGGCAGGGCGCACGGTCGAGCCGGCTGAGGTGCGGCAGCGGGCCATGGCGTTCTTCGGCGATGCGCAGGGCCCCTGGTACACCATCGGCTACGCCATGGCATCAGCGATCGAGCGGATGGACGGGCGGGAGGCGCTGGTGAGCTCGCTCTGTAACGGACGCGAGCTGCTTCGACGTTACAATGCTGCCGCAGTGCGATCGAATGCGAAGCTCACCGCATCAGCGCGCCTGCCGCTCTGGTCCGACGAGCTCATCGCCCGACTCGGACCATGACGCCGCGGAGCGCCGAGTGGCGCATCGTCATCGACGACACGGCGGTGAGCGCCCTCTTCGAGCCCGCGATCGGGGGAGAGCCGGCGGGAGCCTTCGTGTTCGCCCACGGCGCCGGCGGACACCGCGCTGATCGCGGGATGCATGCGCTCGCCGAGGTCTTCCGTAACCTCGGGCTGGATACCATCCGGTTCAACTTTCCCTACCGGGAGCGCGGCTCGGGTCGCCCCGATCCGATGCCGCTCCTGATGAAGAGCGTCGGCGCAGTGGCGGAGCGAGCGCGCAGCGAGCTCGCGCCGCGCCGCCTGCTGCTCGGCGGGCGTTCCATGGGCGGGCGCGCGGCCTCGATGCTCGCGGCGGACGCCTTCGATTGCGACGGATTGCTGCTCCTCGCGTATCCCCTGCATCCTGCCGGGCAGCCGAAGAAATTGCGCGACGCTCACCTCTCGGCGATCCGGGCCCCGGTGCTCTGTTTCAATGGCACGCGGGATTCCCTGTGCCGACGCGACCTGATGGAAGATGTGGTCGCGCGACTTCCGCGAACCTGGACCATGCACTGGCTCGAGGGCGCGGACCACAGCTTTCACGTGCTCAAGTCATCGGGGCGGAGCGATGCCGACGTGCTCGCCGAGGTCGGGGAGGTCGCCGCCGGATGGGTGCGCCGGCTCTGATCGCTGCGCCCGGCGCGGCCGCTCGCCTCATGGACCGACCGTCATCGTCACGTTAAAGCTCGCTGTGGCATTGCTCGACGTATTCCCGCCCGTGTTCGCATTCGCCTGCGCGTAGGCATCGCCCCTGAGATAGTAGTCGCCCTCCGTGAGCGTGAGGGTCCTGGAGACCGCTCCCTGGAACGAATAGATCAGCGGACCGGTGTCGTCCTGATACAACTCGATGAATGCGAACGGCGACTCGTGGGCGGATGCCGCATTCGTCTGTCCGGTGATCGTGACGGTGACGGTCCCTTCCACCGTGAAGTAGAACCAGACATCCGCCGAGTGGGCCCGCCCCTGCGCGCCCCTGAACGTCTCGGGCGCGCCCTGCGCGCTGGCGCTCGCCGTCGCGGAGCCGGACGCCGTAATCGAGTGGATCGCTCCGTTCGTGTGGGACAGCTGATAGGTCGTGTTGCCCGATGCGGAGCCCGTTACCGTCGAGGCCGGCTCTCCGGCTGGCGCTGTCCAGCTTCCGGAGCACTGCGCCGACGTCGCCTGACTCGGCGAGAAGTTCTCGTTTTCCGAGTAGTCATCGAAGTCCTGACACTCGGTACCGGACGGAGAGGTCACGACGGCCTCGGACACGCCACCCATGGTCCAGAGGACCGCCCGCCCGCCGGCGGGCGCGGCAATCGTTACGGCCGCACTGGCCGCAGCAGTCGAGCCGACGCGCGTGGCCGTGACGGTGTAGTTGCCGGGCGTGCTGCCCGCTGTGTATGTGACCGTGTTTCCGGACGCCGTGAACGTACCACCGGTCGCCGACCAGGTGACGGCAGCGCTCCCGCCATCGGACACGGACGCGGTGAATACCTGAGATTCACCGGGTCCAAGGGTGACCGTCGCCGGCGTCACGGTGACGGCGCCGCCCGTGACCGTGACCGTCGCCTTCCCATCGGCCGCAACCTCGAGCGGCACCGGTACGGGCACGCCGAAGATCCGGGTCTTCACGAAGGCGTGGAAGGTCTGCGCGCCGGCGTGCTCCTCGAGGAAGTCGGTCTCGCACGTGAATGTGAGCTGGTCCTGCGCCGCTGCGAGATCGGTGCAGCCGGGCCGGCCGGATTCGAGCACCACGGTTCCGCCGATGGTGCGCCGCCAGCGGATCTGCACCGTCTCGATGGCATAGGCACCGAGGAAGGTCGGGTCGGTGAGCGTGACGGTGAAGGTCGCCCGCTCGCCGAGCTGCGTGCCGTCGCCCGCGACGACGGACGCGGGCGTGATTGCGAACGTGCCGTGCGGGCTTCGGGCGATGGGCGTGAACTCGGGCGCCCATGTGAAGAAGGTGAGGGTTACCTGCAGCAGGTTCTGAAGTGGGGCATACTCGGCGGCCGCTTTCACCTCCACGAGCGGCTTGAGCGAGAAGCTGGACGCGTAGGCAGGATCGGCCGCCTGCGCTTCGGACGGCGCGAGCTCGAACTTCTGCTCCAGGCCGGCCTTGCCGGCCAGGAGCTTGAGGCGCGTCGCTTCCCCGTCCCAGAACGTGAGCCCGAGCGTGAGATCCGCCCAGCCGAACGCGCTCGCGCCGAGCTCGATGCGGGTGCTGGTGCCAAGATCGGGGATGACCGGCTTGACCGTGATGGTGGGAGCGGTGGCGTCGAACGCCTGGACCCACTCGCACGCGCCCGTGCAATCGAAGCCGAGCTTCGCCGTGATGGTGGACTGGAAAGTCACGTCGGCGCCAAGCTGCCCGAGCGTGGTCTTGGCGCCGATCTCGAAGCCGATGCCGACCGGAACCTGGCCGCCCAGCACTGCGGCAATCGGGCCACCGATCGGGAGGGGGAACTCGCGAATCTTGTACAGGCATCCCGCCTTGCCCTCGAGCGCTGCCGTGATCCGCGGGGCAACGGTGAGCGTCGGGCGGATCGAGCCGTCGACCACGAATCGCCGCACGACGGCATCCTCGACGACGAGGTCGAGCGCGAGCGATTCATTGAGGTCGCCGCTGAAGCTGCTCATCGAGATCGGGACCGCGATCGGCGCCGGCACCTCGAGCTTGCACTTGAACGGGCCGAGATCGAACTCCTGCTCGACCTGGCCGCCCGCGGATGTGGTGCGGATGGACGACGCGTGGAAGCGTGCGCCCGGAGATGTCGCGAAACGAGTGCCCCCTTGAGGCGCTCGAGAGAGTCGCACCCCGTTTCGTGTCTGGTTCGCCTCGTCGGCGAGGGCACCGGTCAAAGGCAGCCGCGCGTCGATGGAGAGCTCCTGGAAGAGCTCGCCGAGCGGCACCATCGCGACCACCAGCTCCGTCTCTCCGGCACCCGGTGCCGCGCTCACGACCCGGCCGCCGATCGGCGCCCCGCCTGTCGCCAGCACGACCTGGCCGACCGCAGCCGACGCGCCACGGATGCGCACCCGGTACCGGCGTCCGGGTGCGTAAGGGGCATCGGGATCCACCGCCGCGACTCCGCCGATGACCTGGGAGTCGGCGACGAGCAGCGCTCCGGCTGCCGGCGACGCCCGGAGGGCGAGGACCGGCGCCGACGTCAGTTCACCGCTCGTGGCGACGATCCGGGCCGACCCGATCGAAGAGCCTCCGGTCGCGAGGCCGGTGGTGGTGATGCTGACGACTGACGGATCGGAGCTAGAAAAGGTGGCCGCTACCTCGGTGCTGTCCCCCGCGGCATCCACGGCGAACGCGCGGAGCTGCTGGGTCGCTCCGGCCTCCGCGAGAAGGAGCGAGCCTGGGGCTACGACTAGCGTGGAAGCGGTCCCCGACGGCGGATCGGTCGGTCCGTCTCCGCAAGCCGCAAGCAGGAGGAGTCCGGCGACGAGGAATCGGGGCGATTCGACAGGCCGGCGGCTCATGGCTGACCTCCCGGGGCCGCTGCCGGCGGCATCTGGCCGAGTTCGGTTCCGGACCGCATCTTGAGCGATCCCGGTACACCCGCACCCAGCACCTCGATCAACTGGTCCGCGCCCGTGAACTCCCACTTTTCCCCAGTGGCCAGGTCTTCGACGACGCCGCTCGCCGGCGTCGGGGGATCCTGCAGCCGCAGTCTCAACGTGAAATAGGCGAATCGATCCATGGCCTCGCATCCGGATGGCGGAGACGGAATTACCGCACACCCGAGCTTCGACTCGTGTCCGCAAACCGGCGTGAAATCGGCGTCAATGCCCCTCCGGCTCGTGGTCCTCGGCGATCTCCGGCTCGAGGCCGCGGACGGAGTGGTGCTTCGTCGCCGGCGGAAGGAGCTCGCGCTCCTCACCTGGATCGCGCTTCGCTCGGGCCCCGTACGGCGCGAGGAGCTCGCGGCCGCCTTCTGGGGGGATACCGACGATGCCCATGCCCGGCAGTCACTCCGCCAGGCGGTCGCGAGCATCAGGAAGGCCGCCCCCGACGTGCTGGAGATGGATGGCGAGACGATTGCGATCGCCACTGGCACTCTGACGGTCGACCTGCTCGAACTCGAGAGGTTAGCAGCTGCGGGCGATCGGGCGTCGGCGGTGGCGATGTGGCGGGGGGACCTGCTGCCTGCCGCGGAAGACTTCGGTGCCGAGCCGTACCGAACCTGGCTCGAGGGAGAGCGCTCCCGGCTCGGAGCCCGGCTCGGCGGCCTGCTTCAGCGCCTCGCGAGCGAGGCGAGCACCGCCGCCGATCAGCTGCGCTGGTCGGAGCGCTGGACGGAGCTCATGCCGCTCGATGAACGCGCGCACCTCCATCTTCTCGGCGCGCTCGAGCGCGCCGGCCGCATCGGCGATGCGCTCGAGCGGCATGCGGTCTTCGCCTCGCGGTACCGGGCTGAGCGTGAGAGAGAGATGCCCGACGCGGTGCGCGAGGCCGTCGAGCTTCTTCATCAGCGGGACGCAGGAGCGAGCGGACACCAGCCCGGCTCGGCTGCCTTCTTCACGCCTGACCTCACCGGCCGCGACGCGGAATTTGCCGCGCTGAGGGCGGCGTGGCACGATGCACGGCGGGGCGCCGGGGTGACCGTGCTGATCGAGGGGGAATCGGGCGCGGGACGGACCCGCCTGGGTGTCGAGTTGATCCGCTCGGTCGCGTCCGGCTCCCGCCTTGTGGTGCTCGAGGTACCGCGCGAGTGCGACGGCAATGCGACGTCACCCGAGCGCCGGTTTCTCGCCCCTCTCGCCACGGCCCGCGGCGTCGCCGCCGCCGCGCCGTGGGCCCTCGTCGAGCTCGCGGCGGTCGTGCCGGAGATCGCCGATGGGCGCGCCCTTCCCTCCCGGGGCACCGGTGGCGACCTGGCCGCGGCGGTGCGGGAAGTCGTTGCGTCCGTCGCGGAAGAGAATCCCCTGCTCGTGTTCGTGGACGACGCTCCCGAGCTGTGTGAGAGTCTCCGGCCCATGGTCGCGCAGCTCGTGCGGCGCCCGCCATCGAACGTCCTCGTGGTGCTCACCGCCGAATCCGGCCGCCTCGCCGCCACCGAGTGCGGCCGCGCATTCCGGGAAGCTGCCGATGCCCGGCGTCTCAAGCTGCAGCCGCTCGATCCGGCGCAGGTCGAGGTGATGATCGCGTCGATGGTTCCGATGCCCGCCGCCGATCGCCAGCGGCTCGCGACCATGCTGATGGGTGAGACCGACGGCAACCCGCTCCGTATCACCGACTGCATCTCGGCGTTTGCTGATGGCGGGGTGCTGGCGGTGGACCAGAACGGGATGTGGCGCCTTTCCAAGGGGCGCGGCCCGGGCTCGCTGCCGCTTCCACCCAGCGTACTCCGCACCCGGCTAGAGCGGCTTTCGCAGGAGGCTCGCCGGACGCTTGAGGCCGCTGCGCGCCGGCCGTCGGCCGAGGCGCAGGAGCTCATGGCGCTCGCGCAGCTGGATGAGGAGGAAGTCGAGGCCGCCCTGGGCGAACTGGTCGGGCGGCGGCTGCTCCGGCCGATTCGCGATTCGGCACGCTACGAGGTCGCATCGGAGCCGGTTCGAAGCGCTGTGCTGGCCGAGGCACCGCCATCGGTCGCTCCCGTGCTCAAGGGATGGCGCCGGCGGCGGCGCCTCGCCGTGGCGGGCATCGCGGTGCTCTCCCTTGGCGCCGCCGGACTAGCCGCGCGCTGGGCCATGCCGGCCAGCGCGGCTCCCGCGCCCGACCGCGTGATCGTCTTTCCGTTCGAGAATGCGTCGGGTGAGCCCGATCGCGCAGGAACGGGCCGGCTCGCGGCGGAGGCAGTGATCCAGGCGGTGGGGCGGACCGGGGCCGGCAATGCCGTTCCGCTGGTCGCGGCTCCGGGCGCGGCCACGCCGGAGCGGGTACGCTCCATGGCGGCGGCGAGTGGCGCGGCATTCGTGGTGCTGGGCAACTGGCGGGAAGAAGCGGACTCGCTCGTGTTCTCTGCTCGCCTGCTCGACGTCCGGAGCGGAGAAACCCGCTCTGTCGGGCGCGAGACGGCAGGGCCGGCGGAGCGGCCCGGAGCCGCGGTGGCCCCGTTGGCGGAAGCGGTGGTCGGAGCGCTGGCGGCGCGACTCGATCATCGCATCGCAGCAGCAGCACTGGCGGGGAGCATTCCTCCGAGCCATGCCGTCTATCATCGGTTCGCAGAAGGGCTCGACCACCTGTATGCGCGCGAGGGTGATCGGGCGAACGCGGCGTTCTTCGCCACGTACCATCAGGACACGACCTTCCTGCTGCCGCTCATCTACGCGGCCTTCTCGCATCTCGGCCAGGCGCGGTTCAGCCGCGTGGATTCCCTCGCCGAAGTGCTGCAGGAGCGCCGGGCCGAGCTCACCCCATACGAGCAGGCGACGCTCGATTTTCTGCGAGTCGAGACCAGCGCGGACGTCGCGGCGCGCTATGCGGCCGCGCGCCGTGCCGCCGAGCTCGCACCGGGCTCCATGATGGCCGGCTACTACTTCCCCCGCGCCGCGATCGCGCTCAACCGCCCCCGCGAGGCGATCGTTGCGCTCGATGCCGTGGATCCCGAGCGCGACGAGATCGCCGGGATGCCCGGCTACTGGAGCATGCTGTCGATGGCGCTGCACATGGCGGGAGACTACGAACGCCAGCTCGCCATCGGACGTGCGGTCGAAGCGCGCTTCCCGAAGGACACGCGCGGGCTCAACTATCAGGTGCGGGCGCTCGCGGCGCTCGGACGGCTCGATTCGCTCGAAGCGGTCCTGACTCGTGGCTTCTCGGTCGCCACGGCGCCGGGGTGGGACGCGCATGGGCTTTCACTGCATCTCCTCGCCTTCAACGAATTGCGCGCCCACGGGCATGGTGAGCGTGCGGCCGGCCTCCTGTCGCGTGCCGTCGCGCACTACGAGCGGGCTCCCGACAGCCTGCGAAATGTCCGGCGCCAGCGGCTCGAGATGGGACGGGCGTTGTACAGCCTGGGGCGCCTGCCGGAGGCGCGGTCCCTCGCGAGCGGACTGCTCGCGGAACGCGGGATGAGCGCGGAAATGCTCGTCGCGACGCTCGAGCTCCTGGGCGTCACGGCGGCGGCGGCCGGCGATGTGACGGCCGCAGACTCGGCCGAGCATCGTCTGGCCCAGGCCGGATCACGCTATGCGTTCGGCATGCATACGGAAGCGCGCGCCCACATCGCTGCCGCGCTCGGCCGGAAGGAGGAGGCCGTCCGCTTGCTGCACCAGGCGATGACCGAAGGCCGCGCATTCGACAACAACAAGCACCTCGATCCCGAACTGCTGCTGCTGCGCGACTACGCGCCGTTCGTGGAGTGGCTTCGGCCCAAAGGGTGAGTGGCCGACCCTCGTTAGCCGAGGGATACGTCGAGCAGCATCATCACCGCGAATCCGAGCATCGTCGCCGACGTGACGAGATCGGTGTGCCCGCTCCGCTGCGCAGCGGGGAGGAGCTCCTCCACCACGACATAGAGCATCGCGCCCGCGGCGAACGAGAGCGCGTACGGCAGGATCGGCGAGATCATCGCAACCGCGGCCGCGCCGATGACGGCCGCGACCGGCTCGACAGCCGCGGACATCTGCCCATACCAGAACGCCTTGCGCCGTGAGTTCCCTTCCCGCCGGAGCGGCATGGCGACGGCGACGCCTTCGGGGAGGTTCTGGATCGCGATCCCCAGGGCGAGCGCCACGGCCGCCGTCAGCGACACGCCGTGGGCCGCTTCGCCCCCCGCCGCGCCGCCAAACGCCACACCGACCGCGAGGCCCTCCGGAATGTTGTGCAGCGTGATCGCGAGCACGAGCAGCGTCGTGTGCGGCAGCCGCACGTGGACGCCTTCGACGCGATCAGCCTCGGCAAGATCGGGATGGAGATGGGGCAGCAGCTGATCGAAGACGCGCAGGAATGCCGCACCCAGCAGGAAGCCCACCACCGCGGGCACCCATGACGGACCGCCCCGCGCCTCGGCGAGATCGATGGCAGGGGCCAGCAGTGACCAGAAGCTCGCGGCGATCATTACGCCTGCCGCGAAGCCGAGCATCGCATCGAGGAGTCGCTGCGGCAGGGCGCGCTTCAGAAAGACCGTCGCGGCACCGAGCGCCGTGACGCCCCACGTCACTCCGCCCGCGACGAGCGCCTGCAGCATCGGCTCCAGCCCCGCGAACCATTCCCACATGGACACGCCTCCGTCGGGTCCGGCCGGTGCCGGATCGCCTCCGCGGCCACCCGCGATCCGGGCTTCGGGATTCCTTCACAATCATTTCATGTACGACGCCCATCTTCGGATATCAACCGAAAGGACGGGTCGTGAGCAACGTAGCACTTCCGAGCATCATTCAGGGCGGCATGGGCATCGGCGTGTCGAACTGGCGTCTGGCGCGCGCCGTATCCCGGCGCGGTCACCTCGGTGTCGTCTCCGGCACCGCGATCGACTCGCTCTTCGCTCGCCGCCTCCAGGATGGTGATCCCGGCGGGGATCTGCGTCGCGCCCTGGCGGCGTTCCCGCTTCCGGAGGTCGCGGCAGAAGCGTTGCGAAGATACTTCATTCCCGGCGGACGGCCGAGCGGCACCCCGTACCGGATGCTGACGATGTACCGGCAGGGAGCCAGCCGGGCGCGTGAGCAGGTCAACATGCTCGCGAGCTTTGCGGAAGTCTGGCTCGCGCGCGAGGGCCACACAGGGCCGATCGGGATCAACCTGCTCACGAAGGTGCAGCTCCCCAACCTTGCCGCCCTCTACGGCGCGATGCTCGCCGGCGTGAATTACGTGCTCATGGGCGCCGGTATCCCGCGAGAGATTCCCGGCGTTCTCGACGCGCTGGCGCGCCATGCGCGCACCTCGCTCCGGCTCGATGTCGAAGGGCTGGCCCCGGGCCAGACGGTGGAAACGGTGCTCGATCCGGCCGAGCACTGGAACGGTGCCGCTCCACCGGAGGTGACGCGACCCGCATTCCTGCCGATCATTTCGAGCGAATCGCTCGCGACGATGCTCAAGCGGAAGGCGAGCGGGGCCGTGGATGGATTCGTCGTCGAAGGGCCGACCGCGGGAGGGCACAATGCGCCGCCGAGAGGAAAGCCCCAGCTGAACGAGCGAGGCGAACCGATCTATGGTGAGCGGGATGTCGCGGATCTGGCAGCGATGCGCGAGCTCGGCTTGCCGTTCTGGCTCGCGGGGGGAACCGGATCGCCGGAGGCGCTGCGCGCGGCCCGGGAGGCGGGAGCCGCCGGGATCCAGGTCGGCACGCTGTTCGCCTACGCGAAGGAATCCGGCCTCACTGCCGAGTACAAGCAGTCGGTCCTCGAGCATGCAGCGCGCGGGGAGGTCGATGTGGTCACCGATCCTCGCGCCTCGCCGACCGGCTATCCGTTCAAGGTGGTTCGCTGGCCGGCCGATCCGGTTACTGCTGCCCCGGAACGGGAACGCGTCTGCGATCTCGGCTACCTGCGGGCCGCCTATGTGCGGCCGGATGGAAAGCTCGGCTATCGCTGCGCCGCCGAACCAGTCAAGGCTTACGTCGAGAAGGGCGGTACCGAGGCCGACACCGCGGGCCGGCGCTGCCTCTGTAATGCCCCGATGGCCAACATCGGCCATGCCCAGGTGCGGTCGGAAGGACGCGTCGAGCAGCCGCTCCTCACGAGCGGCGACGACCTCGTCGGCATCGGGGACTTCCTGCGCGGCCGCACCTCCTACTCCGCGGATGACGTGGTCGATTACCTCGAAGGACGCCAGAGCGCGGTTGGCTAGCGGAACGTCCCCGGACTCACCTCGTACAACCCGTGATACGCCCCGGCTTGCTCCTCGGGCGCCCAGAAACCGAGCTGTTCGGTCCAGCGATGGTCCTGCAGGCGGCGGCCGTTCAAGGTGATGAACCCGGCCGCGCGTGACGTGACCACGCCGATCCTGCCGAGATCCGCCAGACCCCGATACACGGTTCCGCCTCGCTCGAGCACGATGCGACGCGCGCTCAGCGGGCCGATCCCGGGCACGCGCGCGAGGTCGTCCGCGGTGGCGGTCCTGACCTCCACGGGAAACCGGTCGGGATGGGCGAGTGCCCAGGCGGTCTTCGGATCGTGCATGAGGGGGAGATTGCCGGAGGCGTCGAAGACTACTTCCTCCGGGGCGAAACCGTATTCGCGCAGGAGATGGTCCGCCTGGTAGAGCCGGTGCTCGCGCAGCGCCGGAGTCGCCGGGGTATCCGCGAGGGGAGTTTCGCTGATCGGGCGGAAGGCACTGAACTGCGAGTGGTGCATTCCGCCGCCAGCATAGATGCCGCTCACTCGGCGGAGAATGGCGTCGTCGCTGTCGGCGGTGGCCCCGACGACGAACTGCATCGTCATGCCCGCGATGCCGCCGGGATGCAGGGGATCCTTCGGGCGTCCGGCTCGAAGCTCCTCGCGATTGCGCGTGATCTGGACGCGCGCCTGTTCGAGAGCCGCGAGCGCCACATCGAGGTTCTTCTCCGGCGCGATCTCGGAGAGCGTGGCTCCGCACGGCGCCTCGAGGTTGACGGAGACCCGCGTGGCGAGCGCGGTAATCCGCTCGATCTGCGACGGCTCCGCCCCGGGCACGATCTTGACGTGGATGTAGCCCGCGAAGCGGTGACGTTCCCGGATGATCTCGAGCGCCGTGATCAGGTCGTCCATCACCTTCACCGGCCGGCCGGGAATGCCGGTGGTGAGGAAGAGGCCGTCACACCAGTCGCGTGCGAGTGCGCCGACGAAGATCCGCACCAGCTCCTCCGGCTTGAGGAGGGTGCGGGGCAGGTTCCGATCCCGGCGCATGGGGCAGTAGTGGCAGTTGTAGCTGCACGCGTTCGTCATCAGGATGCGGAGCAGGCGGCGCCGGCCGCCTCCGACCCGCAGGTTCCTGATGTTGAGCGGGCGGAGCGCCCCGACGTCGTCGGTGTGCCGCAGGCGAGGCGGGAGCGGCCGGTCGGTGGCCGAGTCCCGGTCGTCCTGGGCGAGCGTCATCAGCGACTTGAGGCGGGCTTCGAGCGAGGACATGGCGAGGAACCATCCGGGATCGGGATAGTTCCAAAGCTACCGAAGAAAACCCGAAAGTCAAATTTTCAGGGTTACGGTTCTCCTGCGGCCAGCCTGAAGTCGTACTCGAGGCGGATCGTATCGGCCACGCTCAGCACGATGGGCACCCGCGGCTGGGCGAGCTGGAAGTCGGCGAACGTGAATGCCGTCCGGGCTGTACCGGAGACCGTATCGCCCGTGAAGGTGGCCTCGACGCGCCAGGCCGTCGGCCGCCTCACGCCCTTCACCGTGAGGTCGCCCAGGAGGGTGAAGCTGCCCGTGCCGGTGGTGGGGAGGGGAAGCGCCACGCCACGCAGTGCGGTCGGCTCGAGCACGACGGTCGGGTTCGAGTCGGCGACGAGGATCCTGCGCCGGAC
>JAICNA010000169.1 GCA_025928955.1 Gemmatimonadales bacterium | reverse complement strand
GGGGAACGCTCTTCCCGATCCTCTCCGAGCTCGTGCGGGGCACGAAGATCACGGTCGGCCCGCCGTTCTTCAATCGGGTGAACATCCCGCTCGGCCTCTTCCTCCTTGGACTCACCGGCGTCGGACCGCTCATCGCCTGGCGCAAGGCGAGCCCGGCCAACCTGCGGCGGCAGTTCGCGATCCCCGTGGCGTTCGGGGTGATCACGCTCGCCTCGGTCTGGACCGCGGGTGCGCGCAACTTCTACGCGCTCGTGGCGCTCGGCCTCGCGGGCTTCGTGACGGCCGCGATCGTGCAGGAGTTCTGGCGTGGGGTGCGCGCGCGCGGCCGGATGCACGCGGAGTCGCCACCGGCGGCGCTGCTGCACCTCGTCTCGCGGAACCGCCGGCGCTACGGCGGGTACATCGTGCATATCGCGATCGTGGTGTACTTCGTCGCCTTTGCGGGGATGGCGTTCAAGAAGGACACCGAGGCGACGCTCGCGCCGGGTGAGAGCGTGACGCTGGCGAGCCCCTTCGGCCATACCTACACGCTCACGCACACCGGCGTGTCGCAGTACAAGGCGCTCAACCGCTACGTCACCGCGGCCGCCGTCCGCGTCGAGCGCGACGGGAAGGACCTCGGCATCATGACGTCCGAGAAGCGGCAGCACTTCACGGTCGAGGCGGGCCAGGAGGTGCAGTCGTTCGAGCCGAGCACCGAAGTCGCCATCCGGAGCGACCTGCAGGAGGACCTCTACATCGTCTTCGCCGGCGCCGTGGCCGGAACGGAAGAGGCGGTCTACCGGTTCACCATCAATCCGCTCGTCTGGTGGGTCTGGGCTGGCGGGTTCATCCTCGTCTTCGGCGGGATCATCACGATGTGGCCGGGTGGCGCACCGGTCGGCGTGACGCGGCGCGTACCGCAGCCGGGATTCGGCGTGTCGCTCGCGGGAGCGGGGGCGGGAGCGAGTCCGGATGCGAAGTGATGCGGGCGGGAGCGGCGGGAGCGGCGGAAACGGCGGTAGCTGCGGACGGGGCCAGGTCGAGGCTTTGGCAGCCGGAGTGACGCGGCGTGGGCTGCTGCAGTCGATCGGCGTGCTTGCGGGGATCGCTGCGGGCTCCGCGGCATTGCCGGGCCTGGCGGCGCAGACCGCGACGCAGGCGGCCGATAGCGCGGCGCGACGCCGGGCCGCAGCGGGACGGCTCGCCGATCCGACGGTGGCAGGCCGGCCGAGGCAGCCGACTTCGTCCGCGGACAACGACGTCGCCATTCAGGAGCTCGAGAAGCGGCTCCGCTGCGGTTGCGGCTGCACGCTCGACGTCTACACCTGCCGCACCACCGACTTCACCTGCACCTACTCTCCCGAGCTGCACCGCGAGGTGCTGGCGCTTCAGGAAGCCGGGAAATCGCCGGACGAGATCGTCGACGCCTTCGTCGCGAAGTACGGCGAGGAAGCGCTGATGGCGCCCGAGCCCGAGGGCTTCAACCTCGCCGGATATCTCGTTCCCGGCGTCGTGGTCACCGGGCTCGGCGCGACGCTGCTGTGGGTGCTGTCGCGGCGCGGGCGGTTGGCTGGAGCGGCGGGAGCGGCGGGAACGGCGGCAGGCGCAGGAGCCCCTTCCGCCGCTTCCGCCGTTCCCGCCCATCCCGCCGCTCCCGCCCTCACCGACGACGACCTCGCCCTCGTCCAGAAGGCGCTGGCGGAGGACGAGCAGCGATGATCGTCGAAGTCGCCGCCGCGGTGCTCCTGGCCGCCGTGGCCATCTGGCTGGTGCTCGGACCGCTCATGTGGCCCGACACCGGCCGCGCGCGGGCATGGGAACCACCCGATCCCGAGGAGACCGCGCGCGGCGTGGCCCTGAGTGCACTGCGAGAGATCGAGTTCGACCGCGAGACAGGCAAGCTCTCCGATGCGGATTACGCCGAGCTGAAATCGGAATACACCGTCCAGGCCGTCGCCGCGCTCCGCCAGGAGGCGGGCGCCGCTACCGGCGCTCCTGCCGCTTCCGCCGCGCCGGTCCCGACGCCCCCCGGCGACTCCGACATCGAGGCGATGATCGCCGCGCGTGCGCGCGCCATCGCGGGCGGTGTTGCTCCCGCCTGCCGCACCTGCGGTCCCCGACCCGAATCCGACGCTGTCTATTGCTCGAGCTGCGGACGGCGACTCGATGCCGCGCCGCATTGCACCCGGTGCAGCGCGCCGCTTGCGCCGGGGAGCAATTTCTGCGAGGCGTGCGGTGCGAAGGTGGCGGCGTAGGGGCGTGCGGTGAGTGGCCCCGATCAGGGCCAGGGGGAGCGGCGCGTCGAGCGCCGGACCCTCCGCGGGATTCCCACCACGATCGTCAATACCCGCCCGGACATCGAGACGCCGCAGGTCGTGGCGCGGCTCGACGCCGCGCTGGGCCTCATCGAGCAGTACACGCCGCATTACTTGCGTCACATCCGCCGCGACTTCGCCGGCCTGCACGTCGAGCGCTACGCCTGCCGCGGCGCCTTCTTTCCCGCCGAACGGGTCTGCCTCGTCGAGCTCACCTTCATCGTCAATCCGGCATTCACGCTCGCGCAGGTGGCCTCGACGATCGTGCACGAGGGGATGCATGCGCGCCTGCACGCGGTCGGCATCGAGGCGGAGAGCCGAGCGCGCGAGGAACGGTTCTGCCGCCGGGCGGAGATCGAGTTCGGGTCGCTGGCGCCGGGCGGCGAACCGGTCGTCGAGCGCGCGCTGGCGGCGATGGCGGGCTCCGACGAGGAAGTGGCGCCGGTGATCGATCCCGCGCTCGCGCGGCGCCGCATTGCGGAGGTAGATCGCGCGGCGGCGATGCCGCACTGGCTTCGAGAGGCGCTCGGCCGGCGCGGGAATGCCTGACGTTGGGATTCCACCGCTGAGGCGGGAAGGGTGTGAAGGCATGGGCCCCGGTATCGGACTGGCGGCCGCGTCTACAGGCCGAAACGCGCGGCGAATGTGACGGTGATCGTTCGCAGCGTGCGCCGCTCGTAGCCTTCCGGCAGGTCATCTGTGTCGAGCGGCCCCTTCGACACTCCCACTCCCACCGCGTTTTCGATGCTCACCGGGCCCGCATGCATCTCGAGCGCGAGCCGCGCTCCGGCCCCGGCGGAGGATCGGCTCGCGGAGCCGTCCGGGCTCCAGAGGTCGAGCGTAGGGCCTGCGTCGAGGACGAGGCGCGCGCCGTCCCGGCGAGCGAGCGTGCCCCTGAGCGCGAATCCGAAGCGGGTGCGTCCCACGGACGGCTCGCGAGGCTCGATCATGACCGCGTCGTCCCGCACCTGGATACGCGTAGTCAGCTGCTCGATGGCGAGAAGCAGGGCGAGCGGACCCATGGCGCGTTCGACTTCCACGCCCGCCGCGGTGGCGCCTGCGAACGCCGCCTCTGCTCCCGCTCCATCGGCGCCGGCGGCGGAGAAGTCAACGAAGGAGACTGTCGGGCCGATCGACCAGCCCGGCTGTACCGCCGCCTGCTGGGCGAATGTCGGTACCGCAGCGGCGAGCAGGGCAGGGGTGATCAGAGCGCTGATGTGGACCGGGCCGGGGCGAGAGAGGAACGGGGCGGACACGCGAGCCTCATTGAGAAGTGGGCGGCAAATCTGGGAATGCTCCCTCAACGCAGCATCAAATCAGGCCGATATCGCCGAGGCGTGAGGAGATCCCGCCGTCGTGCATCGGCGGCTCCGTTGGCTGGATCACAGAACCGGTCCGCGCTTTTCCGATACTGCTCGCCTCGCGCATCCGTTGCATCATTTTGCATGACCACCACATCTCCGGCACAGCAGGCCCAGATCCGCGGACCGAAGCTCCTCGATCGTATGCGGCTCGCCATCCGCACACGCCACTACAGCCGTCGCACCGAGGAAGCGTATCTCGCCTGGGTCCGCCGCTTCGTGCGGTTCCATGAGATGCGCCACCCCGCCGAGCTGCCGCCGAGCTCGGTCGCGGCATTCCTGAGCCACCTCGCGAACGAATCGCGCGTCAGCGCCTCGACGCAGAGCCAGGCACTGAGCGCGCTTCTCTTCCTGTATCGCGACGTGCTGCAGAAGGACTTCGGCTGGCTCGACGGCGTCGTCCGCGCCAAGCGGCCGAAACGGCTCCCGGTCGTGCTCAGCCCCGACGAGGTGCGCTCGCTCCTCGGCCAGCTCGACGGCACGCGGTGGCTCATGGCCAATCTCCTGTATGGTGGCGGCCTCCGCCTCCTCGAGGCGTGCACCCTTCGCGTCAAGGACGTCGATCTCGCGCAGCGGCAGCTCACGATTCGACATGGCAAGGGCGGGAAGGACCGCGTCACCCTCCTTCCCGACATGCTCGTCGAGCCCCTTACCGCGCATCTCGCCCGCGCGTTCGCCATTCATCAGCGCGATCTCGGTGCGGGATGCGGCCGCGTTGCCCTCCCGCACCAGCTCGCCATGAAGTACCCGAACGCGGAGCAGGAGTGGATCTGGCAGTGGGTGTTTCCGGCGAGCCGGCTCTACTGGGACGGGCCGGCGCAGATCTGGCGCCGCCATCATGTCCACGAATCGGTCCTCCAGCGGGCCGTCCGTGATGCAGCGGCCCGCGCCGCGATTCCGAAGCACGTGAGCTGCCACACGCTGCGCCACTCCTTCGCGACGCATCTTCTCGAAGACGGCTACGACATCCGGACCGTGCAGGAGCTTCTCGGCCACAAGGATGTCAGCACCACGATGATCTATACTCATGTGCTGACCCGTGGCGGCCGCGGCGTGCGGAGCCCGGCGGACCGGCTCGTCCGCTGATCGGGGGTCGGCCGATTCCGAGGAGCTCGCTGCGCAGCATGCACCGCCGGATCATCGCATATCACCTCGATGACGAAGCGCATTGGGTCGCCGACCTCGAGTGCGGTCACGGGCAGCACGTGCGCCACGACCCGCCCTGGCAGGTGCGGCCGTGGGTCATTACCGAGGAGGGGCGGGTGAGCCATCTTGGGACGGTGCTCGACTGCCGGATCTGCGTCGAACAGCCGGCAGTGGCGCAGAGCCGGAGCAATTCCAACGAGGAGAGGCCATGATGATGAAGCAGGCCGGAGCAGCGCTCATGGCGCTGGCAATGGCGATCTCGAGCTGCGCACGACAGAGCGCGGGTGACGCGGCCTCCACCTCTCCTCGCGCGGTCTCGACGGACAGCGCCGCCATCGTGTCGGCCGCCCGCGCCTTCTCCGCCGCCTACGTTCGCGGCGACGCCGCAGCGATGACCGAGCTCTACACCGACGACGCCGCGATCTTCCCGGACGGCGCAGCCGCCATCGTTGGCCTCGACGGCATCCGGCGCTACTGGACCCTCCCACCGAACCGCCGCATCACCCGGCACGTCCTGATGCCCGACCGCGTCGAGATCGTCGGCGACGTCGCCCACGACTACGGCCGCTTCGAGATCGCCGGCGAAACCGACGGCAAGCCGTGGGGCCCCTCGTTCGGGAAGTACGTCGTCGTCTGGCGCCGCGGCGAGGATGGGCGCTGGCGGATGTACCTCGATATGTGGAACAGGGGGGCGCAGGCGGGGCAGTGAGGACGCTGCGGGTCGGACGGTCGGACGGTCGGACGGAGGGTCGTGAGGACCCGGATACGTTCAATTTCCTCCGTCCGACCTTCCGACCTGTCCGACCGCCCGACCCGCCGACGTCAGCCGGCGAACTCGCAGCTCACCCCCGGATTCCACGCCGCGAACATCCCGTTCTCGTTCGGCGCCCAGGCCCAGATGTGCAGGGCCCAGACGTTGAGCGGGACGTTGTGGGCGAACTCGCGGCCGAGGAGCGTCGGGGCGGTCGAGCCTTCGACGTAGGGCACCACGTAGTCCACGCCGACGAGCCGCATGCTGCCGCCGGGCTGGGGTTCGTACATCACGAGCTCGGGACGGAGCAGCTCGACGGTGCCGTCGACCAGATCCTCGTTCAGCCAGTGGAAGCCCTGCCCACCGTCCGGGGATGCGGCGCAGCCGGCCGGGTACTGCGTGTCGTAGCCGTCGGCCTGCGCCTTCCGGATGTCGTGGTACTGCGCGGTCGCCCTCCGCACCTGGGCGATCGCCTGCAGGTCGGATGCGCTGAGCTCGCGATGGGTCGGGCTGCCGTGGCCGCGATGGGCGGCGTCGAGGGCGACGGCCGACGACTCATCGATGGCCGACGTGCGCTCTTCGGTGAGCGACGTGCCGTTCACGGTGCAGGCGACGAGGCCGATCGCGGCCGCGAGCGCCGCGACCGGCGTGCGCCATGAGGGATGGGACCGATGCATGCTTTCCTCCGGTGTCGGGGATACGAGGC
>JAICNA010000031.1 GCA_025928955.1 Gemmatimonadales bacterium | reverse complement strand
GTGTTCCGCTGGGAGTACCGCCCCGGCTCGACGCTGTTCCTCGTCTGGAGCCAGGGGCGGGAGCACAGCGCGCCGGTGGCGGGCGGCCGCTCGTTCTGGGGAGATTTCGACGAGCTCTTCGGCCAGCGGGCGAACGACGTGTTCCTCGTGAAGGTGTCGTACTGGCTGAGCCGCTGAGGCGCCGAGTCGAACGATCCGGAAGCAGAACGGCCCGGGCATTCGCCCGGGCCGTTTCCCTGTCGCATCGCGTCAGTTCCAGTTCTGTGCCGCGGCCCACTCGCGGAACCGGGTCGGGCGGACACCGAATTCCTTCGCGGTGCCTTCGATGTCAGCGTCGTAGCCGACCGCATCGAACCATTCGAGCATGATGGCGTACTCTTCGCTTCCCTTGCGGACGTCTTCGATCGGCGTGGAGTGGAACGCGATCGGGCGACGAGCCACCTCACTCAGGATCGCGGCGGCTTCGGGCCCGGTCAGCTCGTCCCCCGCGATGTCGATCGAGCGGCCGTTGAGCGCGGCGTGCCGCTCGAAGGCGCGAAGGCCATACTTCCCGATGTCCTGCACCGCGATCATCTGAAGGCGCGTTTCGGGCTTCATGCCGATCGCCAGAGTTCCCTGGTCGATCGACGGCTTGAACCAGGGCGACAGGAGGTTCTCCATGAAGAACACCGGCCGGATCACGGTCCACGACGGAAGCCCGAGCGCGTGGATCGTCTCCTCGACGCGCCACTTGTTGTCGAAGTGGGGGATCCCGGTCCTGCGGTGCGCCGAGGCGACCGACTGATAGAGGAGGTGCTGCACCCCCGCTTCCTTCACCGCCGCCGCGAATCGCTTGCCCTGCTCCTCCTCCTTCTCGACCCCTGCCTCCCAGGTATTCTGCACCCCGACGGCGCCCCACGCGCCGTCGAGCGCCTGCCGGAGCGATGCCGCGTCGTCGAGATCCGCTCTCACGACTTCGGCGCCGCGCCGAGCGAGGTCCCGCGCCGCATCGCTGTCCGGCTTCCTCGTCATTGCGCGCACCCGCCACCCCGCGCCCAGGAGCTCGCGGGCGATGGAGCCTCCCTGCTGGCCGGTTGCGCCGCTCACCAGCACCAGTCCCGCATCGCTTGCCATGCATTCCTCCGTCGATCGTTTCCGATTTCGTTGCCGCGCTGTCGAATATCGGAATCTTGTATTTGTCCGGGGAATCACGCCACCCGGCCGAGACCCGCCGCTCGATCAGCTCAGGCGAGCTGGCGCGGTGCCGTGGCGCGAGGCGGGGACGCCGGCGGGAGCGCCCGCGGGAGCCGCGCTCGGTGCACCGTGGGTCGCGACGGTCAGCGAGAGGAGCAGCGCGAGCGCGAGTTCCATCGTGCCGAGCGTGCCGCCGACTCCGACCGGCAGCTCGGCGATCGCCGCAAGAGCCGGGCGGACCGACGCGGCGAAGAGGGCGAGGCCGGCGAACGCGGCAAGCCCGCCGGCACCCGCGAGCGCTGGGACCATCATCCGCGCCCGCTGCGCGCGGGACATCGCGAACGCCGCCCCGCCGAGCGAGAGGAGGGCAGCCACGAGCAGGAGCGGATAGACGGCGCGAAGTCTCGCGAAGGCGCCCGGATCGCCGATCTCGCAGGGAGCGGGATAGCCGGAAGCGCGGTACCAGCCGCAATCCACCGTCCGGGATTCGGGCCGGTCGGGCGTGAGGACATGCGAGAGCCCGACCGGCGAGGCCTTGAATCGGGATCCGTCGGGAACGTCGGTCCCGCCCCAGCCGAGTGTGGCGGAGGCGTGGAGCGCGAGCGCGGCACCGGCGAGCGCCAGCGCAGCGGCGAAACGATGCGAGAAATGAGAAAAGGCCCTGAACGCGAGCACGGTCGCGAGCCCGATCCCGGCGAAGAGCGCGGCGCCCCGATAGTGAAACATCCACCATCCGAGCGCCGCGCCGGCGAGCATGCTCGCGACCAACTGCCAGGATCCGGTCAGCTTCATCCGTGCCTTCATCGTGATCTCCCGGGCAGGATGATGGCGACGGACCTTCCCGGATCAGGCCAGTGGTCCGGTCCCGTCGAAGGTGATGCGGGTCGCCGTGGGGTTGCGGCTGTCGAAATGCGTTTCCTTGACCCGCGCGGACCCCTTCTGGCCGGTATCGAAGGTGAGCGAGATCCGCTCGTCCGGCAGGATTCCATCGACGCTCTTCGACACGAATTCACCATGCCACGCCTGACGTCCGGCGCTCAGGTCGGTAATCGTGATATCCACTTCGACGCGGTCGATCGGCTTCCGGTTGGAGCGCTCGATGGTTGCCATGTATGACGGCATCGGCGGCCTGCTTTCTCGGACGGGAGGAACGTCGCCCGGGTACGCCGGGCATCCATGTGATGCCGGAAGGTACCCGTCGGTTTGAATCGGCGCTGAGGAATGCCGCTGGAAGGGCCCGGGCCCCCCCTCAGGGCCCGAAGATGAAACGCGCGGCGATCAGCGCGATGAGGCTGGCGGCGACCAGCACGCCCGGCCAGCGCCACCTCCGCGCGAGCCCGACGTTGAGCAGCCAGAACGCGCCGATGGACAGGAAGAGCAGCGCCAGTGCGACGCGCATCGGCGGCGACGCGCCGTCGGGTCGCAGGGTCATGAAGGCTGCCCCGGCGATCCCGAGTCCAGCGCCGACCAGGCCGAAGAAGAGGCGCGCGAGCAGCTGCGCGCGGCGGGAGGGCGTGTAGCGCCCGAAAAGCGCCTCGCCGAAGAGCTGGGCGAGCAGCCCGTCAATCATCGCGCGCTCCGGTCAGAAGCCGCGGAAGATCCCGTCGGGATCCGCCGCACCGGCGAATTCCTCGAAGTCCATGTTGGCCAGTGCGAGGTTGATCTGTATCGCGGCGATTTCGGAAGGAATCGCCCGAAACTCGTCGAGCGAGCCCTCCCAGAGATCGACGACCAGGACCGGCCGGTCCGGGTGCGAGAGCGTCGTACTGTCGGCCACGAAGATGAACGTCTGCTGGAACCCGGGGCCGAGCCGCCCGACGATCTGCTCCGGCGTGGCGCCGGCGTATGCCGGGTCGTCCACGACGTGAAAAGCGCCCTTGAAGATGCCGTGCCGTGCCACGACCGTTGCCAGCGTGGAGAGCCAGGTTGCCTGGTTGGAGAAGTCGGTCCTGACGAACCAGCTGCCTTCTTCTGCGGCCGACCCGGGCATCTCGTTCTCCAGGCTGCGGGACTGGGCATCGGGCAAGGGCCGGCACGCCGCGAGGGCGAGCGCGGCTGCCGCCATGCCGAGCCGGAGAGGCGCCGCCCTTCGCATCAACTGGTCCGGGGGGCGCCGTCGAAGAAGTCCACGACGCCCGTCTCCAGCGAGTACTCCGCGCCGATGACGAGCAGGCCCTCGTCCCGGATCAGCTGTTCCAGCACCTGCGACCCGTGCCGGAGATGGTCGGCCGACGCGCGGATGTTGAGGCGGACCGCGTGCCGCACGAGCGCGGCTTCGTCGCGGGCGAGATCCGTTTCCAGCAGCCCTTCCACCGAGGGGCGCACGCGGTCCACGATCGACTGGAGATTGCGCGACTGATTCGCGCCCGGGCGCCGCAGCTCCTCGAGCGTCGCGAGCACCGCGCCGCACTCCGAGTGTCCCAGCACCACGACGAGCCGCGTCCCGAAGCGCGCCGCGGCGAACTCGACGCTTCCCACCTGCGACGGCGCGACGATGTTCCCCGCCACCCGGATCACGAACAGGTCGCCCAGCCCCTGATCGAAGACGATTTCGGCCGGCACGCGTGCGTCGGAGCAGCCGAGGATGATCGCGGACGGTTCCTGCCGCATGGTGAGGTCGGGCCGGCGCATGTGACTCAGGAACGCATCGGCCCCGCCCACGCTCGCGGCGAAGCGCTGGTTTCCCGCGCGCAGCCGTTCGAGTGCTTCGCGTGCCGGGATCACGGGCGGGGATCCTCGCAGGGAGCGTGCACCGCCTCGAGCAGCCAGGTGCGCGCCGAGGGCCCCAGCGTGCCGCCCGAGTCCCTCTCGAGCTGCGCATCCGATGAAAGCCGCGCTTCGCCACTCAGCGAATCGCCCCGGCGCGCGAGGAGCGCCTCGAAGCGTACGAAGTCGTCGAAGCCGCGGAGCTCGAGCGCGCTGCGCGCCCTGCGCCACTGCACCACGAGCGATGCCCCGTTCGGCTCGACGAGCCGGACGAGGCCGCTGTCACCGGCGAGCCCGTGCTCGAACCGGAGCCACGCGTCGGGGCCGCTCGAATCGGTGGTGGCGAGCCGCGCGATGATCGGCCCGCGGCTCCGGAAGCATGCGTCGGCCTCGACCAGCCGCGCCGAGTTGACGGCATCGGTGAACGCGCGAACCGTCGTGAACCGGTCGATGACGATGTCGACGGGCCGCGAGGAATCGGCGGCGCCGAGCACACGGTGCGCCGCACTGTCGTTCTCGAAGCAGAACCAGGGGCGGCGCTCGTCCTCGGGCCAGCGAGGGAGCCTGCGGGCCGAGGCGCTGTCGGCCTCGAAGCACGTCGACTGCACTTCGGGAAAGTCGAAGTGACGGATCACGTGACCGCGCAGCGGAAGCTCACCGCGGAAGCGCACCGATCCCGTCCAGGTGGAGAGGGCCTCGCTCCATGCGACGTCGGTCGCCTCGACGGTGAGCGGGCCCACCTGCTGGCCGTTCCGGATGGTGGATGGATCGAACGTCAGCTGCGCACCGGCTGCGAGCGTCGCCGGAACCGAATCCGCCGAGACGGCATCCACCTGCGGCTCGCGAATACAGGCGGCCGCGGCGAGCAGCGCGCACGCCTGCGCCGTCCGTCGCGTGCCGCGAAGGGCTGGGTTCCGTATCATCGCACGATCCTCTGTGACTGCGTGTGCCACCTGTGCGCACCTGACCCGCACCGGCCTCGCTCGGGGTCCGGGCAACGCGGCCGCACCGCGCTCCCGGCCGATGGAAAGTAGTGACGCTCCGCTATTTCCCCCACCGATGCGACGGCCCGAAATGCAGCGCGACACCCACCGACGGGACGACCATCCATCCCCCGTCGTAGGACTGCCCGCGGACGACCCGTCCGGGAAAATGGAGGTAGTTGAGCTCGCCGAAGAGGTGGAACCGGCCGGCGCGGCCATGAATGCCCGCGAGCCCGCCCACGTGCGTCGCCTCGAGCGACTCCCCCGGAGTGAGCCGATCGTCGTAGTTCTCGAAGATGATCCGAGGCCCCAGGTACCCCGAGAGCTCATGCCATCCGTCTGCGCTGGCCGCAAGCAGCCGCTCGGCGGGCACCGCGAGGTCCAGCGTGGTGACGCGCTCGTCCTGCAGGTCACCCGACACCCGGCTGCTCGTGGCGAACGCGAACGCCGCGGCGACGCTCGTCTTCGGACCGAGCAGCGGGCCGGCGCGGACCTTCATCCGGATGAACGTGCCGCCCTGATCGTTCTCCTGGGTCTCGTTGAAGTTGTAGAACGCTGCGCCGACCCGGTCCCCGAGCCCTCCGACGAGGCCGACGGCGAGGATTTCCGTGCGCATGAGCTCCTGGCCGAGAAACCCGTCGCCGAAATCGATCCCGAGACCGGCGCCGTGCGCCGGAACGACGGTGCCGCCCTGGGTCAGCGGGACGGGTGCAGGGAGCGCAATGCGGGCGGGAGCTTCACATCCGGCGAGGAGCGCTGCCATCGCGAGGCCGACAAGCCGGCTCGATGGCTGAGGAGAACGGCACATGGACACCTCGATGCGGAGAGTGAGCCTGATGGTAGCCAGGCGCCGTCAAGCAGTGATCAAGCCGACTCGCATTCCGGGCGACTTCGATCGGCGGTACCTTCTGCCATGCTTCCCATCACGAGTGACGCCGTCATCCTCGGCCTCCTGGCGGCGACCCTCGGGCTCGTCTTCTGGACGGCGAGCAGCCAGCGGCCGGGGTTCCGCGCCTTCTACCGGTACGTCCCCTCGCTGCTCCTCTGCTATTTCATCCCCTCGCTCTATGGAACGTTCGGCCTGATCGACGCCGAGGGCTCGCAGCTCTACACCGTCGCGTCGCGCTACCTGCTCCCGGCGACGCTCGTGCTGCTGACGCTGAGCGTCGACCTGAAGGGGATCCTGCGCCTCGGCCCGAAGGCACTCGTCATGTTCCTGACCGGCACGGTGGGGATCATGCTCGGCGGTCCGATTGCGGTGCTCCTCTTCTCGGTCATCAGCCCGGAGACCGTCGGCGGCCAGGGACCGGACGCGATCTGGCGCGGACTCTCCACGATTGCCGGTAGCTGGATCGGTGGCGGCGCCAATCAGGCCGCGATGAAAGAGGTGTTCGAGGTGAGCGACGAGGTGTTCTCCTCGATGGTGGCCGTGGACATCCTCGTCGCCAACGTCTGGATGGCGATCCTCCTCTTCCTCGCCACACGGGCCGACGGCATCGATGCCCGCCTCGGGGCCGACACCACGGCCATCGACGAGCTGCGGCATCGCGTCACCGAATTCCGCGACCGTCACGCACGCATCCCGACGCTCGCCGACGTGATGATCATCCTCGGCATCGGTCTCGGCGCGATGGGACTCTCGCATTTCATCGCCGACCCGCTCGCCGCCTGGATCGCGCGCACCGCGCCGGACCTGGAGCGCCTCAGCCTGACGAGCTCCTTCTTCTGGATCGTGGTGATCGCCACGACGCTCGGCCTCGCGCTCGCGTTCACCCGGGCCCGGGAGCTGGAGGGCGCCGGCGCATCGATGATCGGCACGGTGCTCCTCTACTTCCTGATCGCCACGATCGGGATGACCATGAACATCACTGCCGTGGTCGAGCGTCCGATGCTCTTCGCGCTCGGCGCGGTGTGGATCGCGTTCCACGCCCTGCTGCTGTTCGTCGTCGGCCGGCTGATCAAGGCACCGGTGTTCTACCTCGCCGTCGGCAGCCAGGCGAACGTCGGCGGTGCCGCCTCCGCTCCGGTCGTGGCATCCGCGTTCCATCCGAGTCTCGCGCCCGTCGGCGTGCTGCTCGCGGTGCTCGGCTACGCACTCGGCACCTACGGCGCCTGGGTCAGCGCCCAGATGATGCGGATGATCGTGGAGTGAGCCGGGCGGACGTCACCGGCCACCGGCCGTGCTCACGCTGAAAGTCCGCACCACGGGTACATCGAGTGAATCGGCGGTGACGGCGTAGACGCGGCCGCGCCGAACCGTGAGGGGAAGCCACGGCGACACGCCCGGCACGAACGGCGCAGTCGCAATGTGCTTCCCCGCGCTGTCGAAGACGAAGAGTCGCGCGCCTTCGCGCGTCGTCGCCCTGACCCACAGCCGGCCCTCATCGTCGGGATCGATCGCCTGCAGGATCGGCTTCGTGGACGGGATCAGGGCGAAGTCCGGATCCCCCGGCCCGATCCCCGCGCCGAATTTCCGGACCTCGGCGATGGCCGAATCCCGCTCCGCCGGAGTCACGGGCGCGGGATCCGCCGCCGCGGCGAGCGTTCGATGCGGGACCGAGTCGCCGAGGCGATACTCTGCGATCGCGACAGTCCGGGTGTCGGCACACCAGGCACGGCCCCCTGGATCGTATCGCACATACTGGCTCGGGGCGAACGGGACGCCGATCACGCCGCTGCTCCGCTCACTCCGGAAGGTGTAGGCAGGAATCGTCGCGGCCTCGCACGCGGGAAGGGCGAGAGTGTCGGCCGTCATGCGCTCGAGATCGGTGCGCCGGATGAACGGGGTCCAGAGTGTATCGATGCGGACGCCCTGGCGGTCGTAGATCCGTCCCTCCGCATCGACGCCTCCGTCCCACACGTAACCGTACGACTGTATCGTGAGGGCATGCGTCGCGGCGAGGCCGCCCGCGGAATCGAAGACCGAGACTCGGCGCGCCCGTGGATCGTACACCCAGAGTCGATCGTACCGGTCCACGGCGACACCGTTGGCGCCGCGAAACTCGCCGGGACCGTCGCCGTTGCGGCCGATCCGACGAACGAGCGCTCCGTTCGCGTCGAAGAGGCGGACCTCCTGTTCCTGCGCTTCGAGGATGTAGACCCGGTCCTGGCCATCCACGGCGACGCCGCGAATGTCGGAGAAGCTGGCGGCGCCCGCCTCGTCTCCGCCGATGGTGGCGAGTGGCGTGAGCGTCCACGTCGCTGCCTGCGGCCGCTCGCTCTCACGTGAGGTGCACGCGGCCTGCGGAACCCCGACCGCCAGGGTGAACAACACGAGGCGTGTGATGCCCTCACTCGTCATCGAGCCGCCCTGCGGACCGGGTGTCCGGATCATCCGATGCCCTCGGACGTGGAATGTCGCGGTGCTGGAGACGCATTCCGACGTCGGCGAGCACGGCGAGGAGCAACGCGACCGCGAAGCCGCCGTCCGCCCACATGAGGACGACGGATGCCGGCGCGCCCGCGGAGCGCTGCCAGAGCGCGAGCGCCGCAGCGAGTACGAGGCCGGCCGTGACGGCGGTGGAGTAGAGGCGACGGTGTGTCATGGGAAGATTGCGCTCCAGGGAGGAGGCGGGCATGCCGCGAAGGCACCGCAGTTAATGTACGGGCTTCCTTCAGGTGCGCCACATGGCCGCGCCGGGAGCGGCCAGCGAACGGTGCCGCCGCTGGCCGCGTGGAGGACGCCCTTCCAGGCGCTCCTGGCGGCACTCGCTGCCGTGACCTCCGGATGCGACCGCGGCACCCCCGCGGTCCGCGCCGACACGCCTCCGCCGCTTCCGCCGTCCGGGGCTGCCGATTCGCTCCTCGGACTCTTCGTCGTCCCCGCCGAATCGCTCGCGCGCTTCGAAACGCGCGAGCACGGTTACGAGGAGGCGTCCGCCGTGGTATACGGCATCGCAGACGAGGGGCGCTGGCTCCTCGTCGGACTTCGCGACAGCGGTCGCGCGTGGATGCGCCGGGACGCGGGCGAGCTGCTTCCGATCGAGGCACTGCTCCGCGATCGCCTCACTCACCTGACCGAGGACTGGGACCGGTCACTCCGCTTCGCGCCGCATGCCGGATCCACTCCACAGGCGGTGCGCGGGCTCGCGCGCGACGCGGACGACGTGCCGGCGCGCCTGCTGGGAACGCGCGTCGTCGACGGACGACTCTGGCTCGAAGTGGAGGTGCTGGACCGGATCTGCGAGGGCGATACCCCGGAGATCGTGGCGTATGGATGGGTGCCGGCCTGGACCGGCGGAAAACCGACGATGTGGTTCTACTCGCGAGGCTGCTGACCCGACGACCCCGGTCGTACCCGGAGCTCCCACACGACGACCGCCCGGTCGGCACTGCTCGACGCGAGCCACCTGCCGTCCGGACTGAACGCCACGGACCAGACGTCGTCGCGATGGCCGGCCAGCTGCTGCTGAAGTGCGCCATCATGCACGCGCCAGAGACGCACCGTCGGGGCGAGGGTGCGGCGAAGGCGGTTGCGGGTGACCTGCTTCCAGAAGGTGCCCAGCGCACCCTTCTCCCGGCCTCCGCTCGCGAGCCAGCGACCGTCCGGACTGAACGCGACGCTGTAGACGTGGTTCGATCCGCCCGTCAGGATGCTGACGAGCCCGCCATCGCGCGCGCGCCAGAGCCGCACCCACGAATCGTCCCCGCCGCTCGCAATCAGACGGCCGTCGGGGCTCCACGCGACGCTCACGACCGCCTGCCGGTGCCCCGTGAGCGTCCGGACCGGGCTGCCGGTCTCGACGCGCCAGATGCGGACCGTCCGGTCGAAGCTTCCGCTCACGAGATGCCGGCCGTCGGGACTGAACGCGACGCGCCACACGTTCCGCTCGTGCCCGGGCATCGCATGCAGGAGCTCGCCATCGCTCGCGCGCCAGATGCGGATGGTGCGGTCCTCCCCGCCGGTCGCGATCCGCCGACCGTCGGGGCTAAAGGCCACGGCCCAGATCGTTCCTTCGTGACCCCGCAGCACCTGCCCGGCGGCGCCGTCGCCGAGGCGCCAGAATCGTACGACGCCATCGTAGCCGGCCGATGCGAGCGTCCCCCCGCCCGGCGCGAATGCGATCGAGGTGACGCCGCCGGGATGATGCAGCGATCGCACGGGGCGCCGGTCGCCGGTGCGCCAGATCCGGATGGAGCCGTCCACGCTCGTCGCGGCGAGGAGCGCGGAGTCCGGGCTGAACGCCACTTCACGGAGATCGGCAGTGAAGCCGGTGAGCGTGTCGTGCGGAGTCGCGTGGAGCACCGGCGATTGCGCGCCGGCCGGCCCGGCCGAGCCGAGCATGAGGATCGCAACGGCGGCGGCGAACCGCGTCACACCCCGCCCATCGCCTGGATCGGGTCGAGCTTCGCCGCCTTCCGGGCGGGGTACCAGCCGAACACGATGCCGACACCCAGCGCGAAGGCGATGGCGAAGCCGATGCCCGGCACGCTGAGCGGAATCACGAAGTCCTTGCCGAAGCTGGCGCCGATCAGCTTCGTGATCATGATCAGCGCCACCCCGCCGCCGACCCCGGCCACGGAGCCGATGACCGCGAGCGTGAGTGACTCGGCGAGGAAGAGCTGCATGATGTCCCCATCGCTTGCGCCGAGCGCCTTCCGGATGCCGATCTCGCGCACGCGCTCGCGCACGCTGATCAGGAGCACGCTGAAGAGCCCGATCCCGCCGACGACGAGCGTGACGCCCGCGATCGCGAACATGACGCCGTTCCACCCGCCGAGTATGCCGTCCGCCATCGCATAGTCGCTCAGCAGGTCGGCCGCCTCGTTGCGCAGGTTGAAGTCCTCGACGCCGCCGTGCCGCTGCCGGACGAGCGCCGATCCCGCCTGCATCACGCTCGCGAACTCCGCATCCTCGCGCGCGGTCACGATGATCTGGCTCACCCGGCCCTCCCCGAGCCGGTAGCGCGAGACGAAGGTGTAGGGGATGTAGATCCGGCGCGCGACCCAGGAGAAGTCCGCCGGAATGAAGCCGATCGGCATCGGTGCCACCACGCCCACCACGGTGAACCCGACCCCGTCGATCCGGATCCGGCGCCCGATCGGGTCGGTGGTGCCGAAGAGGTCCCGCCGCATCTCCTCGCCGATGACCGCGACGCGCGCGACATGCATCACGTCCACCGGCGTGATCGTGCGGCCCGAGACGATGCGGAGGTTCCGCAGCTCGAGGTAGCCGGCATCGGCGCCTTCCACCGGGACGCTCCGCCGGTCGCGCGGGCCGACGACGAGCTGCTCGCCGGCGAACGCCCGGCCATGCACCGACGCGACGCCTCGCACCGCGCGCAGCGCCTCGAGGTCGGCGATCCGGAGGCCGGTGTGGCGCCGCTCCGTTGCGGTCACCGCATCGCTTCGCGGGCCGAAGTCCCGCAGCGCGTAGCTCCGCGGGAATCCGATGGCCCGGAGGTCCGCGTACGCCATCTCGCGCAGCCCCGTGGCGAGCGAGGCCATCGAGACGAGCGACGCCGCGCCGAAGACGATGCCCGAGAGCGTGAGGAGCGAGCGCATCGGATGGGCGCGGATCTCCCGCCACGCGTCCGACGCGAGCTCCAGTGCCTCGCCGGGTCTCATGTGAGTTCACCCATAGCGCAGCGCTTCCACCGGCGAGAGCCGCGCGGCACGGATCGCCGGATAGATCCCCGCGACCACTCCCACGGCGAGCGAGGTGCCGATGGCGATGGTCGCGACGCCGGGAGTCACCACCGCGGGGATCTGCATGACGTATCCGACGATGCCCGTGAGCCCCGTGCCGAGCGCGAGGCCGGAGACCCCGCCGATCACGGTCACGACGAGCACCTCGGCGATCACCTGCGCGAAGATGCCGGTCGCGGTCGCCCCAAGCGCCATCCGCGTGCCGAACTCGCGCACGCGCTCGACGACGCTCGCGAGGAGGATGTTGGCGATGACCACGCCGCCGGTGAACATCGACACGACGCCCACGACGAGGAAGATGAAGTTGAAGAGGAGCAGGAACTGCCCCGAGTCCTCGCCCTCGCCGCCGCCCGACGGCCGGATGTCGAAGTCCTCGACGCCGTGCGTGGCGAACAGGAGCGACCGGATCTCGGATTCCGCGCGCGTGACGCCTGCCGCCGGATCGGCCCGGACGGTGAGGAACTCGAGCGCGTCATCGGCGCTGTGCTGCGCCACCGCGGTGGTGATCGGGATGTACGCGCGCTCGTTGCGATACTCGAGGGAATTGTCGGCCCAGGGTGCGAAGCGGAACTCCTCGCGCTCCAGCACGCCGACGACGGTATAGGCCTTCCCGCCGAGCGAGACGACGGCGCCGAGCGCCTTCGGCGCCGCGCCGAAGAGGCTGTCGGCGAACTTCCATCCGAGGACCGCGACGCGCGTGGCGCGCTCCACGTCGAGGTCGGTGAGATAGCGTCCGCCCAGCGTCCTGATGTCGTTGATGCGCGCGTAGTCGGGGACGGTGCCGACCACTTCGCCGTCGAAGCCGACGCTGCCCGCACGATAGGTCAGCTCCCGGGTCCAGCCCGGGATCACGGCGTCGAGGGTGCGCGCGCGGTCCCGCAGGATCCTGGCATCGCGGTAGGTGAGCCGCTCGCTCGCGAGCTCGGCGGCGCGCGGCCGCACGCTCCGGTCACGGTTCTCCAGCACGAGCGTGCCGACGCCACCGACCTCGTTCAGGTAATCCTGGGTGAGCGTGGCCTGGCCGCCGAAGAGTGCCAGCACCGTGACGATGCTGGCCGTGCCGAGGATGAGGCCGAGGAGGGAGAGGAGGGTCTGTCCCCAGTGCCGCCGCGCCTCGTCGAGGCCGGTGAGGAGCGACTCGAGGAGGGTCACACCACGACGCCGTCGCTGATATGGACGATGCGCTCCGCGCGCGCCGCGACGTTCGGGTCGTGAGTCACGAGGATGATCGTGTGCCCCATGCGGTGCAGCTCGTCGAAGGTGTCGAGCACATTGGCACCGGCCTTCGAGTCGAGGTTGCCGGTGGGCTCGTCCGCCATGAGGATCGCCGGCTCACCGACGAGCGCGCGTGCGATCGCGACACGCTGCCGCTGTCCGCCGGACAGCTCGTCGGGACGGTGGCCCACCCGGTCGGAGAGGCCGAGCCGCTCGAGGAGCGCGAGGGCGCGCTTCCGCCGCTCGGGGCGCGCCATGCCGCCCCGATACTTGAGCGGAAGCGCAACGTTCTCCTCGACCGTGAGCCGCGGCATGAGGTTGAACGTCTGGAAGACGAAACCGACCTTCCGGTTCCGCACCCGGGCGAGGTCCTTGCCGCGGAGCGTTCCGACGTCCTCGCCGTCGATGCGATAGCTGCCGCTCGTCGGCGTATCGAGGCAGCCGAGGATGTGCATCAGCGTGCTCTTGCCGGACCCGGAGGGACCGGTGATCGCGATGAACTCGCCGCGCTGGACGGTGAGGTCCACGCCGCGGAGCGCGGGCACGTCCACGCGCCCGAGCCGGTAGGTCTTGGTGAGCGCCGCCGCGGCGAGGAGCATGGAGCGCCTACTCCTCGCCGGCTTCGACCCGGGTCGGGTCCTCGAGCGCGACGCTGTCGCCGGCGGCGACGCCCTCGAGGATCTCGACGTGCTGGAGATCGCTCATGCCCAGCCGGACGGGTGTCTTCACCGGCTCGCCGCCAGCGGGGACCTTGTACACGACCGGCTTGCCCTCGTCGAGCACTACCGCCTGGACCGGCACCCGCACCACGTCACGCCGTACCGGCCCGGCGATCCGCACGTTGGCGGTCATGCCGGGCCGCAGCACTTCACCCGCGCCCTGGGCCTCGATCTCGACGTCGAATACGCGGACGCGCTCCTCGAGACGCGCCGCGGGCGGAACGAGTCGGACGATGCCGAGCACCGTGTCCCCCGGGAAGGCATCCACGGTCAGCGCGACGCTGTCGCCCATGCGGACCTTGCCGATGTCCACCTCGTTCACCGCGGCCTTCACGAGCAGCGTCGAGAGATCGGCGATGGTGAAGAGCTCCGTGCCACCCCCGAACGAGCTCGTGCCGCCGACGACGGTCTCGCCGGCTTCGACGCCCCGCGCGATGATGACCCCGCCGGCGGGCGCCGTGATCGCGGCGTACTGGCGCTCGCCGGTGGCGACGCCGCTCCGCTCCACCAGCCGGAGCTGGTTCCGCGCGGTGCGCAGCTGATTGTCGGCCTGCTCGAACGAGACGCGGCGCTGGTCGAGTTCGGCCTGGGTCAGGCTTCCCGAGCGGCCGAGCTCCTGCGCGCGCTCGTACTCGCGCCGCGCATTCTCGCGCGCGATCTCCGCCGCCGCGATGGTGCTCTTCATCTCGGCGAAGGTGTTGGCCTGGGCGATGTCGGGCACGATGCGGGCGAGCGGCTGGCCGGGGCGCACCCGATCGCCCTCCCGCGCGCTCAGCGTCTCGACGATCCCCGAGATCGGCGATTTCACCACGATCTGCCGCTCCGGCTCGACCACGCCTGTTTCCTCGACCGTCACGCGGATCTCGCCGCGATCGGCCAGGCCGACACCGTAAGGCCGGCTGTTCGCTGCATCGGCATCGGCTCGCGAACAGGCGGAATGCAGGGGAAGCGCCAGCAGGACGAGGGCGGAGCGAAGGCGGCACCGCATAGGGACTCCGGGGGATCGGGATACGACCGGAAGACCGGACCGAGCCCTTTACGAGGGGTCCCCGGCCCGGGTTTCATAATGAGACGCTAGTACCGCGATCCCCCGCCGCCTCCGCCGGTGGAACCAGAGCCGCCGAAGCCTCCACCACCGCCCCCGCCACCCCCGCCGAATCCTCCGCGCCCACCCGACGACGACGTGCTCGCCGGGGGCGTTTCCTTCGGCAGCACGATCCGTTCGACTCGCGTCACGCCGCACGCCTCGCAGTGGTGCGTGTCCTCCGCGATGCCCGTGGATGTGTACGTCGCCTTCTGCAGCACCTTCCGCTTCGTGCGGAGCGTCTTCCGCCCGCACGCATCGCATTTCCGGAATGAGCTGAACACGCGCCCGTACGGCAGCACGATCGTCTCGCCGCAGCCGGGACACTGCCAGACGTCGTAGTCCACGCTCTTCACGCGCTCTTCGACCCGCTGGCCGTGCTCGAGCTTCTCGTCGTCGGCCTGTTCCGGGAGCCGCTCCATCTTCCGCCCGCAGTTCGGGCAGGTCCGCCGATGATGCCGGCGCCAGTAGAGGGCGCCCGCGGTGCCGCCGCCGAGCGCAATCAGTCCGGTCGGCAAGAGCCAGAGCCATCCGGGCGTGCTGCCGCCAGGCGCCGCAGGTGCGGAGGGTTGCTCGGTGGCGAGGCCCTCGTCGGCCCGGAGCCGTTCCTCGAGCGCATCGATCGCCGCGGAGACGGCCGCGGCGTAGTCGCGCTCGCGCAGGTGCGGCACGATCACGTCGCGGCAGATGCGACCGCTCGCGGCATCGGTGACGATCCCTTCCGCACCGCGCCCGGTGGTGATCCAGCAGACCCCTGAGCTGTCCGGCGCGAGCTCCTTCGGAACGATCAGCAGGAGCACGCCGAGATTCCTGCGCGCGGACCCGATGGAATCCACGCGCCCGACGCGCCACGTCCGGTAGATGGCGACGCCGACTTCGGAGGGCTCGTAGTCGCCGATCGAGGGGACGATGGCCACCGCGATATCGCCGAGCCCTTCACGCTGCAGCGAGCCGATCCGGGCATTGAGCGCGGCGAGCGGTGCGGCGCCGATCAGGCCGCGCGCGTCCGAGATGTACGTCCCGCCGGGCGGCAGGGGAGGCACGAGCTCGCGGATCCGGCCTTCGACCTGCGGCACGTCGGGCCGCGAGACCTGGAGCGCAACCGCCACAAGGAGGCAGAGCGATGTGAGGCGCATGCTTCAAGATATGGGGGCGCGGGAGAGGGCGAGACCCCGGTGTCGCACCGGGCGCGCCGAATGCGCATGACCAGCAGGGGAACATGCGCGAGGAGGCGACGATGTGCGAAGACGGAACGATCCGGCCGGGGAAGGGCAGCTCGCCGCGGCGGACGCCGAGCCGGGGCGAGGTGCTCCCGAGCACTCACGGCCGCACGGAGGACGAGGAGGGCGTGGAGAACGGGCAGGAGTGAATCCGCCGAGACTCCGGGCCCTGGTGCTCAGCGTTCGATGAGGTCCCCTGGCAGGCGGGGCGTCGAGAGAAGCGTCCGGAACGCGGTCCAGCGCTCGGCAGGCGTATCGCCCCGGCGCTCCACCCACTCCGCGACGAGGTCACGTCCGAGGTTGTAGTTGATCACGTAGCTCCGATACTCGTCGATGAATCGCACGGTCTTCGCAGCCGCGTCGGGCGTGCTGAGCCAGAGACGCTGCATTTCGGCACGGGCGGCCGCCGAATCGATCGCCCCATTCAGGTAGCGGCGCGCCACTTCGTTCCGCGCGTAGTTGAGCCGTTCGACGATCTGGCGCACCTGCCCGTTCCGCGCGGCGAGGGCGGTGTCGATGCCGGCCAGGGGGAAGAGCGAGTCCCGCTCGAACGCCGTGCGCGCCTCGCCCGGGAATGCCATGTCGATCCCGTAGTTCGCCGAGCCCTCCGCGATGAGCGACTGCGGGCTGAAAAGCGCGTACACCGAATACTCGACCCACCCCCGCTCCCGCACGAGGGATCGCTCCAGGAGCGCGTTGTAGACGTGATGTCCGGGATACCCCTCGTGACAGGCGAGGTCCACCGCGCGGTCGATGGCGATCGGCAGGTCGGTGTTCACCTGGATCAGGCTGTGCGCATCGCCCTTGTACCAGTTGTAGGCGTTCCACGAGGTGCCGGTCACGTACTCGAGATCGAACCGCTCGCCTTCGGGAAGTGCGATCTGCTCGAGCGTGCGTGCCCGGCACGCGGCGATCGCGGTCCGGAAGACGGTGTCCACCAGCGCCGGTGGAATCGTGACGGACGCCCGGAACCGCTGGTAGCGCCCGGCGAGCGGGCCGGTTCCGGGAAGCAGCGAGTCGAGGCGTGCGAGGAGCGAGTCGAAGTATGGCTCGCCGAGGGAAGGCGGTGTGACGCCGTAGAGAAGCCGCGCCTCCTCGTCGAACGGGAAGCGCTCGCCGGCGAGCATCCGCGTGCGCGCCACCATGCTGCCGAGCTGGGTCGTCAGGTACCGGTGCCGCATCGCGACGAGCGAGTCGCCGTATGCCGGCGCGCTGTCGCCGAGCCGGACGAGGAGCGACTCGGCCGCGAGGCGAATCGCAGCGAGCGGGAGCGAGTCGCGGTCGGCGCTCGCCTTCAGCGAATCGGGGCCGTAATAGGCGTCGACGTAGCTCGGATCGTGATGGCCGAGGGTGAGCGCGAGGACGACGTAGCGGTTGGCGATGGCGTCGAGGCCGGCCGGGTCTGCCCGCTCGCCTTCAGGCCGGCACGCGCTCCCGGCGAGAAGTATCGACAGCAGTGCCATCCAGGAGCGGGATGTTCCCATCACGGGCCTCCGATCGCGGTTCATCGACGTGCGCGCGCAGACTGCTGCCCAATGTCCTACAATGCCGCCCCGCACCTCCGGCAGAACTTCGCCCCGTACTCGTGCCCGCCGATCCCGCACGACGGACAGGCTTGCGCGCTCACGGGAAGGTCGCGTGCGCGCGTCAGCTCCATGGTGACGATGCCCGTCGGGACCGCGATGATCGCATAACCCATGAGCATCACGACCACCGCCAGCGCACGCCCGAGCGGTGTGACCGGTGACAGGTCGCCATAGCCGACGGTCGTGAGCGTGACCACGGCCCAGTAGACCGCGACGGGAATGCTGGTGAACCCGTGCGCCTCTCCCTCGACCACGTACATCAGGGTGCCGACGATGATGACGATCGTGAGCACCGCGAGGAGGAAGACCGTGATCTTGCGCCGGCTCGCGCGGAGCGCGCTGACCAGCACCGAGGACTCGGCGAGGTACTCGGCGAGCTTGAAGATCCGGAAGATGCGCAGCAGCCGCAGCACGCGCACCACGAGCAGCGTCTGTGCGCCCGGGATGAGGAGACTGATGTAGCTCGGCAGGATGGCGATCAGGTCGATGATCCCGAGCGGCGAGAGCGCGTAGCGCAGCGGAATCCGCACGCTGTAGAGCCGGAGCGCGTACTCGAGCGTGAACAGGACGGTGAACGCCCATTCGATGCCGCGCAGGAGGTCGCCGTGTCGCTCCCGGATGTCCGCCACGCTCTCGAGCATCACGACGGCGATGCTCGTGAGGATCAGCACCATCAGGACGATGTCGAACGTCCACCCCGCGCGCGTGTCCGCCTCGAAGATGATCTCGTGGATACGCCGGCGGCGGGCGTCCGTCGGGTGCTGGTCGATCGGTTGTCTCATGCTGACCGGCGCATCGGCAGGCGCCCGAATCGCGCGGTGGCCGCGCGTTCGAGTGCCTCGCGGTCGTCGGGATGCGCGATGTCGATGAGGGCGCGGGCCCGGTCGCGGAGCCCGACGCCATGCAGGTAGACGGCGCCGTACTCGGTGACCACGTAGTGCACGTGCGCCCGCGTCGTCACGACGCCGGCGCCGGGCTTGAGGACTGGGACGATGCGCGGCTCGCCCCGCTTCGTGCGGGACGGGAGCGCGATGATCGGTTTCCCGCCCGGCGACAGCGATGCGCCGCGGATGAAATCCATCTGCCCGCCGACCCCGGAGAACTGGCGCGTGCCGATCGAGTCGGCCACGACCTGCCCGGTGATGTCGATCTCGATGGCGCTGTTGACCGCCGTGACCTTGGGGTTCCGGCGGATGACCGAGGTGTCGTTCACGTAATCCACCGCCAGCATCGCGACCTGCGGATTGTCGTCCACGAAATCGTACAACCGCCGGCTGCCGAGGATGAAGGCGCCGACGATCTTGCCGGGGTGGGTGCGCTTGCAGCGGCCCGTGACCACGCCGGCTTCGACGAGATCGATGACGCCGTCGGAGAACATCTCCGTGTGGATGCCGAGATCGCGGTGGCCGCCGAGCGCCGCGAGCACAGCGTCGGGGATCGAGCCGATCCCGAGCTGGAGTGTGGCCCCGTCCTCCACCAGCGCGGCGATGTGACGGCCGATGTTCCGCTCGACCTCCGTGAGCGCTGATGGGGGACGCTCGTGCAGCTCGTAGTTCACCTCGATCGCCTCGTCGATGTCGTCGACGTGCAGCTGCCCATCCCCGTGCGTGCGCGGCATCCGCGGGTTGATCTCGGCGATGACGCGGCGCGCCGCCGTAACGGCCGCACGGCTCACGTCGACCGATGTGCCGAGCGAGCAGAAGCCGTGGCGGTCGGGGGGCGCGACCTGGATCAGGGCCGCATCGAGCGGCATCCGGCCACTCCGGAAGAGCGCCGGCACCTCGCTCAGGAAGATCGGCACGTAGTCGGCCTCACCCGAGGCGACGGCCGCGCGCACGTTGGCGCCGACGAAGAGCGCGCTCGTCCGGAAGCTCGTGGCGAGGGCACTCGCGGCGTAGGGTGCCGGTCCCTCCGTGTGCAGGTGCACGAGCTCGACGTCTCGCAGCTCTCCTGCGCGCTCCACGAGTGCGGCGATGAGGCGCTGCGGCGCGGCGGCCACCGAATGCACGAAGACGCGCTGGCCCGAAGCGATCGAAGCCACCGCGTCGGCTGGGGTCACAAGTCGCATGGCGGGAAAGGTCTAGCCGCCCGGGGCCCGAGTCTAGGGCAGGGGCCGAGGCGCGCTTGGCGCAGATCGGCTCGCAGTTCGCGGGCGCCGGGTGCTCGTTCCCTGCCTCCTGCGGCCGCCCCGGCGACGCAACCTCAATAATTTCAATGACTTGACATTGCCGTAGAGGCCGGCGGTCATCGGCACGCCTAATGCGCATTGGCTGGCTCGATGCACGACGCCACCGATCGCCCGGACCTGCAGTCCCCGACTGACATCCTGTCGCTCGGGGAGGGACCGCTCGTGCCGCTGCTTCGGCCGGACGAGGATCCCGCCGATCCGGTCACGCTCGTGACGTGGCATGAAGCGCTGTCGAGCGCGCTCGCTGCCGACGTACCGCACGACCTCTTCGCCTTCTGGCTCTATCCCGTCTCCGGCGGCGCCGTCCTCCTCGCCCCCGAGGCGCTCGCCGCCGACGCGCTCGTCGTGCCGGAGCCACCCGCGGTGAGCCGCGGACAGCTCGCGCTGCTCGAGGAGATCGTGCAGGGGGCGGGTTACCGCTCCACCACGTGCGTCACCGCCGTGCACGGCGGCACCGACGTCGGGCTCCTCATGTTCGCGAACCTCCGGGAAGGCGCGCACGGCGCCCGCGAGCGCGCCGCGGCGCAGCTCGCAGCGGACGCGCTCGCGCCGTCGCTCGCTCGCCTGGCGCGCCGGTGGCGGGAAGGTGGCGCCCGCCCGCTCCGGCGGAGCGACGCCGAGCTGGCCGCCATCCTCGCGGCGGCAGCTGGCGTGGCGTCGAATGCGCGCACGCCGCGCGAGCTCTCCCGCGCGCTCTCCGCCGCGCTCGCCGCAACTCTGCCGCATGAGCGGCTCGAGCTGCTCGTCCCCGGCGCGTCGGCCGAGCAGTGGTACCGCATCGGCGAGCATCCGGGAGGGCCGCTCTGGGGCGATCCCGACCTGGTCGTGTCCGGCGCGCAGATGGATCTCGTGTCCCTCGTGGAGCGCCGGGAGCCGGTCATCCTCGCCGGGCTCCCCGGCGAGCCGCTCGTGCTCCCCCCGGTGGCCGAGGCGCCGCCCGCGCGCTCGGCGCTCGGCGTCCGCCTCACGATGGCGGACCGCGCGATCGGCTGCCTCCTCATCTCGAGCACGGAAGACCATCGCTACGGCGAGGAGGACGCCGCGATTCTCGAGCGCGTCGCATCGGTCATCGCGCCGCGCATCGATGCGTTCGTCATGGCGGGGCACCTGCAGGTGCTGCGCGGGCACGTCGCGGCGCAGCGCAGCCTCCCCTCGCGCATGGCCCGCGTCCTCGAAACACTTGCGACCGTGAGCGAACCCTCCGAGGCGACGCGCCGCATCGAATCGGAGGCATCGGCCATGATCGGCTTCGACGAGATGTGGTTCGCGCTGGTCCTCGGCGACCCGAGCCGCGTCGCGATGCTGCGGCCGGGCGAGCGGCGGCCGCTTCCCGACCTGCCCCAGGTCGCCACCGGCGAGACACCGCTCGGACGCGTGGTGCGGGGGGAGACCTCGGCCGTCATCGCCGATCAGGCGGGACGCACCGACCTCATCGTCGCCTTGCGCGTCGGGGGTCGCGTGGTGGGAGCGATGATGCTGGTGGCGCGGCAGGAAGGGATGTTCGGCGGCAGCGACGAGGAAACGGCGCGGGGGCTCGCGGCGGCGGTGGCTCCGTACCTGGAGCTGCTGCGGCGGGACGCCGTGGCCCCGCCGCCCGTGATGCCCGGCTGGAAGCGGGCC
>JAICNA010000247.1 GCA_025928955.1 Gemmatimonadales bacterium | reverse complement strand
GACCAGAAGATCTGGGGGCTGATCACGTTGCAGGTGACCATGATCCAGTACGCCCAGGCGTACGGTCCCAGCGCGCGGTTCATGAACGTGAAGAACTCGTACGGGTTGCCGCTGTACCAGGAGGTGAAGAACTCCATGGCGTAGGCGTAGCCCACCATCGACCCGGTCACGAGCATGATCTTCGCCATGAAGTCGAAGTGCCGGAGGGTGATGATGTGCTCGAGGCGGAACGCCCGGCGGCAGATCACCATGAGCGTCAGCACCATGGCGAATCCGGAGAAGATCGCGCCGGCGACGAAGTACGGCGGAAAGATCGTCGCATGCCAGCCCGGGAGCACGGAAACCGCGAAATCCATCGACACGACCGAGTGGACCGACAGGACCAGCGGCGTCGCGAGCGCGGCGAGGACGAGATACGCGGACTCGTAGTGGTGCCACTGCCGCACGGACCCTCGCCACCCGAGCGCGAAGAAGCCGTACGCGAGCTTCCGCGCGCGCGTCTTCGCCCGGTCGCGCATCGTTGCCAGATCCGGGATCAGGCCGACGTACCAGAACAGGACCGAAACGGTTCCGTAGACGCTGACCGCGAAGACGTCCCAGAGGAGCGGGCTCCTGAAGTTCGGCCACATGCCCATCTGGTTGGGCAACGGGAACATCCAATAGGCCACCCAGACGCGCCCGACGTGGATGCCCGGGAACAGCAGCGCGCACATGACGGCGAAGATGGTCATGGCCTCCGCCGCCCGGTTGATCGAGGTACGCCACTTCTGCCGGAAGAGGAACAGGATCGCCGAGATGAGCGTGCCGGCGTGTCCGATCCCGACCCAGAACACGAAGTTCGTGATGTCCCAGGCCCAGCCCACAGGGACGTTGAGCCCCCAGACGCCGATCCCCTCCCAGAACAGCCACGAGACCGCCCCGCCCAGCAGGCCGAGGAGCAGCACGGAGGGGACGAAGAAGAGCCACCAGCCGATGGGTGCCGGCCGCTCGACCGGCTCCGCGACGGCCTCGGTGATGGAATGGAAATCGGGCGAGCTCAGGATGAGCGTGGGATGGCCGGCGACAGGGGTATCGAGCAGTTCTGCGTCCGTTTGGGCCAAGCCTCTTTCCCCGCTTCAGACTGCTAAGAGTGCCGGAACGCTGATTGGTTTGAAAGTGGCCGTTTTGTACTATCGCGCCCCGCGCGAGTCAAGCGTTCGCGTCCGTGCGCACCCGGGCGGCGACGGCGGCGGCCTGCTCGAGCAGCATCGGCACGCCGATGCCCGCCACGTAGTTCCCCACGAGGAACACGCCCTTCGGCAGGTCGAAGCCGCGCGCCCGCACCGACTCGAGCTGCACGTCATAGTGCGGGAGCGCGGCGGGCCATCGGTGCACCACTCGCCCGGAGGGCCGGACCGACCGGCCGCAGAGCCGCTGCCGATCGCCGTCCATCATCGTCCCGAGCTCTTCGTCGGACAGCTGCATCACGTCACGATCCGCGGCGCCGCCATAAATCCAGGTCTCGGAGCACTGGCCTCCGCGCTCGGGGAAGATGTTCGTGTTGAACAGTACGCCGAGCGCGCGGATGTGTCCGCCCTGCGGGAAGAGGATCCCGCGGCCTCTCTGGTGCGTGTCCTCCTGCGGGTAGAACGCCGTGATGCGGACGAGGGGGAG
>JAICNA010000060.1 GCA_025928955.1 Gemmatimonadales bacterium | reverse complement strand
TGACACGCTGGTCGACCTCCATGTCCCGGGGGCCGATCTCGCCGAGCGCCTGGCCGATCCCGCCGTTCCCGCCGCGACGAAGGCCTTGCTCGCGACGCTCGATCCCCACAACATCACGCTCGAGCCCGAGTACTACGGGGACGTGGACCGGGAAAAATTCGCGCGCGTGAAGCCGCTGCTCTGGCTCTGGTATGCCTTCGACCGGACCGCCGCCGGCGGCCAGAACGTGGATCTGGGCGTGCGCTTCCGGCGGCTGCTCGCGCCGAGGATCTTCGCGCGCTGCGGGCGTAACTTCAAATGCTTCCAGCACACCGAATTTTCCTTCGGCTACAATCTCGAGGTGGGTGACGACGTCGTGGTCCATCGCCACGTCCTCCTGGACGATCGCGGCGGGATCACGCTCGGCGATCGCGTCAGCGTCTCCGATTACGCCAACATCTACAGCCACACGCACAGCATCGTGGACCAGAAGGACGTCACCAGCGTCCGCACCGTGCTCGAGGACGATGTCCGCATTACCTATCACGCCACGGTCCTCGCCGGCGTCCGGGTCGGGCGCAACGGGATGGTGGGCGCGTCGGCCCTCGCCACGAAGGACGTCCGGCCCTATCACGTCAACGTCGGCATTCCCGCCAAGTCGGTGCGGGTCAAGCCGAACGCGCCGGCCGACAGCTACGTGACCGAGCGGGTCAGCCGCCGGCCGGGAGAGTCGTCCAGCTGAACGGGAAGCCCCGCCGCACGGTGCCGCCGGCGCTCGCGGCGACGGGGCTCGGTCTGCTGATCGCGCTCTCCGGCTGGCTCGTGCTCCGGGCCGTCGGCCTCTCCCCCTGGTGGCTCCTCCTCCTTCCCGTCGTCACCGCCTTCCTCGCGCTCCTGCTCGAGACGCGCCGCCTCCGCCGCGCACTCGCGGATGCCGCGCGCCAGCGCGACGAGACCGCAGCCCAGCTCGACCGCCGCATCAGCGAGCTCTTCTCGCTGCGGGAGCTGAGCTACGTCCTCTCCGAGTCGCTCGAGCTCGAGCACATCGTCGATCAGGTGGCCCGCTATGCGGCGCGGTTCCTCCAGGCGGACGGCTCGATCGTCGTGCTCGGGGAGCCCGGGGGCACCATGCTGGAAGTCGTCGCGGCCGAAGGCACGCTCGGAGGCCATCGATCCGCGGCGAGCACGGCCACCGGGTCACTCGTGGCCACCGCGATCGAGCGCGGGCGCATCGAAGTGGCGCAGGATGTCGAGAACCGCGATGTCACGGTGTTCGGGACGATCCGCGCCCGTTCCGCCGCGGTCGTGCCCCTTCGCCTCCACGGGGAGCGGATCGGGGCGATCGCCGTGACGGAGCGCCAGGGCGGGCCGTTCACCACGGAGGACCTCTGGCTTCTCTCGACCGTCGCGACGAACGCCTCGGTGGCACTCGCCAACAGCCGGCTCTTCGCCATCGTCGAGCAGGGGCGCCGCGAGTGGGAAACGGCGTTCAATGCGCTGCGGGAAGGCATCGCGGTGATCGACCCCGGCGGCGCCATCCAGCGCGCGAACTCCTCGCTCGCACGCCTGGCGGGACTGACCGAGGCGGAGCTCATCGGCCGGAATTTCCGGGAGCTCGTCTTCGGGGACATGGAGACCGCCGCCGCGCTGATCGAGGCCGCGCACGAAGGCGAGAGCCCGCCGCCCGTCGTCCTCCGCCCCGAAGGGCGCGATCGCTTCCTCCGCCTCACGATCGCACCGCTCCAGAGCGGTCACGACCGCGCCGGCTCCATGGTGGCGCTGGTCGAGGACGTCACCGAGCAGCGCTCGATGGAGGCGCAGCTGTTCCAGAACGAGAAGATGGCCGCGATCGGCCAGCTCGTCTCGGGCGTGGCGCACGAGCTCAACAACCCGCTCACCTCCATCGCGGGACTCACCGAGCTGCTGCTCGAGCGGGACGTGGGAGGGGACGCGCCGCGCCAGCACCTGAGGATCATCCACGAGCAGGCGGGGCGCGCCGGCCGCATCGTGAAGAACCTGCTCACCTTCGTCCGGACCGGGACGACCGAGCAGTCGCCGGTCGACGTCAACGACGTGGTCGCGCGGACCACCATGCTCGTCGCGTACGAGATCCGGCTGCGCGGGATCGAGCTCGTCACTGAGCTGCACCCGCTCCCGGCGATCGTGATGGGCGATCCGCACGAGCTGCAGCAGGTGCTCCTCAATCTGCTCACCAATGCGGTGCAGGCGATCGCCGACCTTCCGCCGGGCCGCCTCCGCCGCATCACGATCGAGACCGCGCGGGTCGAGGATCGTGTCATCCTCGCCGTGCGGGACACCGGAGACGGCGTGCCGGCCGAGCTGGTCGCGAATCTCTTCACCCCCTTCTTCACCACCAAGCCGGCCGGCCAGGGCACCGGCCTCGGCCTCTCGCTGAGCTACGGCCTGATCCAGGCCCATGGCGGGACGCTCGCGTACGAGGAAGGCGCCGACGGCGGCGCCGAGTTCACGATCGAGCTCCCCGCCGCCGACCTGCCCGCCGGCCGGGTCACGCCGCAGCCGTCGGAGCGGAAGCGGCGCATCCTCATCGTCGACGACGACGCGACGGCGCATCGGGTGATCGCCGCGCTCTTCACGGCGGATCGCTATCGGGTGGAAAGTGCGCGGAATGGTGCGGAAGGCATGGCGATGGCGGCGGCAACGGACTACGATCTGGTCATCGCCGACGCGACCCTCGCCGCGCCGTCGGGTCGGCCGTTCGTTCAGGAGCTGCGGGACTCGGACGAGCGGTGGGCAGAGCGGCTGATCGCAGTCGGTGGCCGGAACGAGGATCGCCGCGTGAGCAAGCCGTTCGACCTTCGCCGCCTCCGCTCGCTGGCGGACGAGGTGCTCGGTGGCCGCAGTGTCAGTACCCCGCCGCCCGCGCCGGACGCCACGGCGCGATCGTGACGCCGGGCGCCACCTGGGCCCTCGCATCCGCCTCGCTCGCCGCGCCCCAGTAGTTCCCTCCCGCATCGAGGGCCGCCGCGTCGATGAACCGGCCGCTCGCCCGCAGGAACACGTTGCCCGTCACCGCCGCATCGCGCCCCATCGAGTCAACGATCAGGCCGTCCCGCACGCCGTCGAACAGGTTGCCGCGGATGCGCGCACGGGTGGTCGACTCGAGCACGACGGCGCGCTCGAGCCGTGCCAGCACGTTGTCGTCCACGGCGTAGCCGCGGCTCGGCTCCGCACCCGCCGTCGGCGCAAAGAGTCGGATGCCGGTCGGTGCGCCGATGATCACGTTGGCGGCGAGCGTGTTGTCGCTGCCGTGCTCGATCGCGATGCCGGCAGTGCGCGAGCCGACGATCGTGTTGCCGCGGACCAGGTTGCCGCTCGAATAGCCGAGCCAGAATCCGTAGTCGGAGCTGTCGGCGCGGTTGTCGATGAACGTGTTGCCCCAGCTGAATGTCGATTCGAAGGCATTGTGCCACGCCCCGGTCGCATCGTTGCGGAGGACGAGGTTGCCGATCGATGGCTTCACCAGCGGCCGGTGGCCGCTCAGGAAGAACCCGTCTCCCGAGCGGGAGAGGTCGTTGTGGGCGATGGTGTTCGAGTCGCTCTGCTCGCGGAGGAGGATTCCGGCGGAATCGCAGCCGCGGCGGTAGCGCTCGCTCTCGCAGCGCACGTTGTGGTGCGCCCGGTTCCGGACGATGATGTTCTGGGACGAGCGCCAGAGGTGGATGCCCCAGCCCGAGTTCCCCGAGACGTCGTTGTCGGCGATGTACGAGGCGCGGGCAGCGAACAGCCCGATGCCGTTCTGCGCGCCGCGTGACACGACGTTCGTCACCGACGCACCGTCGGTGCCCCGCAGGTAGATCCCGCTCCCGTACTGCTCGAAGGTGTCGGGGTGGAAGATGTCGAGCCAGTCTCGCTCGTCGTAGCGCTCCGGCGTGGACCGGAGGCGCGTTGCGCGGGACCCGGAGACGTCGACGCCGCTGATGCGATGGCCGCGTCCCCCCTCGATGCGCACGCCGTACTGATAGCCGCGGATCGTCCCGCCGATGATCGTCACGTTGTCGAGGTTGCTGACGACGACGCCTCGCCCGGTGAAGCGCTCGGGGGCCGTGTCGCCGCTCTGCAGCGTCACCCCGGTGAGATCGATCCGGGTGCCGCTGCTGGCCGCGACGATGACGCCCTGGGCACGCGGATCCGGAATCCGGTACCGGCCGGGACACACCTGCACTTCCCCCTGCACCTGCGTGCCCGCGCGAGTCGGACGAATGCAGGGAGCGGTGGCGGGAGCGAGGAGCGGGAATGTCATCGCCGCACCGGCGATGAGAACGACGACCGGGAATGGATGAGTCACGGAAGAGCGGGATCCTTTGCGGCGGACGATCGGGGTTGCCTTCGTAAGTGACGCGCGAGCCCGCGGCGCCGCCACACGCGGCCGAGGCCCGTCAGATCTCGAGCACGTCGGCGATCACGCCTGCGCTGCCGGTTCCGAGCACCCGGACGATGTCCTCGATCGCCCGGGCCTCGCGCGGCCAGGCCACCCGCGCACGCGCATCGTCGGGGGTGAGCCACTCCGCCGCATCGTGCTCCGGGCCCAGCGACGCCTCGGCGGCTGTGTCCACGAAGGCCGCGAAGACGGGCACGAGTGCCACTTCGTTGGTGCGATGCTGGTAGAACGCCTCGACACGGCTCACGTTGAAGAGGCGCGCCGGCACGAGGCCGGTTTCCTCCGCCATTTCCCGGACCGCGGCCTCCGCGGGCGTCTCGCCCGGCTCGATGTGCCCGTGCACGACTTCCCAGGCGCCCGTGCAGCGCGTGCCGCTCGCCCGCCGGAGCACCAGGCACCGCAGCGCCGCACCGGCCCCGCGCAGCACGTAGAGGTCGATCAGCGAGACGCGCACTCCGGTGGAAGCGGAGCCGTCAGCCGGGTCCACGGCGCTCAGGCGCGCCGACGACCGAGGACCGCCTCGAGTCGCGCGGAGAGTGCCTTGGCGCGGAACGGCTTGGTGAGGAAGTCGTCGGCACCGAGCTGGAAGACGCGCACCTCGTTGTCCTCGTCTCCCTTGGCCGTGAGGACGATGACCGGGATCCGGCTCGTCGCCGCCCGGGACCGGAGCTGCTGCAGCACGTGGTAGCCGTCGAGCCCCGGCAGGTTGAGATCGAGCATGATCACGTCCGGCGCCACGCGGTCCACCTGGTCGAGCGCGGAGATGCCGTCCGCCGCTTCGGCGACGGAGTACCCGTCGCGCTCCAGCAGGTCCTTCATCACCTTGCGGAGCGACTCCTCGTCCTCGACGAGGAGCACCGTCGCTCGGCGGGGCGCCGCACCTTCCGCCGGCGGCGCCAGCTCGTCGAGCAGGTCGAAGCTGCCGCTCAGGTCCGCCGCCGCGTAGCCGCTCGCCACCGGTGCGGGCGGCGCCGAAGTCCCCGCGGCGCGCGGCGGCTCGGCAGCCGGCGGAGCTGCGCTCGCGCGTCGTTCCGCCGGGACGTCGGTGACTCGCAGCAGCTCCTCGGTCGAGGTCTCCCCGGCAAGCACGTGGCGGAGCCCGCTCTCCCAGAGCGCCTTCATCCCCCCGGCACGCGCTGCGTCCGCCAGCCGGTCCGCCGTCGCACCCGAGCCGATCAGGCGCTCGATCTCCGGTGTCACCGCGAGCACTTCCACGATGCTGAAGCGGCCGCGATACCCGGTCATCGCGCAGTCGGGGCAGCCGACCGCCTGATAGAGGGTGGCTCCCTGCGGCACATGCCGCCGGAGCTTCGGGCCAAGCGACGCGGTCATCGGCGTGCGGCACGCCATGCAGAGCCGCCGCATGAGCCGCTGCGCCACCACACCCCGCAGGGCGGACGCGAGCTTGTACGATTCGATGCCCATGTCCACGAGGCGCGTGACCGCGTTCGCCGCATCGTTCGTGTGCAGGGTGGAAAGCACGAGATGCCCGGTGAGCGAGGCCTGCACCGCGATCTGCGCCGTCTCCTGGTCCCGGATCTCGCCGACGAGGACCACGTCGGGGTCCTGGCGGAGGATCGAGCGGAGCGCGGACGCGAACGTCAGTCCCGCCTTCTCCTGCACCTGCACCTGCACGATGTTCTCGCCGAGCTTGTACTCGACCGGGTCCTCGACCGTGACGATGTTGATTCCTTCGCCCTGGACGAGGCGGAGGGCGGAGTAGAGCGTGGTCGTCTTGCCGGAGCCGGTCGGACCGGTGACGAGCAGGATGCCTTCCTTGTGATCGAGCAGCGCCGTGATGCGCTCGCGCTCGTCCTCGAACATCCCGAGCGCCTCGAGGGAGAGCAGGGTGGCGCGCGTGTTGAGCACGCGGATCACGACCTTCTCTCCGCCCGCGGCGGGCAGCGTCGAGACGCGCAGATCGATCGGGTTGCCGTTGACCGAAACGCGGGCGCGCCCGTCCTGCGGGCGGCGGCGGTCGGCGATGTCGAGGCCCGACATGATCTTCACGCGGGAGATCAGCGGGATGCCGGCGCTCCGCGGAACCTTCATGACCTGCCGGAGCACGCCGTCGATGCGGTAGCGCACCGCCACGCCGCCGTCCACCGGCTCCACGTGGATGTCGCTCGCGCGGCTCGCGATCCCGTCGGCGAGCATCATGTCGACCAGTCGGACGATCGGCGCGTGGCTCGCCTCTTCGGCGGAGGTGCCGAGCTCCTCCGAATCCTCGTCGAGCTGCTGGACCTCGGCGCCATGGTCGAGACCGCCGAGGAGCTTGGCGACCGCATCCTCCGAAGGGAAGAGTTCGGAGATTCCGTCCCGGATCCGTGACGGCGAGGCGAGAAACAGGCGGACTTCGCGGCCGGTCGTGAACGCAAGCACCTTTTCCGCATCGATGTCGAACGGCGCTGCCGTCGCCACGTCGAGGTGCGAGTCGGTGAGGCGGAAGGGGAGCACGTTGAAGCGGCGAATGACCGCTTCGCTCACCGCCTCCTTGACCGCCGGGTCAGGTGCTACGGACGGCACCACCGGGATCCGGAACCGGTTGGCGAGCGCCGCGACCACCTTGTCGTCCGCCAGCAGCTTCCGCTGAACGACGATGTCCCACAATGCCGTGGGGCGCCCGCCCGCCTCGGTGCGGATGGCGGCGATGCTCCCGGGCGGGAGGAGTGGCTCGATGGTCGGGACCAGCCATTCGTCGGTGAATTGCATTCGACCGCTTCTTGGGCTGCAGGATGGAAAATGGACGCTGAACGATAACGGCGGACCCGGGCGAGCGGCACTGGCCGAGGGGCCAGCCGTGATGTACGAGCCGCGCCCTACAGGGCACCCCACCAGTCCCGGCCGATGTCGACGGTCACGCCGACCTCTCCGGTCCGGAGGGCCATACCCGCCTCGACCCTGATCAGCCTCATGAACAGCTCCGCGGCAAGGCCGACGACGGGGCGCGCACCGTCACTCGCGGTCCCGATGCCGTTCGTCACCGCCCCACCGGTCCAGCCGACCGAGGCGAAAGGCGCGAGGACCATCGTGTTCCCGGTGGAGGCGAACGACCCGAGCGGGATCGCGGGTGCGGGCGCATTCACGCGCCACTCGACGTGCCCGAGCAGCGACCGCCTGCCACCGAACGCGCGGAAGGGCTCGCCGATCAGCGTGCCGCGGCCTCCGAGCGCGAACGAACGGTAGCCGGGGACCCCCTCGCTCGCGACACCAGCGGCGGCGCGCACGACCAGCTCCGTCCGGCCGACTGGCCTGAGCCAGCGCGCCGAGCCGCTGGCACGGCGGTAGTTGGTCGGGCCTTCGCCGGCTTCGAACGTGAGGCTCCCGCGCACGTCGCTCACCTGGGCCACCGATGACCCCGCCCCGCGCTCGAACCGCAGCCGGGCGATCCGGTAGATCCCGGCGCCGAGCGCCGGATTGGGCCGGTAGGTGCCGGTGGCCGGCGACGACTCGACCTCGAGGGAGCGGCTCCGCTCGATTGCGCCTTCGACGGCGAGGACGTGGCGCGCGTCGATCCGGTGGCCGACACCCGCGGAGGCCGCATCGAGGAGCACGTAGTCGCCGTAATCCTCGCCGAATTCCTGCGCGGCGATCGAGTTGAGCACCGGCGCGATTACCGGGTAGTCGCTGAAGTCCTGCACGCGCCGCGACACCGATGCGGTGAGCTCGGTGGCGCCCGTGCCGATGCGCGCCGTGAGGCCGCCGGTCACCCGCCCGTCCGAAGTGCCGATCCCGATCGACGGCGTGAGCTGCACGCGGTTGCGCCGGAGTCCGAGCACCGCCCGGCCTCCGAGCGCGAGCCCCTGCACCCGGTTGACGCGCACGAAGTCGCTGATCCCCGCGCCGCCGATGCGCGCCGACGGAAGTCCGCTCAGCAGGTTGTTGCCGGCGAGCCGCTCGATGTCGGCCCGGATCTGCGCCATCTCCCGCTCGTCGAGCGGCCGCGCCACCGCCGCGATCGCCTCCGAAAGCGGCTCGGCGAAGAGCGAATCGGGCCCGCCGGTGCGCCGGAGCCCGCCGATCGCCGGCCCGGCGAGCACCGCATCGGGGAACTCGGCATTGACGTCGTAGTCCTCGATCTCCCAGCGGCCCTGGATGATCCCGCGCGCGGGGAACTCGAGCCAGCTGAACCGCCGGCGGATCTCGACTTCCTGGCGGTACGGAAGCCAGTAGCGATTCTCCCACAGTGAGCTCTGCAGCGTTATCGTGATATCCTCGAGCTGCCGGTCGAGGTATGCCGCAGGAGTGAAGCTGAATCGGAACCGTACGAGCTGCGCAGTGCCGGCATCGAGATAGAGCGTCCCGACGACGAGCGGCCGGCTGAAATCCTTCGGGCGGGCCGACAGCGCGAGCAGGCTCACCGATCCTTCGACGCCTTCCACGACCACCGAATCGGTGATCGCGAAGTCATAGGCCTGCAGCCCGCCCGGGGAGAGCGGGTGCGGCACGTCGCGCACCTCGTCGCCCTCGCCGATGCGAATGAGGTCGCCGAAGTTGTTCGTGACGATCCCGAGGTGGTCGCGGTGGTAGTTGATGTCGGTGGGAAGGAAGGTGCCGTCGCGCCAGCCGAGGATGACCTGCTTGCTCCGGTTCGGCGCGCGCCAATACACTTCCACCTGCAGCTCGTCCGCCTTCACCAGTCTGGGCGGCTGGGCGAGCCCCTCCTCGCCGACCTGGGCCAGGAAGAAGACGAAGCCATGGGCTCGCGTGCGATAGCTCGCCAGCGTCGAATCCGCCTGCGCCTCCTGGCGGCGCGCGCTGCCCGCGGCCGCGAGCGCGAGGGCGTCGGGCGCGTTCCATTGCTGGGCGAGGACCGGAGCGGGTGCGGCGGAAAGTGCCGCGGCGGCCACTAACAGAGGAAAGCGAGCGGACATTGACCGCAATATCCCGGGCACGGCGAGGCGGGGCAAGCGCAACGCTCGCCCTGCTGGTCGCGACTGGCGGCTGCGGCGGACGCGGAAGTGGAACGGAGGATGTCGCGCCGGCAGCCCGGGTCCCGGCCGCGCGGCCCGTCGACCAGGTCTACGTCCTCGAGGCCGATGGCGGGCCCCCGGCGGATACGACCGTGACGTTTCCCGCGAACAGCGCGCGCGTCGTCGTCGTCCGCCATCCGGCGCCCGACCACGCGATGTTCGCCGAAGTCGCGTTCGACAGCGCGTCGTTCGCCCCGGGAAGCGGCGAGGTGCAGGTGACGATCCGGCCGCGTCCCGGCGTCTATGGCATCGATCTGGAATCGAGCAGCGGACTGCGGCAGGCGACGGTCACGTTCAAGTACGCCGTGCACTTCCTCGCGCCGGCCGATGCGCGAGGGCGCTTCGGGAGTGACATCGCGTTCGAGCGGCAACTGTTCGTCGGCGCGCTCGAGCGGGACACCGTCACCTATCTCCCCTCGACCCGCCCCGCCACCGACAACCTCACCGCGGCGCTGCCGGGCCCCGGATCGTACATCGTCAGCGCGCCGCGCGACGCCGAGCTGCCGACGCCCTAGCGGTCGGGCCGCACCCGCCAGACCTCGACGGCCGCCGATTTCCCTCGCAGCGACATTTCGACCGCCGGCTCGAACAGCTCCTGGTGCCGGACCGCCGCACGGAAGGCGGACCCCACGAGGATCTCGCCCGCTTCGGCGTCCTTGCAGAGCCGCGCCGCCGTGTTCACGACATCACCGATCACCGTGTACTCGAGCCGGCGGTGGCTGCCGATATTCCCCGCAAAGGCCTCGCCGAAATTGATTCCGATGCCGATCCCGATCGGCGGGCGGCCCGTCTCCGCCCATTTCGCGTTCAGCTGGGCCACCGCCCGCTGCATCGCGATGGCCGCGCCGAGCGCGCGATCGGGATCGTCCTCATGCGCGATCGGGGCGCCCCAGAGCGCCATGATCGCATCGCCGATGAACTTGTCGAGCGTGCCACCGTGCTCGAACACGATCTCCACCATCTCGGAGAAGTAGTCGGTCAGGAGCCGGGCGATCTCCTCCGGCGGCATCGACTCGGAGAGGGTGGTGAAGCCGCGGATATCGCTGAAGAGGATCGTGAGCGGCCGCCGCTCGCCGCCGAGCTTCACCGCCTCGTTCTGCTGGACGATCTCCGCGGCGACGTTCGGCGCGAAGTAGCGCTCGAAGTTCGAGCGCACCATCGCTTCCCGCTGGAGCTGCACGGCGTACAGGCTGTTCCGGATGCCGACCGCCGCGAGTCCGCTGAACGCCACCAGGAACTGCAGGTCCTCGTCCGAGAAGGAATTCGCCGACGTGAGATTGTCCACGTAGAGCAGCCCCAGGACCCGGTCGCCTTCGGCCATGAGCGGCGAGCACATCGCGCTGCGGACGCTCTGGAGGGCGATCGACTGGCCCTGGAAGCGGGTATCGGCCGCGGCATCGTGGGAGAGCACGGCGACCCGCTCGTCGACCACCTTTTGCGCGATCGATTTCGGCACGTGCTTGAACTGCGTATCGCCCAGGCGGCTGCGGGAGATGCGCGGGACGAGCTCGCCGGTCGCTTCGTTCAGCAGCAGGATGGACACGCGATCCACGTTCATGATCTCGAACGTCACGTCCACCACGGTGCCGAGGAGCCGGTCCAGGTCGAATTCGCCGGACAGCTTCTGCGAGATCTCGAGCAGCAGGGTGAGCTTCCGCGTCGCGCGCTGTGCGTCGTTCGGCCCGCCGAGGCGAAGCTGGCCCACCGCGACGGGGCCGCTCATGGTGATCTCGACCGGCACGATGCCGCCGCGCACGTGCAGCTGCCGGACGATGGTGCCGTGAGGCGTCAGGCCCCCGCTCGAGCGGCGCCGATCATAGCCGGGCTCGGCGAGCTGCTCGAGCTGGAAGCGCACCTTCCCGAACGCGATCGAGTCGTCCGGCTGCATGAGCCCGATGGCGACACGGGCACCGTTCACGCAGGTCCCGTTCGAGCTGCCCAGGTCCCGCACCTGCACGCCGTCGGGCCCGGCGGTGAGCTCGGCATGGCGGCGGCTGATGGTCGGATCGTAGAGCGCGATGTCGCTCGTCACCCCGCGCCCGACGACCACACTCCGGCCGGCCGGGAGGTCGAAGCTCTGGGTCCCTTCGGTGGCGACGAGGCGGTAGGCGGGCATTGGTGAGAAATTAGCGGGAAAGCGGGAGAGCGGGAGAGCGGGAGAGCGGAATACTACGGAGCGTGCCGCTCGTCGCTCATCGCTCCTGCCCGAAGCCATACTCCCACCCCGCCTCTCCCAGCAGCTCGATGACGAGTCGTACCGGGAGCCCCATCACGCCGAAGAAGTCCCCGTCGATCCGCTCGACGAGTGCCGCACCATAACCCTGAATGCCGTAGGCGCCGGCCTTGTCCATCGGCTCGCCCGTGGCGACGTAGGCGCGGAGGAGCGCTTCGGTCACCGGGCGGAAGGTCACCTCGGTGACGTCGATCCGCTCCCGGACGGCGCCGCCCGCGATCAGCGCCACGGCGGTGACCACCTCGTGGGTCCGGCCCTGCAGGAGCGACAGCATCCGCACGGCGTCCTCATCGTCCATCGGCTTCTCGAGCAGCTCCCGATCGAGCACCACGGTCGTGTCCGCGCCGAGCACCCATTCGCCTGCGACGTTCGAGGCCTTTTCCCGGGCGAGCCGTGCGGCATACGCGCCCGGCGCTTCACCGGGGCGATGGATCTCGGGAATGTGGGAGGGCTTCACCACGACGGGAATGCCGAGCATCTCGAGGAGCTGACGACGGCGCGGCGAGGCGGACGCCAGCGTCAGCACCCGCCCCGTCATGCGGCGCCCCGCTCGAGGATGAGGGTCACGGGTCCGTCGTTGTGGATCTCGACCTCCATGTGCGCGCCGAACACCCCGCTCGCAACCGGGATATTGCGGCCGCGGAACGCCGCGATGAAGGACTCGTAGAGCGGAATCGCGATTTCGGGAGGCGCGGCCTCGATGAACGAGGGCCGGCGGCCCTTCTCGGCATTGCCGTAGAGCGTGAACTGCGAGATCACGAGCACCGCGCCGCCGACGTCGCCGAGAGCGAGGTTCATCTTTCCTTCCGCATCGGCAAAAAGGCGAAGGCCCGCCACCTTCTCCGCCATCCATTCGACGTCGCGCGCGGAATCGGAGGGCGCGAAGCCGGCAAGGACGCAGTACCCCTGCCGGATTTCCCCCCGCGTTTCCCCTCCGACGGACACCGAGGCGCGGGAAACCCGTTGCAGCACGATTCGCATGGCGCGGAAAGCTAATGCGAGCGGGGAGTCACGAAAGCGCTGGATTCGCCCGGCCTGGCGGCCGTCACGCCGGTGCCCGCGCCGAGTCGATCAGCGCGCGGGCTGTGCGGGAAAGGAGGTCGGCGTCGAACGGCTTCTGGATGAAGGCCGTACGCCCCTCGCGCATGCGGTGCGCCACCTGATCGTCGCTGTGGCCCGAGATATAGAGGATCGGAATGGGCGGGCGCCCGTCGCGGTTTCGGAGCGCGTCGACGCCGCGGGCTATAGCCTCCCCGCCGCCGGCAGGCATGATGATGTCGGAAACGACGAGCGAAATCGGCGTACCGCCGGCGTCCGCCGCCTCGAGCGCAGCCAGGGCGGCCGACGGCGTCGACGTTTCGATGACGTCGTACCCGAGCTCCCGCAGCAGCCGGCCGACATATGCCCGCACCGCTTCCTCGTCGTCCACGAGAAGGACCCGCTCCGAGCCGCCATGCAGTGGGGCGGCCACCGGTGGCGCTTCCGCACGCGAATCGCCACCGGCCTGCGGGAGGAGGATCCGGAAGGTGGCACCGCGCCCCGGCTCACTCGTGGCGTAGATCTGCCCACCGCTCTGCCGGATGATGCCCTGCGCCACCGCGAGGCCGAGGCCCGTTCCCTCCCCCGGCGGCTTGGTCGTGAAGAAGGGATCGAAGATCTGGGCCAGCGTCGCGCCGTCCATGCCGTGCCCGTCATCGGACACCGTGAGCGCGACGAGTCGCCCGCCCCGCCCGTCCGTTCCGGCGGCCTCGGCGAGCTCGACGCCGATGGCTAGCCGCCCGCCTGCGCTCATCGCATCGCGTGCATTGAGCGTCAGGTTGAGGAGCACCTGCTCGATCTGGCCCCGGTCGGCCATGATCATCGCGGGATGGGCCGGCCGCGCGATCTCGAGGCGCCGCTCGGGGCCGAGCGCCTGGCGGAGCAGCGGCTCGAACGCGTCGAGGATGGCGCCGAGATCGTGCGCCGCGGGACGGAGCAGCTGCCGGCGGCTGTAGGCCAGGAGCTGCTGCGTGATGGTTGCGGCGCGATAGGCGGCACGCTCGACCTGCTCCACGTCGGCGCGCACGGGGTCGTCCCCCTGCAGTGCCTTGAGGGCGAAGCGACTGAATCCGAGGACGCCTTGCAGAGCGTTGTTGATCTCGTGCGCCACCCCCCCGGCGAGGCGGCCCACCGCTTCCATTCGCTGGGCCGCCTGGAGCTGCTCCAGCGCCTGCCGCTGCTCGGTCATGTCCAGCACGAAGAAGACCCCGGTCCCGTCGGCGAAGATGGTGCCGCCGACGAGCACGGGGACGCGGCTCCCGTCCTTCCGGAAGAACTCCTTCTGATACGGCGCGCACGTTCCCCGCAGCCGTACCTCCTCCCGCGCCTTCGCGTCGGCATCGGCGTACTCCGGGGGAGTGAGCCGCGCGGCGCGCAGCTCGCCGGAGGCGACGTCGTCGGGAGCATACCCGAGCATCTCGAGGAACGCGGCATTCGCGTCCGTGACGTGGGTGCCGTTCCAGAAGGCGATGCCGAGCATCCGCGACTCGAACACGCTGCGGAACCGCGCCTCGCTCACCTGCAGCGCCTGCAGGGAGCGCTCCGCGTCCGCGCGCGCGCTCCGCTCGCCGTCGAAGAGCCGCGCCCGCTCGACCGCCTGCGCACACTGCGAGGCGAGCGTCAGCATGAAGGCCCGCTCTCCCTGCGAGATCGTCCGCTCGTCCGAGAAGCTGAGCGCCAGGGCACCGAGCACCCGTTCATGGACGAGCAGCGGCAGCGCGACGATGGCGCCCGAGCGCGTCACGGCGAGCTCGCGGTCGAGCGATGGGTACGCCGCACTCCGCGCGGAGCGCGATTCGAGGATCACGGCACGCCCCGAGCGGACCGCATGGCAGACCGGCACGTCGGCCGCGAGCGGGATGCGCCGGAAGCGCTCCACCAGCTCGTTCTGGAACCCGCGCGACTGGACGACCGACAGCGCATCACCCGATGCATCGAGGAGCATCAGCGCCGCCCCCCACGGCTCGAGCGCCGCAACGATCGCGTCCAGCGCCACCGCGCCGACCTCCACCTCGGTGATCGCGGCGCCGAGCGCGAGGCTCACCTCGTGCAGGCGGGTGGCCCGCTGGGCGGCGCGTTCCGCCGAGGCACGGGCCGCCCGCTCTGCGCCGTGGACCAGCGCGTTGTCGACGGCCACGGCCGCACGAGTGGCCACCTGGAGCGCGAGCGCG
>JAICNA010000242.1 GCA_025928955.1 Gemmatimonadales bacterium | reverse complement strand
TTCATTCACCTCCTCCCTGGACCCGCCGTGGCCGACCCGATCATACCGGACGAAGATCCGTTCGTCCGCAGCCTCCGCGAAGCAGGGATCCGGCCGCCGGGCGCCAGGCGCGCAGGGGGGCGGCGCCGGTCGGGCCGGCGGCGACTTCTCATCGCCCTCATTCTGCTCGTCGTCATCGGGCTGCTCCTGGTGCCCGCCCTCGCCGCCCGGCTCTCCGACTGGCTCTGGTTCCGCGAGATCGGGTTCGAGCGGGTCTTCCTCACGAAGATCGCGGCACAGTGGGCCATCGGCCTCGCGGCCGGCGTCGTCGGCCTTCTCTTTCTCTACGGTAACGCGCGCTTCGCGCTCCACGGCGTCCATCCCGACCGCGAGTCGATCCACGGCTACGTCGGCGGGCTCGGCGGCCTCTCGAACGAGATGCGGGCAATGCTCGAACGGAAGAGCGTGGCGCTCGCGCTGCCGTGGACCGCGTTCCTCGCCATCATGGGCGCCCTGTCGGTCACGCCCGAATGGATCACCGCGCTCCAGGCGATTCACGGCACGCCGTTCGGCCGGGTCGATCCCGTCTTCGGCCGGGACGTGGGGTACTACGTCTTCAGCCTGCCGGCCATCGAGCTGGCGCTCGGCTTCGCGTCCGCGCTGCTCGTCGTGGCGCTCGTCTTCGTCGCGCTGCCGATCTACCTGGTGCGCGCGGAGATCGGCACGGTGGGCAAGCGCCTCGCGATCCGGCAGCGCCCGCAGGCCCATTTCGCGCTGCTCGCCGGCGTGATGCTCCTCGTGACCGCGCTCCGCATCCACTACGTCAGGATCCCTGGCCTTCTGTTCGGCGACCACGCGCCCCTCGCCGGCGCGACCTTCGCCGACCTCCACGTGCGGCTCCCGGCGCTGCATCTCCTGAGCATCGCGGCGCTCCTCGGCGCCGGGCTCGTGGCCTGGGGCGGGTTCCGCGGGCGGGTGGTGCCGGTGACGATCCGCGTCGTGCTCGCCTACGTCGCCATCGCCATCGCGTCCGCGGTCGTGCCGAGCATCTACCAGCGGCTCGTGGTGCAGCCGAACGAGCTGGCGCGCGAAACGCCGCAGATCATCCACCACATCGCGGCGACGCGCGAAGCGTGGGGGATCGACAGCGTCGAGTCGCGCGACCTCGCCCCCGATGCCGCACTCACGCCCGGGATCATCGCGGCCAACCGCGCGACGATCGACAACGTGCGCCTCTGGGACCGCGAGCCGCTGCTGCAGACGTTCGGGCAGATCCAGTCGATCCGCACCTACTACGACTTCATCGCCGTCGACGACGACCGCTACCGGTTCGACGGGGCTCTCCGGCAGGTGATGCTCTCCGCCCGGGAGATGAACACCGAGGCGCTCCCGACGCGCGGGTTCATCAACGAGCACCTCACCTATACGCACGGTATGGGCGTCACGCTCGGCCCGTCCAACGAGGTGACCCCGGAGGGGCTGCCGGTCCTCTTCATCAAGGACCTGCCGCCCGTCTCGTCGGTGGACCTCGAGATCACCCGGCCGCAGATCTACTACGGCGAGCGCTCGAACGACTTCGTGCTCGCGCCGAGCGGCCAGCGGGAGTTCGACTATCCGGCCGGCGAAGGCGACGCGGCGGCGTACTCGGCGTACGACGGGCAGGGCGGCGTGCCGATCGCGTCGCTCGCGCGCCGGCTGCTCTACGCGCTGCGCTTCGGCTCGCTCAACATCCTCCTCTCGAGCGATCTCGACGATCGCACGCGCATTCTCTATCACCGCTCGATCCGGGAGCGCGCCCACCGGGCGCTTCCCTTCCTCCTCCTCGATCGCGATCCCTATCTCGTCATCCGCGACGATGGCCGGCTCACCTGGCTGCTCGATGCGTACACGGTGTCGAACCGGTATCCGTACGCGGAGTCCGTCGGCGGCGTCAACTACATGCGGAACAGCGTCAAGGTGGCGATCGACGCCTACGACGGCACCGTCCGCGCCTTCGTCACCGACCCGGCCGATCCGATCATCCGGACGATGGGCGGCATCTATCCACGCATCATGCTGCCGTTCGACTCGATGCCCGCGGACCTGCGCGCGCACATCCGATACCCGGAAGACCTCTTCCGGCTCCAGTCGAGCCTCTACGCGACGTACCACATGGGGAACGCGGAAACGTTCTACCACCGCGAGGACCAGTGGCAGATCCCCGGCGGCTCGACTGCGCTCCCGAGCGGCGAACGGCAATCCTCGGGGGAGGCGTTCCTCCGGCACATGGTCATGCGCCTGCCCGGCGAGGCGGAGGCGGAGTTCATCCTGATGCGGCCGTTCACGCCGCG